>CAJTQP010000001.1 GCA_910578575.1 uncultured Oscillospiraceae bacterium
AATGATGAACCAAAGAAAAATATCCCTGCGCCGCAAGACACAAGGATATGAAGCAATCATAATGGACTGCATCCTCGGCAGGATTTACGGTGACCTGCTGTCTTTGGAACGCGAAAGCATTATACCATCCCCCAAAGGCCCCGTCAAGAGCCTTTGGGGGAAAGATATCGAATTTTTGAAAATCTTAGCTGAGCTTGGCAGCGTTGATCTTGATGCCGGGGCCCATGGTAGAGGCGATGACGCAGCTCTTGATATAGGTGCCCTTGGCGGCGGCGGGCTTGGCCTTCAGGATGGCGCCGATGAGGGTGGAGAAGTTCTCACCCAGCTTCTCTGCGCCGAAGGAGACCTTGCCGATGGGGCAGTGGATGATGTTGGTCTTGTCCAGACGGTACTCCACCTTACCGGCCTTGGCTTCCTGGACGGCATTGGCCACGTTGGGGGTGACGGTGCCAGCCTTGGGGGAGGGCATCAGGCCCTTGGGGCCCAGGACCTTACCCAGACGGCCCACGACACTCATCATGTCGGGGGAGGCGATCACCACGTCGAAGTCGAACCAGTTCTCCTGCTGGATCTTCTGGGCCAGGTCGGCCTCGCCTACGTAATCCGCGCCGGCTTCCTTGGCGGCGTCGGCCTTGTCGCCCTTGGCGAACACCAGCACGCGGGGCACCTTGCCGGTGCCGTGGGGCAGGACGATGGCGCCGCGGACCTGCTGGTCTGCGTGGCGGGAGTCAACGCCCAGCTTTACGTGCAGTTCCACAGTCTCGTCGAACTTAGCGGGGGCGGTCTTGACGATGAGGTCCATGGCCTCGGCGGTGTCGTACAGGTTGGTCTTGTCGATCTGCTTTGCGCAGTCCTGATATTTCTTTCCTCTAAACATTTGCTTCTACCCCCTTACTCGCCTACGACCACGCCCATGGAGCGGGCGGTGCCGGCGATCATGCTCATGGCAGCCTCGATGCTGCTGGCGTTGAGGTCGCGCATCTTGGTCTCAGCGATCTTGCGCACATCTTCCTTGCTGATGGTGGCCACCTTCTCCTTGTTGGGCACACCAGAGGCTTTTTCCAGGTTGCAGGCCTTCTTGATGAGGACTGCCGCCGGGGGCGTCTTGGTGATGAAGGAGAAGGAGCGGTCGGCGTAGACGGTGATGACCACGGGGATGATCAGCCCGGCGTCGTTCTTGGTGCGCTCGTTGAACTCCTTGGTGAAGGCGGAGATATTGATGCCGTGCTGGCCCAGGGCAGGGCCCACGGGGGGCGCCGGGGTTGCTTTCCCGGCGGGGATCTGTAATTTGACGTATCCAGTAACTTTCTGTGCCACTTAGAGCACCTCCATTTTGTAAATGTGGTTGGACGGAGCGGTGAGCTCCTCCCACGCCTGCGGGGCCGGACCCCGCAAGTCATAACGAACAGTGGAGGGGGGCCCTCCCTGTTAAATGGACTCGATTTGGTCCAAATCCAGCTCCACCGGGGTCTCCCGGCCGAACATGGACACCACGACCCGGACCTTCTGGCGCTCGGTGTCGATCTCTTCCACGGTGCCTAGGAAGGATTCCAGGGCGCCGTCGGTGATGCGCACGCTGCTGCCCACCTCGTAGCTGACCAAGACCTCCCGCTTCTCCACACCCAGGGAGGAGATCTCCGTCTCGGTGAGGGGGATGGCCTTGTTGCCGGAACCCACGAAACCCGTGACGCCCCGGACGTTGCGCACCAGGTGCCAGGTCTCGTCGGTCATCACCATCTTCACCAGCACATAGCCGGGGAACACCTTGCGCTCCACGGTTTTGGGGCCGGCGTCGGTGATCTCGGTGACGGTCTCCAGGGGGATGTTCACCGCCTGGATGAGCTCCCCCATGTTGCGGTTTTCCACAGCCTTTTCAATGGTGGCCTTTACGGTGTTTTCATACCCGGAATAGGTGTGGGCCACATACCATTTCGCTTCTTCAGCCATAACGTTCTCCTAAACCTCAGCGGCCGAAGAGGGAGAGCAGGGCGTCGATGAGGGCGCTTGCGATGCCGTCGAAGATCCAGACAATGACGCCCACGACGATGACGCAGACGATCACAATGCCGGTGTTCCTGAGGGTCTCCGCGCGGGAGGGCCAGGCAACCTTTTTCAGCTCCGCCTTCAGCTCCCGGAAGAAGCGGCCGATGCGCTTGCCGATGCCGGGCTTCTTGTCCTTGTCGGCCTTGGCCTTGTCCTTTTTGGGCTTGGGGGCCTTGGGCTCCTTAGCTTCTTTGCTCTC
Organism: uncultured Oscillospiraceae bacterium; assembly: GCA_910578575.1. Classification (GTDB taxonomy): domain Bacteria; phylum Bacillota; class Clostridia; order Oscillospirales; family Oscillospiraceae; genus Evtepia. The sequence continues at coordinate 2,243 of CAJTQP010000001.1, forward strand.
CTTGGTGTCCTTCAGCTGCGTCGTCTCGGTTTCGTCCAGGTTCTGCTTTTCCTTTTCAGACATTCGTTGGTTCACCCTTCTTTCTTAGAGAGAATATGGGCCGTCATCACTTAGTCTCGCTATGAACGGTGTGCTTTCTGCAGAAGGGGCAGTACTTGTTCATTTCTAAGCGGTCAGGGGTATTCTTCTTGTTTTTCATAGTGTTGTAATTGCGCTGCTTGCATTCGTTGCATCTGAGGGTGATCTTCACCCGTGCGCCGGCTTTTGCCATGTCGCGGCACCTCCTTTACGATGTTCGGCCCCGGAAAAGAAAGTGCCGGAAGCCGGCGCTCGTCTTAATCCAGGCGAAGGCCAGTCCCCGACAGTTCTATCTATCTCACACGCTGCGTGGAGCGCGAAAAAGAACACGGTTGGATCGGCTTTCTTTGCCTCCCTATGTCCGATGCGGTCAAGGGTTTGCGGGCAGATACCGTTAATCTACGCACAAAAATAAAGCCCTTTTCATAGGTGCTACTATAGTACCATGCTTGTCCCGGAACTGTCAAGAGACTTTTCCTGTAGGATTTTACCGAAAATGAACGAAAAAAGGGAGCCGCAGTCGGCGGCCCCCAGGGATTTTTCTGCTTTAAGTTTTCCGATGCAGCAGGCGGCTGGTGAGGAGCGTGACGAAATAACGAAATTCCTCCCGCCGGTGGTAGGCCAGCAGATAGCCCAGGTTCCCCCCCACCAGGCACAGGGCGGCTTTTTCGCAGAACAGGACCATGCCGCTGCCAGGGAGCAGGGAGCAGAGGAACCACACCGCCCCCCCGGTGGCCACAGTGACCAGGGTGTTGACGGCGTAGTCCAGGAAGTAGCGCTTCACCGGAGCGTGGAAACCGTAGTGAAACAGCACTACCGGCTCGATCCAGAAGCAGGTGGTCATGGTGCTGAGGAAGGTGCCGATGAAGATACCCGTCACCCCGTAGGGGATGGCCAGGGCGGCGGAGACCGTCAGGTTGATGACGGACTCGGCAATGGGCTTGTGGCGGTCGTACCAGTAGAGCCCGTATGCGTCCCGGAAGGTGAGGGTGGCCTGGCGCATCCCCGTCACATAGAAGTTCAGGGCGATGAGACAGACGATCTCCTGGGAGAACAGGAAGGCCTCCCCCAGCCACAGATCGATGAAGGGGTTGAACAGCACCGCCAGGCAGATGGCGGAGAAGCCAAAGAGCCAGCCCCCGGCGAAGTTGACCTTCCAATACACCGGCAGGGCCCGGTCAGACGCCTTGGTGGCCCCCAGGTTCCCCACGCTGGCGGTGAGGGAGCGGAAGAGCTGCCCATATACGGTGGTCAGGCCGTTGGTGACCATGAGGTAGTTGGAGTAGAGGCCCACGGAGATGGAGCCCACAAAGGCGGAGATCAGTAGGTTGTCTGTGCCGAACACCACCACGCCCCCTACCCGGTGGGTGAGCAGGGCCTTGGTGTTGCGCAGGATGGCCTGTTTCGTCTCCTGAGGCAGGGGCGGCGGCGTGGCCTTTTTCAGATAGGGATAGAGCCGGTTGGCCTGGTAGGTGAGGATCAGATTCTCCGTCAGGGTGGCCCCCAGCATGAGGCCCAGATAGACGAAATAGTTGTGGGTCAGCCAGAGGAACAGGGCCTGGGCCAGGAGCAGGAGCATCTTGATGCCATAGTGGCAGGTGGAGGTGATATACTGCCGCTGGTCCGCGATGATGAGGGACTGTTTATATACCCCGAAGTAGGACAGGGCCGTGTTCAGGATAAACAGCAGGTAGATGAGATAGATGTGGGGCAGGTCCGGCATGTCCCGGATCAGCACCGGCAAGAGCGGCGTCAGGGCGCAGCCCAGCAGGGCCACGATGCCCCCGATGGTCCAGTACACCCGGCGGAACAGGGCCATCAGGGCGGTGATCTGCTCCCGGTCGTCCTCCGCCAGGGGTTTATATAGGCTATAGGTGATGGCCCCGCCGATGCCCAGTTCCGCCAGGGAGAGCATGGAGAGGATGTTGGCAAAGGTGCCGTCCAAGCCCAGGTACTCCTGGGTGAGCACCAGCACGAATACCTTCCGGGTGAGGAAGGCCACCAGGATACTGGCAGCCTGGAAGATCAGGGCGAATTTGATGTTTCGCAGGGAATTTTCCGTTCGGGACATACTGCCCTCCAGTCATGCAGCAAAGGAACTCAGGGGGCCTTGCCCCCGGTGGCGCCAAGGGGATGCTGGCGCAGCAATTCGTCATAGATGGCCTCCAGCCGCCGGGCGCTGGCCTTCACGTCGTGGCCGGAGGCGGTGACGGCCTCCCGGCCTTTTCGGCGGTCGTAGGAGAAGTCGGTGGTCAGGATGGCCTCCACCCAGGGCTCCGGGGATTGGGTGGACAGATAGCGCAGCCGTTCCGTGACCTTGGCCTCCTGGGGCACTTGATCCGAGGCCAGGCAGGGTAGGCCGGCAGCTTGGGCCTCCACCAGCACCAACCCCAAACCCTCGTGGCGGGAGGGCAAGAGCAGCAGGTCGAAGGCCTGCATCCATTCCTGGGGGTTGTCCACCCAGCCCATGAAGAACACCCGGTTCTCCAGTCCATAGGACTGGATCAGCTCCTCCATGGTGCCCCGCAGCTCCCCCTCGCCCAGAAGGACCAACACTGCGTCCTCCTGCTGGCCCTTCAGGGCCCGGAGGACTTCCAGCAAAAATTCCGGATACTTCTGGTTGGTGAGACGGCCCACGAAGCCCAGGACCAGCTTGTCCTGGAGGTCGTGTTGGGTCCGGAGGCGCGCACGGGTCTCTGGGTCAAAGGCGAAGCGGTCCGCCTCGATGGTGTTGGGGAATACCTCAAAGGCGCTGCCCCCAAAGCCCCAGCGGCCGGCGTCCTGGGAGCAGGCGATGCGCTTGTTGCTGTTGCGGGCGGCGAAGGCGCGCAGCATGGCGGCTTGCAGCTGGGTCCGGGCCATGGCCAGGGAATCCGCACCGTGGAGGGCGTTGTGGGAGTGGACCAGTTGGATGGGATAGTTCAAATCTTTCGCCGCCTTGAGGAATTGCAGGTGCCAGATCCCGAAGGCGTTCAGGTTGTAGTGGATGCCCCCCTGGATTTCCGGGTGGGCCTTCCAAAAGTCCACCGGGGAGAGGTAGCCGGGCTGGTCCTTCTCATAAAATTTATAGTATTGGCGGTAGACGTGGCCCCCCAGGGCCTCCACCTCCGCCTCGTATGCGATGTCCTGGAAATGATGGCTCACCAGAAAGTCGAACTGATACCGGTTGCGGTCGATGTGGCGGTATAGGTTCAAGATGACGCTCTCGGTGCCGTAATAGCTGTCACCAAAGCCCAGGTGCAAAATTCTGATCGGGTCCATGCTCGTTCCCCCGTTTCTTGTAAAAAAGAAGGCGGGAAGCCGGTTCAGCCTGGTCTAGGCGGCTCCGGTCCCCGACAGGTTTCATGTTACCATGTGCCCCCGCCCCTGTCAAGGACTTTCCCCAAAACGCCCCAGGGCCGGCGGCCCACGCAGAAAAACAATAGTATTGCATTCCTGCCCCATATCTGGTATCATGACCCTAAGAGACAAGCCGTCTCATACAAGATAAGGATGCAAACAGAAAGGAGCCGAGACCCATGGAACTGAAAGGCACAAAGACAGAGGCCAACCTCTGGGAGGCCTTCGCCGGCGAGAGCCAGGCCCGCAATAAATACACCTACTACGCAGCCCAGGCCCGCAAGGACGGCTATGAGCAGATCGCCGCCTTCTTTGAAGAGACCGCCGGCAACGAAAAGGAGCACGCCAAACTCTGGTTCAAAGAGCTGGGCGGCATCGGCACCACCGCCGAAAACCTCATGGCTGCCGCCGAGGGGGAGCATGAGGAGTGGACTTCTATGTATCAGCGCATGGCCAAGGAGGCCAGAGAGGAGGGCTTCCACCGGATCGCCGACATGTTCGCCGGGGTGGCGGAGATCGAAAAGTCCCATTATGAGCGCTACTTAAAGCTGTTGGAGAACCTGGAGGCCAACGAGGTGTTCAAGAAGGACGCCGTGAAGGTCTGGTACTGCCGCAACTGCGGCCATCTGGAATACAGCAACGAGGCCCCGGAGGAGTGCCCCGTCTGCGGACATCCCCAGTCCTTTTTCGAGGTCAAGGCCGACAACTATTGAGCCCCCAACAAGCAAACGCCCGCCCAGGACAAACCTGTCCGGGGCGGGCGTGTTTTCATGGCTTTCCAGGGGTGTAAAACTTGACGGTGAAGCAGGTCCCCACCCCCTCCTGGCTCTCCACGCTGAGGATGCCGTTTTGCCTCAAAATCAGCTGGTTGGCCAGGGCCAGGCCGATCCCCACACTGTTGGGGGCACTGTTGCGGCCCTTGTAAAAGCGCTCGAAGATGTGGGGTAGCTCCTCCTTGGGGATGCCCTGGCCGTTGTCCTGGATGGTGATGGTGGTGGAGAGGTTGTGCTGGAGTACCGACAGGGCCACATAGCCCCCAGGGCTGTGCTCCACGCAGTTTTTCACCAGATTGCTCAAAGCCTCACGGGTCCACCCCCAGTCGCAGGACAGGGGGATGGGGCCGGGGCCGTAGCGTTGGCGTATCTCCACCCCCTGGACCTCCGCCAGCACCTCTAGGGATTGGCACACGCTGTCCAGCAGGTCGCACAGTTCGCAGGGGGCGGGCTTCAGCTCCAACACCTCGGCGTCCAGCTGGGAGAGGACCAGGAGGCTGCGGATGAGCCAGTTGACCTTGTTGAGCTGGGCCTCTGCCTTGGCTACCGTCTCCAGCCGGGTCTCCTCCGGCAGCGCCGGGGTGCCCAAGATGTCCATCAAAATGCCTAGGGCGGTGAGGGGCGTTTTCAATTGGTGGGAGATATCCGCCAGCAGGTCTGCCAGATAGACCTTCCCATGGTCCGCGGCGGTGGCCTGCTCCCGGAGCTGGTTCACCAGCTTATAGAGCTCGCTGTAGAGAATGCCCAGCTGCCCCTCCCGGCAGTGGTCCAGGGGAAAGCCCAGGGCGTGGTCCTGGAGCTGGGTGAGTTCCCGGATCAACTGGGCCAGCTGACGCTCCCGGCGCAGGTGGGTAAAGAGCTGGAGGGCTGCCAACACCACCAGCCTCAGGGCCAGCACCGGCACGGAGTACAGCAGCAGCCCCGCTCCCAGGAAGAGAAGAAAGAGTACCAGGGTCAGCTTTTTCATACCCTCCCCCCTAGTTCAGCCGGTAGCCGATGCCCCGCACCGTCTGGATGAGGCCGTCCCCCAGCTTTTCCCGCAAACGCTTCACATACACGGTGAGGGTGTTGTCATTGACATAGTCCCCGGCGGCGTCCCAGAGCTGGTTCAGGATCTGCCCGCGGGAGAGGAGCTGCCCCCGGTTGCGTAGGAACACCAATAAGAGCTTATATTCCATGGCGGTGAGCACCACCTCCTGGCCCCCCCGGTAGACCTTGCCCTTTTGCAGGTCCACTTGATTGGCCCCCACCATCACCGGGGCGGCAGCTCCTGTCTGGCCGGGGGTACTCCGGCGCAGGACCGCTCCCATCCGGGCCAGAAGCTCCCGGACCCGGAAGGGTTTTGCGATGTAGTCGTCCCCGCCGGTTTCCAGAGCCCGGACAGTGTTCACCTCGTCATCGCAGGCGGTGAGGAAGAGGATGGGGACGCTGCTGTTTGCCCGGATGGCGTCGCAGACCTGGAAGCCGCTGCCGTCGGGGAGGCGGATGTCCAAAAGGCACAGGTCAAAGGGCGCACCCCGCGCCAGGCAGTCCAGGGCTTCCTGGACGCTGCCGGCGGTGGTGACGGCGTAACCCGCCTGGACCAGGGAGTAGCGCAGGCTGTCCAAAATGATCTCGTCGTCCTCTACCACAAATACGGTCATAGCCGCGCCCTCCCTTCCCTGGCTGTTTTTTTGATTATACACTATCCTGGCGGATACATTCAATCAAATTCTCTGCCTTTTCCCGCCGGAAGCAAACGAAGGTCAGCAGCAGCACTGCTCCGGCGGTGAAGAGCAGGGCGAAGAGCAGCATCCCCCAGGGGAGGCGGAAGGCCAGATGGCCGAACAGATTACTGAGCAGGCGGTAGATCAGATAGATCAGCCCCCCGGACAGCAGGGCGGAGAGGATCAGGCCCTTGCCCAGGATGCCCAGGCATTCCAGAACGAGGGTCTTTTCCAACTGCCCCCTGGTGGCCCCCACGGAGCGCAGCACGGCGAAGTCCCGCCGCCGCTCCAGCATCCGCCCGTGGATGGCGTTCCACAGGTTCAGCAGGCAGATCACCGAGGACAGAACCACAAAGGCCGCCAGCATCACCCGAAGGATGGCGCAAAGGGATTGGCTGATGGAGAGGGGATAGTCCGGGTCGTTCCAGGCGGACAGGCCCATCACCGACATATCCCCGGCGGCTTGGCGCAGGTAGTCCACAAAGTCCTCTGCCCCCTCCGTCAGTTGGATGTGCAGTTCTTCAGCCAACCAGTCGGAGAGCTGTCCGTACCCCGCCGCGAGGGCCAACTGCTCCGCGCCCTGGCGGCTCATCAGCAGCCAGAGGGTTCCCCCCTGGACAGAGAAGAAGGGGGCGCACTGGTCGTTGCTGGCGTACCCGGCAAGGGTCAGCTGATTGGGGAGCTCTTGCTCGGTGCTGTCGTTGTATACCGTCACGGAGAAGCTGTCCCCCGGCTGGCAGGCGGAGGGCTTTTGGATGTCATAGTAGCGGTAGTACCGGGGCTTTTTGAGCTCAAAGCCGTAGCTGTCCGTGTCCAGCTGGGCCTCATTGACCAGGATGGCCCCCTTGCCGTCAAACAACAGGCTTTGGTCCGCCCCGCAGCGGCTGGCGATCTGATGCAAGGTCTCGTCGTCGGGGATCAGCAGGTTCACGGTGCAGCTGTGGTCCGTCACATACATCTCCCGCAGTTCCTCCCAGCTGTGCTCCTGGCCCAGGTATGCCTCGGCGATGTCCAGGTAGGCGTTCCAGTATTCCTCACTGTAAAAGCTGTTGTCCACGTCCAGGACGAACATACTGCTGTACCACTCCCCCAGCTTTGCCACCTCTGGCCGGGTTTCCAGCTCTTGCTTCAGGGCGTTGTAAAAAGCGGGGCCGTTCTCGGCGTCGCGGTTGCAATAGAGAAAACACTCCCGCTCCTGGGGTGCGTTGTCCAGGCTGGTAGGGCCCTGGGTCCGATACTCGATGATGTCAATGACCCGGCTGACCCCGAAGGAGGCCACGGTGAGCACCAGCAGGAAGGCCGTCACCGCCAGAAAGAGGCTGCGCTGGTTGCGCCCCTGCCGGTGGAGGAAGCCGTGGGCCAGCATCCCCTCGGCGCTGCCCCGGATGTGGGTCTTGGCCCGGCCCTTCCGGGCCCGGAGCTCCGGGTTGCCCTGGATACTGGCGATGGGCCCGATTTTTCCGATCTTCCAGGCGGGGAGGAAGGCGGAGAGGAACACCGTCAAAGTGCTGGCCAGTACCACCCCCAACAGCGCCAGGGGGCTGACGGTCAGGGACACGGCGGGGGCCTCCTGCTCGATGCCCGCGTAGACCAGTTGGACCACATAGGGTTCTATGACTCGCAAGCCCCCCAGCACCACCCCAAAGCCCGCCAGAATGCCCACCGGCAGGGCGGCCAAAAGGAGGATGCCCGCCTCAAAATACACGCTGCTGCGCTTCTGCCGGGCGGTAGCTCCCACGGAGGAGAGCATCCCCAGATAACGGCTGCGCTCCCGGAAGGAGATGTTGAACACATTGTAGATCAGCACCACCGACACCGCCAGGATCAGCAGCAGGAAGAAGGCGGTCATCAGCTGCACCATTAGGTTCATGGTGTTGTCAGAGCTGTTGCCGGAGAAGGCCAGGAGGTAGTCGTTGCTCTCCACGTTTTCCTCCCCGGCGATCTGCCACAGCGAGGTCACAGCCCCTTCGGGGGTGTCCCCGTCGGTGGATACCTGCAGGAAGAGGCTGTAGGACGCCGCCTGGGCCAGGCTGTCCGGCTCCGCTAAGGTGAGGGCGGTGTAACCGGCGGCGTGGCTGGGTTCAAAAGCGGGGGGCTCCATGAACCCCACCACAGTGTAGCTGGCCGTCTGTCCGGTCCACAGACGGTCGATACGGAAGGAGTCATTTTCTGGGAAATAGGGGAAGGTCAAGGGCAGGTCCTTGGTCTCCCCGGCGGCCACCACCAGGGAGAAGGCGGGGAAGTAGGTCTGCGTGGTCTCACCGCTGGACAGTCCAGTGATGCTGCGCTGGAAGAAGGCGGCGTCCAAGTGATCCCCCAGCTTCACGCCGCTGCCGTCCTCCAGACAGGCGCTGCTCAGGAGAAGTTCCCCGGAGGTTTCCGGCAGGCGCCCCTGGGTGAGACGGATGTTGTTCCAGGACATGGCCTGGGGCTCGTATGCCTTCACGTTGAGGTAGGGCCGCTCCGGGTTGGCGGAGGCGGGAAACTCCGTGAGCCCCAGGGAGAGGGAGGCGGCGGTGCCGCTGACGTAGGGCAGGGCCTCGATCTCCCCGCGCTTTTCGGGGGTGATGTCATAGAGGGTGTAGTGCCACTTGCCATTTTTCTGAGAGGCCACCTCCTCCAGGTAGGTGATGGCACTCTCCCGGCCCACAAACACACAGGTCATCAGCAGTACGGTAAAGACGATGCCAAAGAAGGTGGTCAGGGTCCGTTTTTTGTTCTGGCGCATGTATTGCCCGGTGACGTAGTGGACGATATTTCTGGGAGGCCTCTTCATGGCTGCCCACCCCCCAGGATGCGGATGCGCTCATCCCGCGTGATGCGACCGTCCTCCAGGCAGATCATCCGGTCGGCTTGCAGGGCGATGCTCTCGTCGTGGGTGATGAGCAGCAGGGTCTGGCCCAGGGCGCGGTTGGAGTGCTTGAAGAGCTCGATGATCTCCCGGCCACTCTTCCGGTCCAGGTTCCCTGTGGGCTCGTCGGCCAGGACGATGGCGGGGTGGTTGAACAGGGCCCGGCCGATGCTCACCCGCTGCTGTTGGCCCCCGGAGAGCTGGTTGGGCAGGTGCTGCCGCCGGTCCGTGAGGCCCATCTGCTCCACGATCTTGTCTAGCCGCTCCCAGTCCATCCCCCGCTTGTCTAATAAGTGGGGCAGGACGATGTTCTCGTCCACATTCAGCACCGGCAGTAGGTTGTAGAACTGATACACCAGCCCGATCTGCCGCCGCCGGAAGATGGCCAACTTATCCTCGCTGAGGCTGTGGAGGTCGGTGCCGTCGATGAATACCTTGCCCCCAGAGGGTTGGTCGACACCCCCCAGAATATGCAATAGGGTGGATTTACCGCTGCCAGAGGGGCCCACGATGGAGACGAATTCCCCCTTCTCTACAGAGAAAGACAGGTCGTCCAGGGCCACCACCTGGTTTTTCCCGCTGCCGTAGCGTTTGGAAAGATGTTCACAGCGTAAAATTTCCATGTGTGCGCGCTCCTTTCCGCCAGGGGTGTGCCCCCTGGGGTCTATGGTCCCAGGATACACCGGGCAGGTGACGGGGGGATGACTTTGCCGGTGACAGTTTTGTCATGTTGGGGAAAGGAAATGCCGCCCCGGAAGTGGGGCGGCGGGGGTGGATCATTGCGCCAGTTTGTAACGGTGATGACGATTTCGCCCTGACGGGGAGTTGAGACCGGAATACCCATGAAGATCGTATGACTTAAGTATAAAGAATACTGAAATATATTTTGCAAAAAACCGAAAAACGATTGAAAAAGTGGGAAGAACTGCGTTATAATAAAAAACAGCTTATAAAAAGTCTTGGTTTGAACATGATGTATGACTTCTGAATAGAGTCATTATTAAGGGAATACTTTTGGAAAGAAGGGGCGTCCAATGGGGTTGAAAAAATGCGGGTATGGATTGATTGCGCTTTTCGTTTTGTTTGGTTGCGCATGTGCGGCGCAACCTGCTTCGCCCAATATTTATGAGAATGCGTATTACCGTGTTTCTTGTCCTGAACGTGTTTCTATCAAAACAAGAGAGTTTTCGGATCATATAGAAACTGATTTTACATCCAGGAGAAGATTGGTGGAATAGAGTACTATCCGTCCAGTAATTGGAGTGATTTTTATCAGTATGATCCTGGGGATGGGGATACAGATGCGGGAACCTTTCTACAAGAACAAGGAATCCTACATCCAGATGAAACATTAGATGCGTACATGTTTGAAATTGGGACGAATGATCAGAGTGCTGATTTATGGGAAAGTAGGTCTGATATAAAACGCGAACATTTTTTCGTATTTACAGAATCGGGCCACTGTTATGATTTGTGGTTCTATTGTGATGCACTAGACGATTCTGAAAAGGAAACCATTAGGGAATCATTTCAATTGCAGCTATCTATATGATTAAGTTATTGTAACGCATAATTGTTATGTGCTTGATTCTAGTGATGTGGGTTTCTTGCAGCATACCGATTGCATTTTTCAGCAAGTGAAGAGAGCACAGACGGCAAGATAGAAATTCAGACTGAGTTCAGTGTTTATGGGCGGGGACATCGTGCTTGTTCCCGCCCATAAATTGTTGTTTTGACTATGCAGTCTGACACAAGGCCGCTTTGCGGCCTGTGCGGCGAAAATTCGCCGCACGAGTTAAAAAGAAGTATTTACTTCTTTTTAACTGTGTCAACTATAAAGGGAATCGTGTTCGGCCCATCGTTGACAACCCCGCCCAGTTTGTTATAATGATACCATATTATTTCCCAGGATGGGACCCCGCCCCGGCGGGGAGACGAGGACGTGACACCCATGAAGATCATGGCAATCGACTATGGCGACAACCGCACCGGCGTGGCCCTCTCCGACGCCACCGGCTTTTTGACTGGCCGGACCTTTCTCATCAAGAGCCGCAAGCAGGGCGCGGTGGTGGAGCAGCTCTTGGCCCTGGCCCAGGAGCAGGGGGCCCAGGAGCTGGTGGTGGGCCATCCCCTGAACATGGATGGCACCATCGGCCACCGGGCGGAGAAGTGCCAAAAGCTGGCCCAGCGGCTCCGGGAGCGGACGGACCTGCCTGTCATCCTCTGGGACGAGCGGCGCACCACCGTGGACGCCCACCGGATCTTAGGGGAGCAGGGGGTCCGGGCCATCAACCGGAAGGACAAGGTGGACGCCGTGGCGGCCAGCTTGATTTTAGAGGGGTATTTGGCGCGCAAGCGCATCCAACGGGAACAGGAGGCTTTATGAACAAAGAAACACGTGAGCTGCAATTTCACATTCATTGCGGCCCTGGAGATGTGGGCCGTTATTGCATTCTGCCGGGGGACCCCGGCCGCTGCGCCGCCATCGCGGCCTATTTTGACAACCCCGCCCAGGTGGCCTACAACCGGGAGTTCAACATCTACACCGGCACCCTCTTGGGGGAGAAGGTCAGCGTCTGCTCCACAGGCATCGGTGGCCCCTCCGCCGCCATCGCCATGGAGGAGTTGGTGGCCATCGGGGCGGACACCTTTGTGCGCACCGGCACCTGTGGGGGCATTGCCCTCCAGGTCCAGAGCAACGACCTGGTGATCGCCACCGGGGCGGTGCGTCAGGAGGGCACCAGCCGGGAGTACGCCCCCCTGGAGTTCCCGGCGGTGCCGGACTACCAGGTGCTCACTGCCTTAGTGGACGCGGCCAAGGCCATGGGTGCCTCCTGGCACGCCGGGGTGGTCCAGTGCAAGGACTCCTTCTATGGCCAGCACTCCCCCAGCCGGATGCCTGTGTCATACGAGCTGGAGAGCAAGTGGGAGGCCTGGAAGCGCCTGGGGGTCCTGGCCAGCGAGATGGAGTCTGCCGCCCTCTTCACCGTGGCTGCCACCCTGGGGGTGCGCTGCGGCTCGGCCTTCCATGTGATCTGGAACCAGGAGCGGCAGAAGGCGGGGCTGGACCAGGCGGAGTCCGAGGACGTGGAACAGTCCGTCCGCCTGAGCATTGAGGCGCTGAAGCTGCTGATCCAGCGGGACCGGGAGGCCAAGGCATGAGTGAGGGCATCCAACGCTCCTGCATCGACTGTGCCGTGACCCAGTGCGACGCCCACGGGAACCATCCCTATCCCGCCTTCTGCCCCAGCCAAGCCCTGGGGGAGGCGCGGCGGGGGGAGGCCCTGTCCTGCTACCAGAGGGACCCGGAGGACCAAAAACTGGCCCAGGTGGCGGCGGAAGTGGAGGCCGCGGGCTACCGCCAGTGGCCCCGCGTCCGGGAGACGGTAGAGTTCGCCCGGCGCATGGGTTTTCGTAAAATCGGCATTGCCACCTGTGTGGGGCTGATCCGGGAGAGCCGGACTTTGGCGAAGATCCTCCGGGCCAATGGGTTTGCGGTCTACGGCATTGGGTGTAAAGTAGGGGAACTTGCCAAGGATGACCTGGGCATCTCCCCGGAGCACCACGGCCCCGGCCACATCGCCTGTAACCCGGTGCTCCAAGCGCAGCTGCTCAATGAGGCGGGGACGGAACTGAACATCGTCATGGGCCTGTGCGTGGGCCACGACAGCCTCTTTTATAAACACGCCCAGGGCATCACTACCACCCTGGTGACCAAGGACCGGGTCATGGGCCACAACCCCGTGGCGGCCCTGTACAACGCCGAGAGCTACTATAGCGATTTGATGAAGCCCCAGGAGAACCCCTGACGCATGGATGGCCGCTGCCCCGCATAAACTCTCCTAAACAGCAAGCTGTAAAGGGGGGATAGGGATGGAGACGCGGTTCCCGCTGGAAAACGGCCACCTGCTCTGCACCCAGATGGGGGAGCGGGTCCGCCTGTATATGGAGGTGCGCACCACCGCCACCGGCCTGTGCCGGGGGCTGCTGCTGGGGGAGAACGGGAACCTGGATCTGGGGCCCATGCTCCCGGAGGGGGGCTGCCTGCGCTTGGAGCGCAGCTTCCTGGTGGAGACCTTGCAGAAAAAGGGCTGCTGGCCCATCACCGGGGCCCGGCTGGTGCGGCCGGTGAAGCCCGCCGCCTCTGCCGCGCCCCCCAAGGGGTGGAGCCGGGAGCTGGGGCTGGCGTCCCTTTTTCCCAACGACCCGGTCCTGGCCCAGGCGGCCCAGACGGCCCCCCGGCCCCTCTACCGCCCCCGCCCCCAGGGCTTCCAACTGGCCTGGCCCTGGGACCCGGAGGCCCCCTTCCCCCTGCCGCCGGTGTTTTGCTTTGCCCGCGTGCAGTCTTTGGGGGACCGGCCCTATCTGGTGTTTCAGTTCCAGCCAGGGGGCATACCAAGGATCGAAGAATAGATGGAGAATACGATGGATTATTTTCATATCACCCAGGACAAGCAGGACCTGTTGGCCATGAGCAGCTTAGGCCTTGCCTACCTGGGGGACGCAGTGTATGAGGTGATGGTGCGCGGCTGGCTGTGCCTCCACGGCAAGCTCACCCCCGGCAAACTCCACCGGGCCGCCCTGGACTACGTGGCCGCCCCCCGGCAGGCGGAGATGACGGAAAAGCTCCTGCCCCTGCTCAGCCAGGCGGAGCTGCAAGTGTTCAAGCGGGGCCGCAATGCCAGTCCCCACTCCCTGCCCAAGGCCGCCACCCGCCAGGAGTACCAGACCGCCACGGGGCTGGAGGCCCTGTTCGGCTGGTTGTATTTGCAGGGGGAGACGGAGCGGCTGAACCAGTTGTTTGAGACCATGATGGAAGGAGCGTGACGGACCATGCCCATGGACGCGCTGTGCCTCTCCGCCCTGTTGCGGGAGACGGAGGAGGCGGTGGTAGGGGGGCGGATCGATAAGATCTACCAGCCCAGCCGAGACGAAATTTTATTGCACATCCGGGGCAAGGCGGGCCCCTGCCGCCTGCTGTTTTCCGCGGACCCCGCCGGGGCCCGGCTCCAGTTGACGGAGCTCCCACGGGAGAACCCTGCGGAGCCCCCCATGTTCTGTATGCTCCTGCGCAAGCACCTTACCGGGGGGCGGATCACCGCCCTGACCCAGCCCCCTATGGAGCGTATCGCGGAGCTCACCGTGGAGACCACCAACGAGATGGGGGACAAGGTGTCCCGCCGCCTGCTGTTGGAGGCCACGGGCCGGAAAACCAACCTGCTGCTCCTGGACGAGGCGGGGCGCATTGCCGACTGCCTGCGCCGCAGCGGCGGGGACCTCACCCAGGCCCGCCCCCTGCTGCCGGGGATGTTTTATAGCTATCCCCCTGCCCAGGCGGGGAAGATCCCCCCCACGAACCTGCCGGAGGGGACGGCCTGCCTGGAGCCCTTCGGGCCGGATACCCCGGCGGATAAGCTCCTGCTGGACCGCTTCATGGGCCTCTCCCCGCTGATTGCGCGGGAGCTGGCCTTTGAAGCCTTTGGGGACAGTTCCGCCCCGGTGGGGGAGGGCGGGGAGAAACTGCTTGACAAGTTAAAAGCTTTACAGGATAAGCTGGAGGCCGGGTCAGTCCAGCCCACCATGCTGCGCCGGGAGGACAAGCCCGTGGACTTCTCCTTCCGCCCCATCCTGCAATACGGCCCCGGTACGGAACTGAAAGCCTATCCCAGCTTTGCCGCCCTCCTGGATGACTACTACGGCCAGCGGGAGACTGCCCGCCGGGTCCAGCAGCGGGGGAAGGACCTCATTAAGCCCCTCACCGCCGCGCGGGACCGCCTGGCCCGGAAGCTGGCTTTGCAGGAAAAGGAGCTGGCGGAGACGGAGAAGCGGGACGAGTACCGCATCGCCGGGGACCTCATCACCTCCAACCTCTACCGGATGGAGCGGGGGATGAAGACCCTGAAAACAGAGAATTTTTACGACCCGGAGTGCCGGGAGATCGAGATTCCCTTGGACCCCCTGAAAACGCCCCAGCAAAACGCCGCCCGCTATTACAAGCGCTACAACAAGGCCAAAACCGCTCAGGAGATGCTCACCCTCCAGCTGGAAAAGGGCCGGGTGGAGCAGCGTTATCTGGACAGCGTCCTGGACAGCCTCTCCCGCGCCGAGGGGGACCGGGACCTGGAGGAGATCCGCCAGGAGTTGGTAGAGACTGGCTACCTCCGCCGCCGGGCAAAGGCCAAGGACCGGATGAAGCGTCCTACCACCGGGCCCCTGGAGTTTCGCTCCACGGCTGGCCTGCGGATCTCCGTAGGCCGGAACAACCTGCAAAATGACCTACTCACCACCAAGCGGGCCGCCAAGGGAGACTATTGGTTCCACACCCAGAAGATCCACGGCTCCCATGTGATCCTCTGGACCCAGGGACAGCAGCCGGATGAGCAGAGCTTACAGGAGGCGGCGATGCTGGCCGCCTGGTTCTCCCAGGGACGGGAGGGGAAGAAGGTGCCCGTGGACTACACCCCGGTGAAGTTTGTGAAAAAGCCCGCCGGGGCCCGGCCGGGGATGGTGATCTATACCACCTACCAGACCGCCTACGTGGATCCGGACCCGGAGCTGGCGGAGCGCCTGAAAGAGAAAGCGTAAGGAGAGGACGCAAGATGAAAAAACGTCTGTTGCCGCTGCTGCTGGCCTGTTTCCTGCTAGCTGCCTGTGGGGAGCAGGACCCGGCGGATATGTGGGCACCCTGGGTGCCGGAGGCTCCCAGCCTGAAGTGGGTCCAAACCGATCTCAGTACCATCGCTGTGCCAGAGGGTGTGAAGGTGGTGGGTTTAGGAGAGGCCAGCCACGGGGTGAAGGAATACCAGGAGATGAAGGGGGAGGTGTTCCGGGCTTTGGTGGAGAACAACGGCTGCCGGAGTTTTATCATTGAGGGGGACTTTGGCAGTGCCCTCATCGTAGATGAGTACATCCATGGTGGAGAGGGGACAGCCCAGGAGGCCGCCAATCAAATCGGATTCCGTATCTACCAAACCGAGGAAATGGCAAATATTCTGGAATGGATGCGCCAGTATAATGAGACCGCCCCGGAGGGGGAGGACCTGCACTTTTACGGTATGGACATCCAGTGGGCAGATGCCAGCAAGGACTACCTGTTCCAGGTTTTGCACCAGGTGCCAGCGCTGGAGGCAGAGGTCCAGGCGTCCCAGGAGCGTCTGGAAATACTCAACGACGATGCCATCCCCAACCTGACGGCCCAGGAGCTTGAACAGGCCGGGAAGACGCTGGAAAATCTCTCACACAGGATAGTGGAGGCCCAGGAGGAGATCAAGGCGGTGGTGGGAGAACAGGTGTTTGCGTTCGCCCAGGAATGTGACAACAGCCTTTTTCAATGCTGTGTGTTGTGGGCTTCTTCTGAGTTGGAATACAATGACCTGCGGGATACCTTTATGGCTTGGAAGGTTCAGTGGTATTTGGACCAGGGCGACGGCAGCCTCCTGTTTATCAACGGCCACAACGGCCACATCGCCAAGGAAGGGGAGACGACCTATCCCAGCCTGGGACAACACCTCCGGGAGGACTTAGGGCCAGAGGCGTACTTCGCTATTGGCACCAACGCCGCTGTGACGTCCTACAACGTCCAGGGGGACGACGGTAGCTTTACCCAGGCTACCGTGGAGAATAACGACCCCTTGACCCGCTTGGCCACGCAGCTGAAAACGGAACAGGGGGAGCCATATTACTACGCGGACTTTTCTAAAGTGAGGAAGGATTCCAACTGGAAAAAGCTCCTGTCCCAGAACTGGAGTATGACCTCTTTGAATGTAGGCCCTTCATTCTTTACCGCTGCAAAAATCGTCCCGGAGAAAGCGTATGACGGGATGATTGTCTTTGACAGCGTGTCCCCTACCACCTTAAAATTGGAGCAGTAAAATCATGCGCAACAGCGCCTGTGGAAAGTTTTCCCTCCACAGGCGCTTGTTTACTTCTCCACCGTGATCTCGCCTATGGTGATGGCGTCGACCGACGCAAGGTCGATGGGACTGGAAAACCGGTAAAGATATTGATGGCGCATCCTACCTGTCTCCGAATCTAAGTGTATGTGGTTGCCATCCAAGGTGCCGCTGTCCAAAGAGAGCGTTGTCCCGTCGGCAAAGGAGAGGGTCACGGGCTCCGGGGCGGGCGGGGCGGGGACACCGTCCAGGAAGAAGATCAGGGAGATGGGGGAGAGGAGCACCTTGGTCAGGCGGTAGTTCCCGTTTTGGACGAGGGTGTCTGGATACCAGCTTTCCACAGCGTCTACGGGCTTACACTGCCATTCCAGGACCACGGGTTCCTCTGCCTGCCAAAGGGTGAACAGTGTCTCCCCCTCCTGGGAACGCAGGGTCGTGGTTGGAGGGAAATACAAGCGGATGGGAAGGTCCAAGGGTGCATTGTTATTCTCCACCGTATAACTGAACACTAGAACGCGGTGGGGGGAACACTCCAACACTTCACTTCCCCCGCTCCCCCCCAGCCGGTCCTGGGAATCCAGGGGGAAGGATGGGATCAGCAGGTTGTCCACATAAACGACATTGTCCGGCAGGGTCACGTTGTCCGGGACGGTGATCTCATAGAGCACATAGATCCCCATGGTGTCGGTGATGGTCTGCAAGACGTTGACGGTGATGCCGTTCGTTTGGACGGATGCCTCCGGCTCATCGGTCAGGGGCAGGAGCAGAGAGGCCTGTGGGCCCTCCGCGTGAAAGAAGGTGGCCAATTTTTCGTGCAGTCCAAACATGGACGCAAGGCCGCAGAGGGCGGCGCAGAGAAACAGGAGGGCGGCGGTCAGGACCATCCCAAAGGGAAGCCGCTTCTTTTGGTGCCCCGGATACAGGGCGTTCCAGTTCGTTTCCAAGTCAAAGGGAACGGCCCCGGCTTTTTGATCCAGTGCATCCAAAATGGGACGCACCAGGGGGAAGGGGTCCTCCGACTCCGAGGTGTGATGCAGCCTGTCCTCTAAGCTGTCAATCAGTGCATCCTCTGTCCACGATGAGAAAAACGTATCTCTGTGGGATTTCATTCTAACTTGCCTCCCTTCTCTTGGGTCAAATACCGCTTGCACTTCAATCTCGCCCGGTGTAGCCGGGTGCCGCAGGTAGCAGGTGGGATGCCCAAAACTTCCGATAGCTCCTGATAGCTGAGATGTTCCTCATAAAATAGCTTTAAGAGCTGCGTTTCTTCTGGGGACAACTGCGTGGGAAGCAGCGCATCCAAGGATTGGCTGTGGTCTCCATCGGGGCTTGGGTAGACCTCCAACAGCGGGAGCTCCCGGCCCTGTTTTTCCAAGGCGTGGAGGATTCTATAGTCCATGGCCTTGATCAACCAGCCCTTCTGGTTGGGGTGACGCTTCAATTCCTTTTTCCGTTCCAGCAAGAGGAGGAAAACTTCTTGGACGATATCCTGGGCCAGCTGCTCGTCTTGCAGCCGGTAGCGGGCGATGCGGAAGAGATCGGCGGCGCAGTCTTGATAGAGCTTGTGTATCCAAGTATCCATACGGCCTCCTTTCCAGTGAGTCATCCAGGGCCCTTTGCTTATCTATCCCGCCAGGAGGCCGATTTCTTTCCACTTTTTTCATGATTTGAAAAAAAGTATGCCAGCCTGCTGCACAAAGGGCAACAGGCTGGCGATAGCATGTCAGGCTGTGTTAGAGTTCCAGGGCGAACAGCGCCGCGCCCAGGGCCCCGCAGAGCTGGGCATCCTCGTGGATGAACAGGGGCAGGCCCAAATTCTCCTCGATGGCCTTCACCACCCCCTGGTTGTGGGAGACCCCGCCGGTCATCATGCAGACGGCCTCCCCCTTCACCCGCCGGAACAGAGCGGCGGCCCGTGCGGCCACGGAGTTGTTCAGCCCGTGGACGATATCTGGCAGGGCCTTGTTTTGGGCCACCAGGGAGACCACCTCCGAGTCGGCAAACACGGTACACATGGAGGAGATGGTGATATCCTCCTTCCAGTCCAGGCCCACCTGGCTGATTTCCTCCAAGCTCAGCTCCAGGGTCCGGGCCATCATCTCCAAAAAGCGGCCGGTGCCGGCGGCGCACTTGTCGTTCATCACAAAGTTCACCACCCCGCCGCTCTCGTCCAGACGGATGACCTTGCTGTCCTGGCCGCCGATGTCGATGACGGTGCGCACTTGGGGGTTGAGGAAGTGGGCCCCCTTGGCGTGGCAGGTGATCTCCGTGATGGACTTGTCCCCGGCGGTGATCACCGAGCGGCCATAGCCGGTGGTGACGGTGGCAATCAGGTCCCCTTGGGACAGCCCCGCCGCCTCCAAGGCCTGGTCCAGGGCACGGGCCGCCCCGCCGGAGGCCCCCGCCCCAGTGGGCAGGATCACCTTGGCCTTGACGTTCTTGTCCTGGTCCAAAATCACCACGTCGGTGGTGGTGGAGCCGCTGTCGATGCCGGCATAGTAGCCCTGAGCTGGGGGGCCGCCGCGGGGGGCGGTTTCGGTTTGGAAGCCCTCGGCAAAGGCCTCCAGCCGGGTGCGCAGCTGCTCCTGGCTCTGGCGGGTGCCGTCGGATTCCAGTTTGAGAAGTGGCACGGATAACTCCTCCTTTAGTTGGGCGTATTCAAAGCCGTAGTAGTCGCAGAATTTTACCGTGTGGTACACCACCCCCGCCAGGCCCGGATCGTTGTATAAGCGCTTCCGGCCACTCTTGTCGGTCATGCGCATACAGGGGATCTGTCCCAGCAGGGCGCGGGCGTACTGTTCCATGAGGGCGTCAAAGGCCTCCGCTGGCTGGTCCGGGGCCTCCACACTGCGGTTGTTCACGCAAGTGCTGTTTTCCGCAGGCAGAGGGAGGATCGTTTGCGTCATCTGGAACAGATCCTCCCCCATCCGTGCCCCTAGGACGGTGATGTGAGGGCCGGTGAGAGGGCGCTCCGGCTGGAAGGCCGCCAGGAAGGCCTCCCGGTCAAAGGAGGTGCCCTTGTAGGCACTGTATGCCTCCGCCAGGGCCATCAGCTGCCCCTTGGCGTGGTCCACAGAACAGCCCCCCTGGTTGTGGAGCAGGTCCAGCATAAACAGGAAATCCAGGTTTCCGTATTCTTTCAGGATGTCGTAGGCACTGCGGATGGTGTCGCAGCAGTTTACCAGCACCAGCTCCCGGATCCCCCCGCTGAGCACCGCTTGCAGGATGGACTTTCCAAAGCCGCAGAGGTTGGGGTGGGCCACCTGGTCGGAGAGGTCAAAGTTCTCCGGGGCCTCGTCCAGGAGGACGCAGTCCCCCCCTAGGGCGGTCAACAGCTCTGTGGGGGTATATTTGCATACGTAGTGGGTGGGGTTCATGCCGGGCCTCCTTTCTCCTGGGCGGTCAACAGCTCCAGGAAAGCCTCCATGCGGGTGGCAGCCTGTCCCTCGCCGCCGAAGCCCCGGTCGCAGCTGTCCCCGTCCAGCAGGAGGGTGGGCAGGCCCTGGGCCTCAAAGGCCCGCTTGCCCAGCTGGGCCCCTCCAAGGGTGTGTTTGCAGCCCCAGTGGCAGAACCAGACCACCCCGTCCGCCTGGACCCGCTTTGCGACCTCCAAGGCCGTTTGGATCCGCCGTTGGGCGGGGCCGTTGAAGGGGGAGTACACCAGGCGCTTGGCCATGGTCTCATAGGGCTTTTCCGGGTCCGCGTCGGGGACGTAGCCCTCATAGCTCATGTCCGAGGCCACGATCTGTACCTTGGGGTTGTGGTCAAAAAGGGCCCGGAGGGGGGGTACCCAATAGGGGGTGGTGTGGAGCCATAGAAGCTGCCGCCCCCTGGCGGGACCTGCGGCTTGGGCCTCTACCACCATCTGCCGGGCCACCGCTTCACTCTCCGGGGAGCCCAGGAGCAGGTGGAAGGCGGCGGTACGGTAGAGCTCGCTGGTGAGGTCGCTGAGCAGCTCCTTCCCCGCCCGCTGGGTGAGGAAGTCGTTGTAAGCTTGCAAGGTCCGCTGGCTGCGGCCCACGGTTTGGATCAAGCGGGCCTCGTCCACAGCTATGCCGGTCTGGGCTTGGAGGAAGCCGCTCATCTCCCGGAGCTGCCCGGTGACATAGTCCACCGCCTGGGGGGTCTGTTCGTAGGGGATGTCGATGGAAAAATGGGGCACCCCGTAGTGTTCGGCCAGATAGCGGAAGGTAAGGGTGTTGGCGTCGCAGGCCAGGGAGGTATTTAAGATAAAGCGGGGCCGGGGCATCAGGGCCGTCTGGGCCGCGCCGATGAAGATCTTGTGGTAGGAGCACAGGGAGGTGGGGATGCCCGCGTCCTCCGCATGGCGCAAAAAAGACTCCTCGGCCATGGAGCCGGAGAGGTAGCTGGAAAAGGCCTCGCAGGAGTAGGGCAGTAGGCCCTGGGTGAGCAGGGGTTCACAGGGGGTGAACAGGCTCACCATCACGTTTTGTTCCGGCCGGGCCAGACAGTTCACCATAGCGGCGTTCACCGCCTGGAAGAGCATCCGGTCGGACTTGGAGCGCTTCCCACGCTGTAACCGGTTTTTCAGGCCGTTGGCCCGCCAACCCAGCAGGAGGAAACGCCGGGCCTTGTCCGGGTCTCGCTGGGAAAGCTGGGTGACGCGCTGGCCAAAGGCCGCGGTGATGTCCATAAAAAAGTTTCCTCCTCTCCGCCCTGGGGCGAAAGATGAGGATAGTTTACCACGTTCTGTTTGGTAAGTAAAGAAAAACCGCCCGGTGGGGGGCGGTTTCATTGTAGGATAATGATACGTTATAAGCTCGCTTGCAGTTTTTCCACTTCCTCCAAAGGAAGCCCGGCATATTCAGCAATCTTTTCGAGGGTTAGGTCCCCGCCTGATAGCATTCGTTTGGCGACAGCGATCATGCCTTCCTTTAGTGTCTGATTTCGCATATCTTCCATCGATTTACACATGATAGCAACCCCCTCCTTACTTTCCTTAAAAAAGCGCACACGGTCTGCTAAGATAATACATATCTGATGGGTCTGTACAGGAAAAACGTATATCAACACTTATGTTAACATGGCCCGCCCTGGAACACAGCGTTCTAAGGCGGGCCAATCACGTCACATCTCAATACCCGATTTCTTCCCCAATCAAAACCACATAGCACTTCTCCGTCCCGTTGAGCTTCCGCCAGAGCACGCTCAGCCCCCGGCAGATCCGCTCCGGGCTCTTGCAGTCGTAGCACTTCAGCTCCTTCAGGGCGCAGGGAGTCTTGCGGCCTAGGCGGCGGGCGTTCAGAGGGGCGGCGATGTTCCGAGCCCGCCAGAGGGCTTTTTCAAAGCTCTCCCCTACTTTGTTCACCCCGGCGATGTAATACACTGCCTCCTTGGCAGCACTGGCGGCGGAGATACGGTTGCCGGTGCCGTCGATGTTGATGAGCTCCCCGGTCTGGGCGATGCCGTTGACGCTGGAGAGGTAGACCTGGGCGGCAGCGGCCTGGGACAGCGTCTCCGGGCCGGGGACCTTGGCGTGCCAATAAACTTGGTTGTCCGCCTGGAGGCGTTCATAGACCCCCATGGCTTCCAGGGTCATACTGCCGCCGATGCCGATGGTTTTGCCGTGGAGCGTATCCACCAGGTAGTCGGCGGCCTCCTGGGCGGTGGGGAAGTAGAGGTAGGTGAACCCCCGGTCCTCCAGGTTTTTCTGCAATGCTTCCAGGTTCATAATAAGGTCCTCCTTTGAAAACTGCGTTGGGCTGTCTGGAGGGATCACTCCCCAGGCAGGAAGAAACGGTTGCTGTACTCCGCATAGTACTGGTCAAAGCTGTGGGAGCGCAGGGCCTTCAGGCTGGTGATATACTCATGGGTGTCGAAGGAGGCGGACTCCAGCTCGATCATGCCCACAGCCAGGTTGGAGCAGTGGTCCGCCACCCGCTCGTAGTTGGTGAGCAGGTCGTTGAACACAAAGCCCTGGTCCAGGGTACATACCCCCCGCTGGAGCCGGTCCACATGGTGGAGCTTCATCTCGTCGCAGAGGTTGTCGATGAGCTCCTCCAGAGGCTCGATGCGGTAAGCCAGCTCCATGTCGCCGTTGGTGAAGGCGAAGATGGCGTTGTGGGTGATCTCGTTCACCGCGGAGAACATCACTTGCAGCTCCTTGGTGGCGGCAGGGGAGAAGCTGATGTGTTTCTCATGGATCTCCTTGGCGCACTCGGCAATGTTCATGGCGTGGTCGGAGATACGTTCCACGTCCCCGATGGCGTGGAGGAACTTGGTGACGTCCCGGTTCTGCTGGTCGCTGAGCTCCTTGCCGGTGATCTTGATGAGGTAGCTGCCCAGCTTGTCCTCATACTTGTCCACCACGTCCTCCCGCTGCTCCACCATGCGGTAGGACTTTTCGTTGAAGCTGCCGATAAGGTAGTAGGCATCTTCCAGGTTGGCCTTGGCCTCCAGGGCCATGTTGCGCAGGGCCTCCCGGCTCTGCTCGATGGCCAGGGCCGGGTGCTCCACGAAACGGGCCTCCAGGCGGGCAAAGTCCTCCTGCTCCCGGCCCCCCTCTTCGTCGGGGAAGATGCGGCAGATCTGCTTTTCCAACAGGCTGATGAAGGGGGTCAGCACCAGCACCGTGGCCAGACGGAAGAGGGTGTTCAAGAAGGCGATGCCCACGGTGTTCAGGCTGGTGTCCATGAAGGAGAAGTGGAGGAAGGCGTTGGCGGCATAGAAGAGGACGCCCCAGATCACTGCCCCCAGCACGTCAATGAGCAGGTAGGTGAAGGCGGTGCGCTTGCCGTTGACATTGGCCCCCAGGGAGGACAGCAGCACCGGCATAGCCGCACCGATGGCGATGCCCATGATCAGGGGGAAGGCCATGGAGAAGGTGACCACCCCCGTGGCCGCCAGAGCCTGCAAGATACCCACGGCGGCGGAGGCGCTTTGCAGCACACAGGTGAAGAGCAGCCCCACCAGGATACCCAGGACGGGGTTGGAGAAGGCGGTGAGCAGGCGCAGGAAGGATTCGCTCTCCTGCAAGGGGGCCACGGCGTCGCTCATGGCGGACATGCCGAACATCAGCACCGCGAAGCCCATGAGGATGCTGCCCACGTGGACATGGCTCTGCTTCTTGGCGGCCATGCGCAGGATGATGCCCACCACCGCCACGATCCCCGTCAGGGTGGAGGTGGACAGCAGGGACACCCAGCCGGAGCCCCCCTCCAGGGCGGAGAGGCATATAATCCAGCCGGTGACGCTGGTGCCCAAAATGGCCCCCAGGATGATGCCGATGGCCTGGTTGACCTTCATCACCCCGGAGTTCACAAAGCCCACCACCATCACCGAGGTGGCGGAAGAGGACTGGATGATGGCGGTGACGCCGGTGCCCAGCAAAACCCCTTTCACAGGGCTGCCGGAGAGCTTATAGAGCACCAGCTCCAGCTTACTGCCCGCCACTTTTTTCAGGCCCTCCCCCATCAGGGACATCCCGAAGAGGAACAGGGCCACGCCGCTGAGCAGCGCAATGACATTGGAAACGTCCAGATCGATTCACACTCCTTACTTTTCTCTCACAGTCGGTGGGCCGTCCCCTGTGGAGATCCGGCGGGGCGGGGCCCAAAAATCACAAGGATACTATAAAAAAACAACGTTAAATCTAAGAGAGGCTTTTTGTTAAATCTATGTAAAGTGCCGTGGTTTCGTAGCATTGAACAAAAACCCTGGGAGATGCCGTCGGTTTTTGCCCCCTTTTGCCTGGGGGTCTATCCAGGGTCGGGGGCACATAGACATAATAGCAAGCCAGAATCCAAGGCAACGGAGGAATTGCTATGAATACCCTGACAAGCATCTACCAGGACATTGCCACCCGCACGGCGGGGGACATCTACATCGGCGTGGTGGGGCCGGCCCGGACGGGGAAATCCACCTTCATCCAGCGCTTCATGGAGACCATGGTGCTGCCCAACATCCCGGACAACTACCGCCGGGAGCGGGCCAAGGATGAGCTGCCCCAGAGCGGCTCTGGCCGGACCATCATGACCGCCGAGCCCAAGTTCGTGCCGGAGGAGGCGGTGCAGGTGGACATGGAGGGGGGCGGCGCCTTCTCCGTGCGGCTCATCGACTGCGTGGGCTATATGGTCCCCGGCGCCGTGGGCCAACTGGAGGACGACGAGCCCCGGATGGTCCGCACCCCCTGGTTCCCGGAGGAGATCCCCATGGCGGAGGCGGCGGAGATCGGCACCCGGAAGGTCATCGCGGAGCACTCCACCATCGGCATCGTGGTGACCACCGACGGTACGGTGACGGACCTACCCAGGGACGCCTATACCGAGGCGGAGGAGCGGGTGATCTCGGAGCTGAAAGAGCTGGGGAAGCCCTTCCTCATCCTGCTCAACTCCGCCCGGCCGGAGTCTGACGCCGCCCAGGCCCTTCGGGCGGAGTTGGCGGAGACCTACGACGTCACCTGCATCGCCGCCAGCTGCCTGGAGCTGAGCCAGCGGGCGGTGTCGGAGATCATCCGCTCGGTGCTCTATGAGTTCCCCGTAGAGGAGTTGCAGCTCTTCCTGCCCGACTGGGTGGACGCCCTTCCGGTGGGCCATCCGGTGAAGGAGGATGTGTACGGGGCCATCCGGGAGGCCATGGGGGGGCTTCGGCGGATCCGGGACGTGAAGCCGGTGGTGGAGACCATGGGCCAGTGCGAGCGCCTCAGCGCCGCCAACGTCACCTCCATGCAGCTGGGCAGCGGCTGCTGCGCCGCCCGGCTGGAGCTGCCCCGGAGCCTCTTCTATGAGACCATGGCCCAGCAGACCGGCTTCCCCATCCGGGACGACGGGGAGCTGATGAAACTCCTCTCCGGCCTCTCCGGGCTGAAGGCGGAGTACGAAAAGGTGGCTGCTGCCATGGAGGAGGTCCGGGCCACCGGCTACGGCATCGTCATCCCCGACGCCGGGGAGCTGGAGCTGGAGGAGCCGGAGATCATCAAGCAGGGGGGACGCTATGGGGTCCGCCTCCGGGCCAAGGCCCCCAGTATCCACATGATCCGGGCGGATATCCAGGCGGAGGTCTCGCCCATTGTGGGCAGCGAGAAGCAGTCGGAGGATATGCTGGACTTCCTCCTCCGGGAGTTCGAGGGGGAGCCGGAAAAAATCTGGCAGTCCAACATCTTTGGCCGCTCCTTCCATGAGCTCATCAACGAGGACCTGGCCAGCAAGTTGAAGCACATGCCGGAGGATGCCCGGCAGAAGATGCAGCAGACCTTGGAGAAGATCATCAACGAGGGGTCCGGCGGGCTCATCTGCATCATCCTATGAGAGAGATCGGGAGATATCCTTGACAAAAAATGCTTGATTTTTTCCTCCCCCTTCCCTATAATAGTAAGACTATCCAACCACAAGGAAAGGGAAGGGGGAGGGACCATGATTTTAGCCATAGACGCCGGGAATACCGTGATGACCGCCGGACTGTTTTCTCCGGAGGGGACCTTGTATTTCCGGGGTTCCATCAAGACAGATAAGAATAAGACCCAAGACCAGTTGGCCATTGACCTGCTGGATATTTTTCGCCTCTACCAGGCGGATATTCGCGGGGTCACCGGGGTGGTCCTCTCCAGCGTGGTCCCGCCTATGACCTCCGCCCTGGCCGGGGCAGCCCGGCAGCTCACGGGACGGGAGCCCATGATCGTGGGACCGGGGATGAAAACGGGGATGAACATCATCGCGGAGATCCAGAACCAGCTGGGGGCGGATATCGTGGCCTCCGCTGTGGCAGCCCTCCAGCGCTACCCCGCCCCCATCATCGTCATCGACATGGGCACCGCCACCACCATTTCCTACCTGAGCAAGAACACCTTCGAGGGCTGCGTCATCATCCCAGGGGTGCGCATCGCCGTGGAGGCCCTCTCCGGCCGGGCGGCGGAGCTGCCCCACATCGCCCTGGAGGAGCCCACCTCCATCCTGGGCCGCAGCACCATCGAGGCCATGCGGGCGGGGGCCCTCTACGGCAACGCGGGGATGATCGACAGCGTGATCCAGCGCATGGAGGAGGCGGCGAAGCCGGCGGCGGCGGTGGTGATGACCGGCAGCCAGGCGGAGATGATCCGGAAGTACTGCAAGCGCTCCATTGTCTACGATGAGAATTTGATCCTGGACGGCCTGTATGCCCTGTACAAAAAGAACAGCGGGCCCCATGAGCGGCGGAAGAAAAAATAGCGTTCCCAGGGTTTCTTAAGTTTTCCCCATATTTTTCCGATAACATACATATAAATACACAGGAAACAGGAGAAGGGGGCGCCACCATGCGAGTCGGAACAGTTCAAAACCCATACCATCACGGGATCAACGCAGCGCAACGGGCTCAACCCATGGAGCGCTTGGCCTTTCTGGATCAGGCAGGGGGGAACGCCCGTCTGGAGGCGGCCCAGAAAGCACTGTTGGAGGCCAAGGAGCGCTTGGACCAGCAGCGGGATGCGGACATCGAGGCGGCATTGCCGGGCTATAAAGCGCTATGCGCCCGCCAGCGCTCCTATGAGGAGCAGCTGCGCACCCAGCAGGCGTACCTGGAGGATTTCCAGACCCTGAACAGCCGCCATGACACCCTTTCGGCAGAACTGGCCAAGGCCCAAGGGATAGCCGACACCCCGGAGGAAAGCGGCCGGATGAGCAGCCAGTCCCGGCAGCTGGCCGCCCTGGAACAGGAGCTGGCCACAGTGGACCAGGATATCACCGCCCTTGTGGAAGGGATGAACCGCTATACCAGCGGCCAGAAACAGTATGCGGCCTATTTGGAGAAAACCGGCCAGGGTGGGTATGCGGCGGCTTTATATCAGGACCAGCCGGCATATACCAGGGAGAACGTTGTTTCCGAGACCACTGGCATGATTCAGCGGCTGGAAACGGGCACCCAGCAGTGGCGGGAGCGGGTGAGTGCCTATTGTGAAGACTGTGGGTTCCGTGCCTATGATTTTGAGCGCTACATCCAGGAGCGCCATGCGCTAGGGGACGCCTACGCCACAGCGAAGCAGCGCTTGGCGGAGCTGTTGTACACCCAGGACGGTCCAGACCAGGCCGAGGAGGGAGAGGAAGCGCCCCTTGTTTCGGGGAGAGTTGATACAGTGGAGATCAGCGGCGATGTCTGCGACCAGAGGATATAGTTTGAAGTAGAGAGCAGACAAGGCCGGGAGTATTGATGATATGCCCCCTCTATAGGAGACAGTGATATCTGGCTTCTATGGAGGGGGCATTGTCAAAAAATTTCTCTTACACAGGGATTCTATAGCAAACAACCAAAAACTCCTTGCACCGCGAGGAGATATATGGTATACTTTCCCTGGAATTTTGAAAAAAGGGTTGACAAACGTGAAGATTTGTAGCACAATTAAGCAAGCAAGCATAGCGGTTTTATACGTCTATGCTCTTTTGTGCTGTTCTCTGAAAATGGAATGATATAGCGCTCTTCTGCCTGGACGGGCAGGGGAGCGCTTTTTGCGTCCCCGAAGTATGCCAGATTATCTAGTATTAAAAATATAAAGAAAAAACGTATCATACAAGGAGGATTCATTATGAAAAAGAGGATTTTCAGTATGCTTCTGGTATTTGCCATGCTTTTGGCGATGATTCCGGTGGCAGGTGCGGCGGAGCCAGGCACTGACATTACAAACACAGGACTGGCTATTTGGACTGGACGAAACGGCAGTGATGGCCCAACACCTTCAGGTACATATACAGCGGGAAGTGGTACGCTGGAATGGAATTTGGAGACTTTGACCATCACGCTAACAAACGCAACCATTAACGCTACAAACGCACAGTATGGAACTGCATTGGAAATTGTGCAACCAAGCAGCGGTACACCGGAAATTACCATAGTTCTGAATGGAACCAATACCATTCGAGGAAAGGATGCCGGATATTCTTATGGGATCAACTCGTCTGCTTGTCCCTTGCGTATTTCTGGGAACGGGACACTGACCGTCACCGGAGGCGATACCAGTACAGGCACAAGCACTGGTATCGCTTGCTTCGGACTGACCGTCGAGCAAGGGGCTACTGTCAATGCCACTGGCAGTGCCTCCAGTAGTCTACACAGCTATGGTGTTTCTTCCTCGGCTGAAGTCACTGTAGCCGGAACCTTAAACGCGACCAATGGAGATGGGAAGCAGTCCTTTGGCTTGCTTGTCAACCGTGGCCTCATTGTGGAAGAGGGGGGCAAGCTAGAAGCCCGCGGCCCCATGACGTATCGATCTTCAAGTTATGGTATCTGTTTTAATGGCCAAGATATGCCCATGACCGTCAAGGGGACATTGGTTGCCATAGGTTTCGCACCATTTGGGAACAAGAATGCAATCTATCAGAATAAAGTTATCATAAAGGGATCGGACAGTGCAGATGGGACAAACCTTTTCGACTTTTCCTCAAACCCTGTTACGTTTTCAGCGACATATAACGCCAATAATCCCAAATACATTATCATCACGCCAGATCCAATGACGCCGCAGGAGACGTTATCTATCACTGGAAAACCAGAAGGGGCGATCCATTATGGGGATACGTTTCCTTTGGGTACGTCAGGCGGCAGCGGCAGTGGAGAGATTTCCTGGGCTGTCAAATCGGGGCCGGCCGAAGTTGCATCGGACGGCACTGTAAGGGTAACTGGAGTGGGCGATGTAACCATTGCCGCAACGAAGGCGGGGGACGATACATACGCAGAGGCCACCGCTACCTGTAGCTTTGTAGCAGAAAAGGCAACGCCGGCGGTAGGTGATGTGACCTGCACCATGGCGATCTACCCTGGCACTGACCCGGCGACAGTTGTACTGGGACACTCCGGTACCGCAGGTGGAACGCTGACGTTGGCGACGGGGACAAAATTTGAGCTGGGGGAGAAGGAATACGATTGGATTTTTACCCCCGATGACACGGTAAACTACACCACCCTCACCGGCAAGATTCAACTCACTGTAACCAAGGCAGCACTAAGCAGCATTGCCGTGACGACACAGCCGACCAAGAAAGTCTACACGTTTGGTGAGGTCATTGATCCTACGGGAATGGTAGTGACTGCAACCTATGCGGATCATTCACAGGCGGTGGTTACGGACTACCAGGTGCAGTATTCCAGCGGGACATCCTTAAAGGTAGGGGATACTTCTGTGACCCTAAGCTATACCGAAGGCAGTGTGACCAAGACTTGTCCAGCGTAGAAAAGAGCGAAAGTGTTACCGTTACCGTTTCTACCGCAAATTATTCAGACATTACCATCAACCTTGTGGTTACCGCTACAGTTAAGACTCCAGTAGAAATTACAGGCGTTGTTGCACAGAACGGGGTCTACACTGGCAAGGCGCACAGTGGCTACAGTGGAACCCCCATAGCTGGGGCATATAAAGGCGACCTTGCCATCAGCTATAACAGTGGTTCTGAACCAGTCAACGCAGGCGATTACACGGTGACCATCGCCATACCGGACGACAACGAGAGCTATATAGGCAGTGTGACCCTGGCGTTCCAAATCGAGCAGGCCACGATTACAGTCAAGGCTGATGATAAGACGGCTACTGTGGGCGGGAGCAAGCCTGAACTGACCGCCACAGTGTCTGGCCTTGCCGACGGGGAGCAATTGAAAACTCCGCCTACACTAGCCTGTGACGCCGATATGGCGAGGGCAGGCAGCTATGAAATCATTGCCTCTGGCGCGGAGGTTCCAGATGGTGGAAATTATAAAGGAGAGATTGTCTACCAGCCTGGAACACTGACGATCAGTGGCTCCAACGCTGGCGGAGGGAGCACCTCCGGCAGTACGTCTAAGGACACGACTACGGTCACGAAAAATCCGGACGGATCTACTACCACGAAAACTGAGAACACAATAACCGGCACGGTGACGGAAACGACCCAAAACACCGATGGCTCTCAGACCACAGTAGAGACGAAAAAGGATGGCACTGTGACCACCACGGAAATGGACAAGGATGGAAATAAGACGCAGACCGTAGCCAAGCCCGATGGTTCCAACACCACCACCGTGGAGCAGAAGGACGGCACCACTGCCAACGTTACGACGGACACTTCCGGCAAAACGGAAGCAGTTGTGGTGCTTTCCGCAGAAGTGGTCAGTGATGCGCAGCAGAGTGCGCAAGCAGTTACCCTGTCTATCCCTGAAGTTAGGACTACGAAGAACGCTGAAACTGCTCCAGTGGTGACTGTGAACACGGGCAGCAATATCCCTGTGAAGGTGGAGATTCCCACTAGCAGCCCAAGCTCTGGCACTGTGGCGATGATCGTCAACGCGGACGGCACGGAGGAAGTCATCAAGAGCTCCGTACCTACGGAAACTGGTCTGGCGGTGGCTCTGCCTGATGGGGCTGTGGTGAAGATCGTGGACAACAGCAAGAGCTTTGCGGATGTCCCTGCGGACAGCTGGGCGGTGGACGCGATAACCTTCAGTTCCGCGCGGGAACTGTTCTCCGGTACCGGAGTTGACCGCTTTTCCCCCGATGAGCCGATGACCAGGGCAATGCTGATGACCGTTCTTGCCCGCTTTGACGGTACGGACACCAGCGGTGGAGACACTTGGTATGAAAAGGGCATGAACTGGGCGGTGGACAAGGGCGTCAGCGACGGCAGTGCGCCTGATGGCAACATCAGCCGGGAACAACTGGCTGTGATGCTTTGGCGCTACTCCGGCTCTCCCGCCTCCAGTGGCGCACTGGACCGCTTCACCGATGGGGATTTTGTCAGCGGCTATGCCCAGGAGGCCATGCGTTGGGCTGTGGAAAATGGCGTCATTAACGGGGACAACGGAAAGCTCTCTCCCCAGGGGCAGGCTACCCGTGCACAAGTGGCCCAGATGCTGAAGAATTTCATCGAAGCCTAATGGCTGTCGGTGACACATAAGACACAAGGAAATGCAAAAACCAGGTTGCTGCCAACGGTATAGGCGGCAACCTGGTTTGCTGCCTTGCCATCTTACGATTGCAATAAAAGAAGGAATATGTTACCATGGTTACAGGAACAGGAATATCCTAATGGGTGTCTGCCCCGTCCGTTTTCTGCGGAAGCTTCGGAAGCGGGCGGATTCAAAAAGCTGTTTGGAGGGGACTGCTGAGATGATCCTTTATTTTACTGGCACAGGCAACAGCCGCTATATCGCGCAAAGAATCGCAAAAGCCACCGGGGATACACTTGTCAGCATGAACGACAAGATCAAGCAGCATGACACGAAACCCATTCATGGGGCGGACAGACTGGTGTTCGTGGTGCCCACCTACGGGTGGCGCATCCCCCGCATTGTGGAGCAATGGATACAGGAGACGCAGTTCACCGGCGCGGTCAGGGCATGGTTCGTCATGAGCTGCGGCGGGGAGATCGGGAACGCCGCCCAATATATCCGCAGTCTGTGCGCACAAAAGGGCTTTGCTTACATGGGCACCGCCCAGGTGGTGATGCCGGAAAACTACATCGCCATGTTCAACGCGCCGGAGCGTGGGGAGGCAGAGCAGATCATCGAAAACGCTGCCCCTGTCATCGACGCCGCAGCCCAGGCCATCGTCCAGGGCAAAGAATTTCCGCCCCCCCGGAACAATCTGTATGACCGCTTGATGAGTGGGGCGGTCAACCCCCTGTTTTACCGCCTGTTTGTGAAAGCGGATGGGTTCCATGTGGATGAGAGATGTGTGGGCTGTGGAAACTGCGTGGAACTGTGCCCGCTGAACAATATCACCTTGCAAGAGGAGCGGCCCGTATGGGGGAAGAACTGCACCCACTGCATGGCCTGTATCTGCCTGTGCCCTGAGGAAGCCATCGAGTATAAGAAAAAGAGCGTTGGCAAACCCAGGTATCATTGCGGCGAAACAGATGGATGACACAGGATGATATGACGCAAGGGCGACTGGATGGGAAACGGGATAATACACGACACAGAAGCCCTTGAACCACGTGGTTCAAGGGCTTCTGACTATTCCGGTGGTATACCTGCCACCTCTTAGAAAGGAAACACAGCGATGCAAGTGAAAAAGAAAACACTGTTGCTGCTGGCCTGCCTGGTCTGGTCGGTGGCTGGGGGCAACGTTTTTCGAATTGGGGTCCTGGCCTACGCCCCCTACCGGTCAATGGTCAATTTCCTGCTGTCTCTGCTGGTATTTGTGCTGTTCCAACGGTTCATCTTTGGGCGCTTGGTAGGCAAACATACGGCACGCATTTTAGGCTATCCAGAGCAGCGGCAGTTTTTCCTGAAATTCTTTGACCGGAAGGCCTTTCTCATCATGGCGGTGATGATCGGCGGCGGGATCTCCTTGCGGGTATCCGGCCTGACCCCGGAGCGCTTTATCGCTGTGTTTTACAGTGGACTGGGGGCATCCCTGCTGCTGGCAGGCATCCTCTTTGGCAGGAATTATTACAGGGCGCTGCACCAGAGCTCTGACGCCCCGGAGGAAGAGGTCAAAAGGCCACCTTCTTGAACAGGGCGATGCAGCACAGCAGCACCGCGCAGGGGACATAGACAAAGCGGCCCACGTTGTACCAGACACGGCCTGGCGCTTTCTTCGCGCCATGGCCCACCTCGTCCATCAAGTCCTCCCGGCGCATGATCCAGAACCAGGAGACGGCCCCCAAGGTGGCACCGATGGGGATGATATAGATGGAGACAATGTCCATCCAGGGCCCCCACTTGAAGATGGGCTCCATATTCACCCCGATGCCTAGGCACACCACGCACAGGATCGCCAGCACTAGCTTGCGGGATAGCTTGGGGAAGCGGTGCTGGAGGGATTCCCCCACCGCCTCGAACATATTTTGCAGGGAGCTGACCCCGGCAAAGACCATGGCGATATACAGGATGATGGCGAACAACTGGCCCAGGGGGATGTCCTGCAAGATGCGCGGCAGGGTGACGAAGAGCAGGGAGGGCCCGGACCCCACGTCCAGCCCGTAGGCAAAGCAGGCCGGGATGATGACCAGGGCGGCCACCAGGGCGGCGATGGTGTCAAACAAGGCGGTCTGCTTGGCCAGGGTGGCCACGTCCATCTCCTTGTCCAGGTAAGCGCCATAGACGATCATGCCGCTGCCGGTGATGGACAGGGAGAAGAAGGCCTGTCCCATGGCCCAGACCCACACCATGGGGTCCAGCAGCTCCGCCCAGCGGAAGGAGAACATATAGCGGTAGCCCTCCGCCGCGCCGGGAAGGAGGGACACCCGCACCGCCAGGATGACGAAGATGATGAAAAACACCGGCATCATGACCTTGTTGGTCTTCTCAATGCTTCTGGCCCCCAGGAGCAGGGTCAGCAAGGTCCCCACCACCACAATGGCATGGAAGGGGAGCACGGAATAGTCCGTGGTAGAAAAGCCCTCAAACCAGGTGGCGGTGTCCACCGTCATCAGGGAACCGCTGATGGAGCTGGCAAAGGCCTTGAGCACATAGGCGACAATGGCGGCATAGCCGATGGCGATGCACATAGAGCCCGCCAAGGGCAGCCAGCCCAACACACCGCCGGCGGTTCCCAGCTCCTTTTTCCGGGTAGCCCAGGCCATTTCATAGGCCCCCAAGGTACCCGTATGGGCCCGGCGGCCCACGGCGTACTCCGCCGACAGACCCACCACGCTGAACAGCCCAATGAAGATCAAATAGGCCACCAAGAAGGCGCCGCCGCCGTTTTGGCCCATCTTGGCGGGGAAGCCCCAGACGTTGGCCATCCCTACGGCGGACCCCACCGCTGACAGAACGAAGCCCCACCGGCTGGTAAATTTCTTTTTCTCTCGCTTCATTTCATTCTCCCTTTCCTCTGCTGTTTGTCAGAACTTCAATACTTTAATGAGTGTACTCGTTGGTCTATTGTAAACGTTTTCTGACAAAATGTAAAGATGTTTTTTGACAGACAAAACGTGCCCCAACACAGCTGTGTTAGGGCACGTTCACGGCAATGGATGGGGCACAATCAGACGTCCAGCAATCCGCTGAAAATATCCTCCAGGGAAATGAGCAGGTCGTCGTACAGATGGCACTTGAACTCGGTGACGATCTCTGCCGTTTCCTCCTGCGTCATGGCCTCTAACATCCAGTCGGGGTAGATGGAATAAACGTTGTCTAGGATATAGCGGTTTTCCGCCAGCAAATAGACCTCGATCGAACGGTCGGCGGGGTTGACCAGCCAATATTCCGGGACCCCGGCGGCCTCATAGGCATCCTTCTTGTAGCCCTTATCCCGCTTCGCTGTACTGGGGGAGAGGACCTCCACCACCAGGTCCGGGGAACCGTAGACGCCGTTCTGCTGGAGTTTATCCCGGTCACAGACCACCATCATGTCTGGCACGAAGGTGTCTCTGTTTGTAAGGTGCAGGTCGAAACCGTCGGGGATGGGGGTACAGGGCTTTCCCCGCAGGTAGTTGGAAAAGATGGTGTAGAGGTTTCCGGCAATGGAGACATGATTCCAACTGGGACGAGGGGACATAGCCACAATCGTTCCGTCGATCAATTCTTCCCGCCATTCTTCCTGATAAGCTAAATTCTGATTCATAGAGCACCCTCCTTCCTGTAAGGGGTTATTTTGTTACAGTGTAACATATTTCCCCCGCCCACGCAAGCTGGCAGCAGTGCTAGCATGGGGGAAGACTGACGGGGGCCTTCGACAGCCTTAGGGGGAATGTGACCCCCTTCTACCGGGAGCATGGACAAAGCCGCACCCCCTGTGGTAGAATGGGATCAGTAAAGTTTCCCGGAGCCAAAGGAGGGGGTTCGTCTATGGACAAGTTCGCCGTACTGCGCCGATATTTTGGCCACACAGAGTTCCGACCCGGACAGGAGACGCTGATAGACGGTATCCTGGCTGGCCGGGACGTGCTGGGCATCATGCCCACCGGCGGCGGCAAGTCCCTGTGCTACCAGATCCCCGCCCTGCTGCTGCCGGGGTTGACCCTGGTGATTTCGCCCCTGATCTCCCTGATGCGGGACCAGGTGGCGGCCCTCACCGGGGCGGGGCTGCCGGCGGCTCAGCTCAACAGCGCCCAGAGCCTGGAGGAGAGCCGGGAGGTCTGGCGGGGCATCCGCAGCGGGGCCTATCGTCTGATTTACATCGCACCGGAGCGGCTGGAAAAGCCCGCCTTTCTGGAACAGATGGCCCGGCAGGAGATCGCCCTGGTGGCGGTGGATGAGGCCCACTGCATCTCCCAGTGGGGCCAGGACTTCCGGCCCAGCTATTTGAAGATTTTGGACTTCGTCCAGTCCCTTCCCCGGCGGCCTGTGGTGGCTGCCTTTACCGCCACCGCCACCCTCCAGGTCCAGGGGGACATTGCCCTTCGGCTGGCCCTCCAGGACCCGGTGCGCACCGTCACCGGCTTCGACCGGCCTAATCTGTACTTTGACGTGTACAAGCCTAAGGATAAGCGCAGCACCCTCCGGCGGCTGGTGGCGGAGCGGGGGGACAAGAGCGGTATCGTCTACTGCGCCACCCGCGCCTCGGTGGAGCAGGTGTGCGACGACCTCAATGCCGCCGGCTTCTCCGCCACCCGCTACCACGCGGGGCTCAGCGAGGAGGAGCGCCGGCGGAACCAGGACGACTTCCAGTTCGACCGAAAGCTGGTGATGGTGGCTACCAACGCCTTCGGCATGGGCATCGACAAGTCCAACGTCAGCTACGTCTTCCATTACAATATGCCCAAGAACCTAGAGTCCTACTACCAGGAGGCCGGCCGGGCCGGGCGGGATGGGGAGGCGGCGGAGTGCATCCTCCTCTATGGTCCAGGGGATGTCTCCACGGCGAAATACTTCATCGACCACAATTCCGACAACAGCGAGCTGGACCCGGAAGCCCAGGCGGAGCTGCGGGGACGGGAGATGGAACGGCTCCAGCGGATGGTGGACTATTGCAAAACCGAGGACTGCCTCCGAGGGCGCATCCTGGACTACTTTGGCCAGGAACACGAGCCCGGCTGCGGCAACTGCGGCAACTGCCAGGGGATGTTCCAGCAGACGGACATCACCATCCCCGCCCAGATGATCCTCTCTTGCATCAAGCGGGTGAAGGACCGATTGGGGTACTATGTGGGGGCGGCCCTGATCCTGCGCATTCTCCGGGGCAGCCGGGACAAGCGGATCTTGGAACTGGGATTGGAGGACCTGTCCACCTACGGCCTGATGAAGGCCACCCCCAGGGACCTGCTCCGAAGTTACTTGGACTGCTTGGAGTCCAAGGGCTATGTGTTCATCGACCCCAACTACACCACCCTCCGCCCCACCCCCGCCGCCGGCGAGGTGCTGTTCCGGGGGGAGCGGGTGTCCATGCTGACCAAGCTACAGCCCAAGCCCCTGTTGGAAACCGAGCCTGCCCCGCTGTCCAGCCAGGGGGTGGACGAGGGCCTCTTGGCCGCCCTGAAGGAGCAGCGCAACAAGCTGGCCCAGCGGGAGGGGGTGCCCGCCTACATCGTGTTCTCCAATGCCACCCTGGTGGATATGGCGCGGAAAACACCCCGGAACCGGGAGGAACTCCTGTCGGTGTCCGGGGTGGGTGAGGTGAAGGCCCAGCGCTATGGGGAGGCGTTTTTGACGGTGCTCCAGGCCTATGACCAGGGGGCAGAGGCGGGGGAGCTGTAACGGTGCCTTACCCTTCCGCCTCCTCTTGACGGCTGTCGCTGCCCACATTTCGCAACAGCGCCTCTGGGGAAATTCCATAGAGGTCTGCCAGGGTCAGCAGGTTCGAGGTGCTGGGGTCGGCGGAGCCGTTCTCCCATTTGGATACGGCCTGCCGGCTGACTCCCAGGGCATCGGCCACAAACTCCTGGGTCATCTTGCAGCGCAGGCGGTTCTCCCGCAGCTCTTCCCCCAGGGATTTCCGGATTTCCCGTTTTTCTGCCCGGACCTCCTTGGATGCAATGTACTTCCGCAGGGCTTTGATGACCAGCACCAGCAGGTAGATGGCCACGGCGGCCACCGCCAGGTAGAACACCACATAAAGAACTGCGGCCAGTCGATAGAATGTCATGATAAAACTCCTTTCGTGTTTTTCTGGGGCCATTTTACAGGAAAGGGGTTGGTTGCGTCCACCACCTATCCCGCAACTTTGGGTTGATTTACGGTGGAAAAGAGGAAACAGGTCCCCACTTAGGGCGTGGGGACCTGTTTTTTTGCCGGTTTTCCCTGGGAGAGCAACAGCCCTGCCAAGGTCAGGACCGTGCCCACCAGGGCGGGCTTGGTGAGCTGCTCCCCCAGCAGCAGGGCGGAGGCCGTCACAGTGATCACCGGCACCAGGTAGATATATACGCTGGTTTTCACCGCCCCCAGGCGCTTCACCGCGAAGTTCCAGGTGACGAAGCACAGGGCGGAGGCGCCCAGCCCCAGGAAAAGTAGGTTCCCAAGGTTGCCGGGGACGGCCAGCCGGTGCAGGTCCCACTGGAGGGGGAAGAAGCCCAGGGTGGGGAGCATGAAGAGCAGGCCGTAGGCGAACAGCCGCCGGGTGGTCTGGATGGTGGGGAGCCCCCAGGTGCCGATCTCCCGCACCAGCAGGGAGTAGACCGCCCACACCAACGCGGCCAGCACCGCCAGAAGATCCCCCAGAGGGCTGACGGAGACATCCCCGCCGCCGAAGCTCAGCAGGCAGACCCCTACCATGGCGCAGGCGAAGCCCAGGAAGAAGGGCGGGGAGAGGGTTTCC
The DNA here is from genome assembly GCA_910578575.1 of uncultured Oscillospiraceae bacterium. GTDB lineage: Bacteria > Bacillota > Clostridia > Oscillospirales > Oscillospiraceae > Evtepia. The sequence continues at coordinate 40,474 of CAJTQP010000001.1, forward strand.
CGCTGCTTTCCCACCCGCTGGGAGAGCAGTGCCGTGAAAAAGGGGGAGACGGATACCATGACCCCCACATTGGAGGCCATGGTATAGGTGAGGGCGATGTTTTCCAGGAGATAATATAAGGTGACGCCGCACAGTCCCGCTGCGGCGAAGATGCCTTCCTGCCGCCGGGTGGTGCCCCCCAGGGGCTTGGGGGCGGCCAACAGCAGGGCCAGGAAGCCCAGCAGGAAGCGGAGAATCAGGATTTCAATGGGCTGGAAGCTGCGCAGCAGGACCTTGGTGGAGATAAAGGTGGTGCCCCAGATCAGGATGGTCAGGGTAGCGGCGGCGTGGCCGCTGGTGTTGTTATGGTTCATGGTGGGGGTCCTCCGGGGCAGGGTGCAGGCTCCGCCGGTAGGCGGCGGGAGACAGGCCCAGGTAACGTTGGAAAAAGGTTGAACAATGGCTTTGGTCGGCAAAGCCGCTTTCCAGGGCGGCCTCCACGGGGCTGGCCCCCTGCTCCAGCAGGGCCTTTGCCCGGTTGATGCGCAGGGCCTGTAGATAGCGGTAGGGGGTGACGCCCTTGGTCCGAAGGAAGGCCCGGCGTAGGGTGGATTTGCTCAGGGCGGTGCATTGGCATAGCTGCGCTAGGGTAATGCGTTGGTTGTAATGGGCCTCCATAAACTGGCAGGCGGTCTCCACTGGGTCATGCCCCCTGGGGACAGTAGGGACACGACCATACTGTGCCAGCAGGGCGGACAGCAGCGGGGGAAGGGTTTGGACGGTCCCGCTGCCAGACATGGCCTGCTGGTGAAAGGCTTGCAGCGCCCCCTGTAAGGGGAGCCCGGACAGCACAGGTTGGGAGAACTCCAAAGGGGTACGCCTGCCGCTAAGGATAGCCATGGCGGCCGTTGGGATGTTGAGCCCCCGGTAGGCAAAGACCTCTGTGCCCCAGGGGGTGCAGCCGTGGGTGTCTCCGGGGTTGAAGAGGAGCAGATCCCCTGGCCGGAGCAGATAGTTCCGGCCCCGCCAGGTGAGGCAGCGCCCGCCCCGCTCCACCAGGCCGATGACATAGTAGTCGTGGAAGTGGTCGGGGAAGGGCTGCCGCAGGTCCTGGAAGCGGTAGGCTTCCAAGGGCGGCGCCCCGGCGCAGGGGAGGGGATGTAAGATTCTTTCCATGGGAAGCGCCTCCTTGAGATGTACAAGATAGGATACAGGAAGCCAGAGGGGATTTCTTGTATGATATCGTCATTTTTTGTCTGGCAGCGAAGCTGCATCCTTGATTATAGGACAAGGAAAGCGGGTTGACAAGAGAAACACCCCTGCCGCAACGGAGCAAGGGTGTTTCGTAGTACTGTGCTGGCCTGTTGGGTGGACAACGGTTTTTCCGAGGGCCCGGAGGAGTTGGCGGAGATCACGGCACAGATGCTGCGGGGGTGTTGAGGGGCGGAGTTGCCCACCACAGGGCACATCCGCCTCAGCTCTTTTTCAAAACTTCTTGACGCCCTTTGACATAACGAGTAAAATAGAATCAATCCCAACAAAAGAAGGGGCTGTTATGCCTACGGAAAAGGAACTTATCATGGCCCACAAATCCATGGCCTATGACCTGCTTCAAATTTTCCGCTCCGACGCAAAAGATAAAACCTATACGCCAGAGGAGTTGGAAAAACTGATCGTGGCCTATATACAAGGCCTGGAGCAATGAGCCGGGAGGCGGGGGGACCCGCCTCTTTTTTGTGTTCCAACCACTCTCCCTCAAAATCGCAGGAAAGGACAAAGAACCCCCAGAATCCCTTGCATTTCAAAGAATTCCGGGGGACTTCTTTTTGACAGCGAAGGAAGAATATCTACTTACGGGTGACAAATTCCGCAGGCGCTATATCCCGCGCCGGCAACATCACTTCTTGTCCCGTTACTGGTGGCGTAATTTTCCGGAGCTATTCTGGGAACCATGCGGCAGGACGGGGTATGGAATACCATTGTATTGGTGTTTAACACATACGAAGCAGTTGTCTGCTGCTGTTCTGGGTTATTATGGGTATTAAAATTGTTTGCGCCCCCGCCGCTTTGACTTGGTTGCGGAGACGTGCTGGGGGTGGACGAAGGAGGTCCTACAGTTGGCTCTGTCTCAGCAGGAGGTTCTACGGGGGGAGCAGTCGGCGTTTCGGCAACGATATCATAGGCGACGCCGCTGTTGTCAAAAGATAAAAGCTTTCTGCTATGGTCAGAATGATCTAAAACGTGGAGCAAAAGCTTTGTGGATGCAAATTCAGAATTTTTAATACAGTCCGCAATATGGATCACTGTGGTTTCCACTTCGTCTTTTACCTGGGACCAAGTTTCGTCCTGTGCTCCGCTTCCCTGGGCCAAGACAGCGTTTGCCGTGCTGGTGATGCCTTCGTCCCATACGCTCACGGTTATGGTACCTGCATCATGGGAGACGGTATGTCCACCGTACTGGCTGCCCCCTGCTTCGATGAGGTCTAAAAGCTGTTCCATCTTCTCAGCTTCGGTGGATTCCTCTACCACCGGCTCCTCCGGGGCGCCGCAGGCGCATAGGCAAAGGGAAATGATTACGCTCAGAATAACAGCGAGAGCTTTCTTTTTCATAAGTAACCTCTCTTCTTCTTCGGTTTTGCTGTGCTTCGCGGTTGCGCTTATACTTACGACTGCAAAAGCTTGCTGACTGCCCGGTGGCACGAACAGTCAGCATAAAAAGCTTATGTTGAAATGTAAGAGCTGACCGTTGTAACAGCGCCCTTCTGCGTCTATTATACCCACACACCCCCGTTTTGTCAACTTCAAACGTCCCGATAAACACAAAAGAAGTTCCACGAAAACCATTGATTTCAACAGTTTCCAGGGAACTTCTTTCTGGCAGCGGGTGAAGGATTCGAACCCTCACATACAGAGTCAGAGTCTGCTGTGCTACCCTTACACAAACCCGCTGTGTCACTCACTCTCGCTGAGCAAGATGTATTATAGCACCCTTTCCCTGCTGCGTCAAGGCTAAATTTCACATTTTTTGAAAAATCCTGCGGGGGATTGTACCGCCCCCTATTTTATGCTATACTGCATGTGATTCCAGACTGTACAAAACCTTGCCGCAAGGCACTATAAGATAAAGAGAGGGTATCCCTATGAAGAACACCTATGAAAGCCCCCTGGCCTCCCGTTACGCCAGCCCGGAAATGCTCTACATTTTCTCCCCGGACAAGAAGTTCACCACCTGGCACCGCCTGTGGATCGCCCTGGCGCGGGCGGAGATGGAGCTGGGCCTGCCCATCACCCAGGGGCAGATCGATGAGCTGGAGCGGGAGCGGGACAACATTGACTATGAACTAGCGGCCCAAAAGGAGAAGGAGCTGCGCCATGATGTCATGGCCCATATCCATGCCTACGGGGCCAAGTGCCCCAACGCCATGCCCATCATCCACCTGGGGGCCACCAGCTGCTATGTGGGGGACAACACCGACGTCATCCTCATGGGGGAGGCCCTGGAACTGATCCGGGACAAGCTGGTGCGGATTTTGAACGCCCTGGCCAAGTTTGCCAACGAGTATAAGGCCCTGCCCACCCTGGGTTATACCCACTACCAGGCCGCCCAGATGGTCACCGTGGGCAAGCGGGCCACCCTATGGATGAACGAGCTGCTCATGGACCTGGAGGAGGTGGAGTTCCGCCTGGACAACCTGAAGCTCCTGGGCTGCAAGGGCACCACCGGCACCCAGGCCAGCTTCCTGGAGCTCTTCGGCGGGGACCAGGAGAAGGTGCGGGAGCTGGACCGGAAGATCGCTGCGGAGATGGGCTATGACCAGGTTCAGCCGGTGTCCGGCCAGACCTATACCCGGAAGGTAGATGCCGCCATCCTGGCCACCCTCTCCGGTATCGCCCAGTCCGCCCACAAGTTCGCCACGGACCTGCGGCTGCTGTGCCACATGAAGGAGATCGAGGAGCCCTTCGAGGCCAACCAGGTGGGCTCCTCCGCCATGCCCTACAAGCGCAACCCCATGCGCAGCGAGCGCATCTGCGCCCTGGCCCGCTACGTCATTGCCGACGCCATCAACCCTGCCATGACCACCTCTCTGCAGTGGTTCGAGCGGACCCTGGACGACTCCGCCAACAAGCGCATCTCCGTGGCGGAGGCCTTCCTGGCGGTGGACGCCATCCTGAACCTCTATGAAAACGTCTCCGCCAACCTGGTGGTCCACCCCAAGGTCATCGAGAAACACATCATGGAGGAGCTGCCCTTCATGGCTACGGAGAACATCCTCATGGACGCGGTGAAGCGGGGGGGCAACCGCCAGGTGCTCCATGAGCGCATCCGCACCCACTCCCTGGCTGCTGGCAGCCGGGTGAAAGATGAGGGGAAGGACAACGATCTTTTAGAGCGCATCGCCGCTGACCCGGCCTTTGGCCTCTCCGCTGAGGAGGTCCGCCGGCATCTGGACCCTGCCGACTACATCGGCTGCTGTCCGGAGCAGGTGGAGCGCTTCCTGCGGGACTGTGTCCAGCCCGTGCTGGAGAAATACCCCGACGCCTTGCAGGGTACGGGGACGGAAATCAAGGTATAACGCGACCCACGGCAGGGCGGCCCTTTCCTGCCGGGGGTAGATAGAGAGGTGGGGCCCATGGCCTGGCTGGTGGTTTTGGAAAAGATGGTGGTGCTGGTGGCGCTGATCCTGGTGGGGGTCATCAGCGCCAAGGCCGGCTGGGTGGACGGGCGGTTCAGCCAGATGCTCAGCCGCCTGGTGACGAATCTGTTCATCGTCTGTACGATCCTGAATTCGGTAGCCAACGTCCCTCCGATGTTCAACGGGCAGGAGTTGGGAACGGCCATGCTGGTGGCCTTCGTGCCCTTCCTGGTGGGCGGCCTGGCAGGCTTTTTGGTGACCCGCTGTCTACGCATGACGGGGCAGAGCCGCAACGTGGCCTGGCTGTGCGTGTTCTTCATGAACAACGTCTTTGTAGGCTTCCCCCTGGTGGAGGCCATCTTCGGCGCGGAGGCGGTGTTCTGCGCCTCCCTGACCAACATCCCCTTTAACATTATCCTCTACACCTTGGGGGTGAGCCTGCTCCACCAGCAGGAGGGGAAAAAGAAGCGGTTCAACCTCCGGGAGATTTTCAGTGTCCCCCTGCTTGCCACCTTGGCCGCGATCCTGATTTTCCTGATCCAGATCCCAGTGCCGGTTGTGATTGCGGATTTCCTCTCTGCAATGGGCGGGGCGACAGTGCCGCTGTCGATGATCATCATCGGCATCTCGCTCAGCGCCATGCCCATGCGGGAGGCGTTCCTGGACTGGCGGGCCTACGTGGTCAGCCTGGTGCGGCTGATCCTCTGCCCGGTGCTTACCGTGCTACTCATGGGGCCGCTGTTGGCGGCGGGGTCCGTTACCATGGGGACCTACACCATCGTCAGCGCCTGCCCCAGCGGGGCCATGATCGCCATTTTGTGCGTGCGCTATCACTCCGACGACCACATGGCCTCCAAGATCATTTTCCTAAGCACCGTCCTCAGCGCCATCACCCTGCCGGTGATGACCTATTTCTTGCTATAAAAACGAACCCGCTTCCCAGGTGGAAGCGGGTTCGTTGCGTTCATTCAAAACTGTTTTCATAAATATCAAAGAAGCTACCTACGAATAACATTCGTTCCAGGTCTTCTTCGTTTAATGTCCCCTCAGGCTCCATGGTTGCCAGCGCATAGGATGGATAGTTGCTATATGTCAAACTCCCAAGGCCGTTGTGCTCTTGGACGCGCTTGAGTTCTGGGGCATAAAGCTCCTTGAGTGTATCCAGCGCTTTGATCGGGTCTTTGAAAACGGCTTTCCCATTTTCGTCCGCGCCGATGGCAAAGTCCTCACTCGCCGCAAGGAAGCTTTCGACATTAACATCCCCCTGTATGTTACCCTGCCCCGCGATATACTCCTGGGTATACGGGTGCGAGATTTCTGGGGTACCACAGCCAGCCAGAGACAGTGCAGCGATCAGGGTCAAGATTACAGCAATCGCTTTCTTCATCTGCGTTTGCGCTCCTTTTTATGTCTGGAAGCGAGATGATTTTTGGCGTTTATTGCAGCCAATATTGCGCGACTTTTTCCTCCGCGATGTGAGGCGGGAGGTCAAACTCATCAATCAGTGATTGAATCACAGCATCCCGGCCGAAGGAGTGTTTCCGCAGGGTGGATATGGTGGCCTGGATACCATTTTCCCGGCCCTCTTGCCGGCCCTTTTGTAAGCCCTCTTTTCTAGCCTCCAAAGCAATATTGTAGTCGTGTATCTCCCTGAGCTTGTCTTCATCAAACAATGTTACCATGATCTCCGAAACCTCCTTTTTCCGAGAGGCCAAGAATGGCCGCAAGATGTCGTCTTCGATACACTGGCGTATCGTTTCGTCGATAGCCTTCTGCTTCCTACCATATTCCGCCCGTTTTTCGTCCGAGATTTGGCAAAAGCGTACGTATTGGGACAGAATGTCGTGTCCCTCACAGCCGCGCAGTACCTTCACATGAAGTTCCACACTGCCAACCCCTTCATACAGATCAGAAAGGGATAGAATGTCCGGGACACTCTGCCGGGTCCCTGTGTAGACAACATACAACTCTGGACGGGGAATGGTGACGGACTTGCTGCTGTATAGGTCCAGCTTCTGTTCCTCTATATATTCCTTATAGGTAGCGGCCAAGTACAGCAACAGGCGCAGAGTAATATTTAAGGTGAAGATGCTCTGGGCCTCAATGAGCAGGAGAAGTTTATTTCTTACCTGTATCCCCAGGTCATTATAGATACCTGTGGAGAGGACGTTTTCCAAACTCACAATTTTGCAATCCGCTTCCGTGACATCACTGTCCTCCGGATGCAGCACCAGGTAGAGCTGGCGCAGATACTCCGGCTGCTTGAAGAGATAGGTGAATACGCTGTCCTTGATGTTCCGCTTCATATCAGGCATGTCCAGGGCTGCCTTCTCTTATATTATAGCTTGGAAAGGGCCCATTGCGCAAGACCTGTTTTTGGAACGCCTCAGCCCTCGATCTCCCGAATCAGGTTCACCATCTCCACAGCCCCCAGGGCGCAGTCATAGCCCTTGTTGCCCGCTTTGGTGCCAGCGCGCTCAATGGCCTGCTCGATGTTCTCTGTGGTGAGCACGCCGAACATCACGGGAATGTCGCTGTGCAGGGACACGGTAGCGATGCCCTTGGAGACCTCGCTGCACACGTAGTCATAGTGGGTGGTGCTGCCCCGGATCACGGCGCCCAGGCAGATCACGGCGTCATACTTGCCGCTCTTGGCCATCTTAGAGGCGATGAGGGGGATCTCGAAAGCCCCAGGCACCCAGGCCACCTGGATGTCCTCCTCCTGGACGCCGTGGCGCAGCAGGCCGTCCATGGCGCCCCCCAGGAGCTTGTTGGTGATGAACTCGTTGAAGCGGGCGGCGACGATGCCCACCTTCATGCTTTTTGCGATCAGATTGCCTTCAAAGGTTTTCATAAAAATGTTCCTCCTTCTGTTTTATCGGGTTATTTTTAATAGTTCAGGATATGGCCCATCTTCTCCTGTTTGGTGCGCAGGTAGAAGAGGTCGTGGGGGTTGGCATCCATCTGGATGGGCACCCGCTCTTTGATGGACATGCCAAAGTCGGAGAGCTGGTAGACCTTATCCGGGTTGTTGGTGAGCAGCCGCAGGGTCTTGATCCCTAGGTCCCGCAGGATCTGCGCACCGATATAGTACTCCCGCAGGTCCCCGGCAAAGCCCAGGGCCAGGTTGGCCTCCAGGGTGTCCATGCCGTCGTCCTGGAGGGTGTAGGCCCGGAGTTTATTGATGAGGCCGATGCCCCGGCCTTCCTGGCGCATATACAGCAGGACCCCCCGGCCCTCCTTCTCGATCTGGGCCATGGCGGCGGCCAGCTGCTGGCCGCAGTCGCAGCGCAGGGAGCCAAAGGCATCCCCGGTGAGGCACTCGGAGTGGACCCGGCACAGCACATCCTCGCCGCTGCTGATGTCCCCCTTCACTAGGGCGATGTGGTGTTCCCCGTTGACCTTGTTCACATAACCGTAGGCGATGAAGTCCCCGTGACGGGTGGGCATTTTGGCGGTGGTGACCCGCTCCACCAACACCTCGTGGCGCTTGCGGTAGTTTTGCAGGTCCTTGATGGTGATGAACTTAATGTCCCACTTCTCCGCCAGCTGGATGAGCTCCGGGGTGCGCATCATGGTGCCGTCCTCCCGCATGATCTCGCAGCACAGGCCGCACTCCTTCAGCCCCGCCAGACGCAGCAGGTCCACGGTGGCCTCGGTGTGGCCGTTGCGCTCCAGGACCCCGTTCTTCTTGGCCAGCAGGGGGAACATGTGGCCGGGACGGCGGAAGTCCTCCGGCTTGGCGTTTTCATCCACGCACTTCATGGCGGTGATGGAGCGCTCGGCGGCGGAGATGCCGGTGGTGGTGTCCACGTGGTCGATGGAGACAGTGAAGGCGGTCTCGTGGTTGTCGGTATTCCGGGTGACCATCTGAGGGAACTGAAGGCGGTGGACGTACTCCTCAGACATGGGCATACAGATCAGGCCCTTGCCGTGGGTGGCCATGAAGTTGACGTTTTCCGTGGTGGCAAATTCCGCGGCGCAGATGAAGTCCCCCTCGTTTTCCCGGTCGGGGTCGTCGGTGCACAGGATGAGCTTACCGTTGCGCAGGTCCTCCAGGGCCTCTTCGATGGTGTTGAACTTGAACATGGGATGGTCTCCTTTCAAAATGGATCAAAAACCGTATTGGGTTAAAAAATCACGGGTGATGCGGCTGGCAGGCTTCTCCTCCCCCTGAGGGGCGGTGAGGAGCTTTTCCACATACTTGCCGATGATGTCGGTCTCTAAGTTGACAATGTCGCCGGGCTTGCGGTCCTTGAGCACCGTCACCGCCACGGTGTGGGGGATGGCGGAGATTTGAAAGCTCTCGCTGTCCACAGTGGCCACGGTGAGGCTGATACCGTCGATGGTGATGGAGCCCTTCTCCACCACATAGCGCAGGATGCCCGCGTCCGCCCGGATGGTGTACCATATCGCGTTGTCGTCCTGGGTGAGTTTCGTGACGGTACCCACTCCGTCCACATGCCCCGCCACAATGTGTCCACCGAAGCGGCCGTTGGCGGCCATGGCCCGCTCCAGGTTCACCCGGCTGCCGTTTTTCAACTGGGCCAGGGAGGAGCGGTTCAGGGTCTCGTGCATCACGTCAGCGGAGAAGCCGTCGGCGGAGAAGTCCGTGACGGTGAGGCACACGCCGTTGACGGCGATGCTGTCCCCGATGTGAACGTCGCTGAGGACGGTTTTCGCTTGGATGTCCAGCACGGCGCTGCTGCGCCCCCGGCGGATGGCCCGGATGGTGCCCATCTCTTCCACGATGCCTGTGAACATTTACTTCTCTACCTCGCTTTCGATGAGCAGGTCCTCCCCCAACTGGGTGAGGACAGGGGATTTCAAGCGGACAGCCTGGTCCGGATGGGGGAAGCCCTGGCCCCCCACGGGGCCCTTGGCCCCCTGCCCCCCCAGGAGCTTGGGGGCGATGTAGGCCTGCACCTTGTCCACCAGCCCTGCCTCCAGGAAGGACCAGTGGATGGCGCCGCCGCCCTCCACTAAGACGCTGTCGATCTCCTGCTTCCCCAACTGCGTGAGCAGGGTAGACAGGTCCACGCCGCCGTGCTTCCCCTGGGGCAGGATCAGGACCTGACAGCCCAGGTCCGTATAGGTTTTGATTTTCTCGCGATCCTGACAACAGGTGGCCAGGAGGGTGGGGACCTCCCCTGCCGTACCCACCACCTGGGCGGTAAGGGGCGTACGGAGCTGGCTGTCGCAGACGATCCGCAGGGGGTCCCGGCCGCCGTCGATGCGGCAGGTAAGCTGAGGGTCGTCCGCCAGCACCGTGCCCACCCCCACCAGGATGCCCCGGTAGCGGCTGCGCTGGACATGGACGTGGTGCCGGGCCTCCGGGCCGGTGATCCATTGGGAAGCCCCGGTGTAGGCGGCCAGCTTCCCGTCCAGGGTCATGGCGTATTTCAGCACCACGTAGGGGCGCTTGGCCTGGATATAGTGGAAGAACACGTCGTTGAGAGCCCGGCAATTCTCCGCCAGGACCCCCTCGGTGACCTCCACCCCGGCCTCCCGAAGGATGCCGATGCCCTTTCCCGCCACCTGGGGGTTGGGGTCCCCGGACCCCACTACCACGCGGGCCAGCTTGGCCTGTAAAATGGCCTCGGTACAGGGGGGCTGGCGGCCGTGGTGGCAGCAGGGCTCTAAGGTCACATAGATGGTCCCCCCGGCGGGGTCCTCCGTGCAGTTGGCCAGGGCGGCCCGCTCCGCGTGGAGCTCCCCGCACTTCACGTGGTAGCCCTTGCCGATGATCCGCCCGTCCTTGACGATGACGGCCCCCACCATGGGGTTGGGACTGGTCCAGCCCCAGCCCTTCCGGGCCAGGTCCAGGGCTAAGGCCATATATTTTTGGTCGTTCATATTGGTATCCACCTCTTTGACGCTGCAAAAAGCGCCCTGGATGTAGTATCTCCAGGGCGCGGTCAAAGGACACAGGAAACCGTGCATCTGTCCCAACAAAAATCTCTGGAATGAAAAACATCCCAGAGCCATGCAAAACAGACGCAGGCATCCCTGCGTAGTTCATCTTCTTCCATCCAGACTGTCACTGTCGGCTTCGGAGTTGCACCGAATCATGCCTTGCGGCTCGTGGGCTTTACCACCGGTAGGGACTTGCACCCTGCCCTGAAGATATGGATTCAATTTTCATTTTCACTTTACAACGCTTTTTGTCCGCTGTCAAGGGTCTGGGAGAAAACCGTCGCATCTTACAAAAGAAAGAGGGGGAGAAAGGGGATTTCTGTCTTATTTGCGAAAGGAGCAAGGGATGGGGAGGATGGCAAAGGCCTCCAGGCTGTGTTATAATAGGCCAAAAGTCCAGGGGCCCGGCCCCGCGAAGAAAGAAGAGGATGCGATGCTGGAGGCTCTCACCCTGGCCGCCTTCTGCGGCGGACTGGCTCTGTGCGTGGCGCTGGGGCAGTCCATCCTATATGCCTTGACCTTCGGGCTAGTCCTGTTTTTGCTGTACGGAAGGAGGCGGGGCTTTTCCTGGGGGGCGCTGCTGGGTTCAGCCCTCTCCGGGGTCAAGACGGTCCGCAATATCCTGTTCATCTTCCTGCTCATTGGGATGCTCACCGCCCTGTGGCGGGCCGGCGGCACCATCCCTGCCATCGTCTGTGCCGCCGGGGCGTTGATCCGGCGGAGGTCTTTTATCTGCTGAGCTTTTTGCTCAACTGCGGGGTGTCGGTGCTCACCGGGACCTCCTTTGGCACAGCGGCTACCATGGGGGTGGTGTGTATGACCATGGCCAGGACCATGGGGCTCAGTCCCATGCTGGTGGGCGGCGCGATCTTGGCGGGGGACTTTTTCGGGGATCGCTGGTCCCCTGTCTCCACCAGTGCCCTGCTGATTTGCCAGCTCACGGAGACCTCCATTTTCGACAACCTCAAGGGGATGTGCGCCACGGTGGCCCTGCCCCAGTTGTTCCGCCTGCTGCTGCTGGGCTACCACAGCGGGGACCCGGCAGTGGCCGCCATGCTGGAAGGCGGGGGTATCCTCTCTATGGTGCGCTGCGGCGCCATCGTCTGCCTCTCCTCCACCTACGTGGGTATCTTTCAAAAGACGGGACTGCTGGCAGGGGCCAAGGGGGTGGTGGAGCGGCTGGCCCAGGCGGCCACGCCCTTTGCGGCGATCCTCTGCACTGCCGGGGTGGCCAGCGTGATCGCCTGCAACCAGACCTTGGTCATCATGCTCACCCACCAGCTCTGCGGGGACCTGGCACCAGACCGGCGCCGCTTCGCCCTGGACCTGGAGGACAGCGTGGTGGTGCTGGCGCCCCTGGTGCCCTGGTCCCTGGCGGGGGCGGTGCCCCTGTCCTCTGTGGACGCCCCGGAGCGCAGCGTTCTGGCCGCCTGCTTCCTCTATCTCCTGCCCCTCACCCGGCTGCTGGGGAGTGTGATTGCCAGGGGGGCAAAGATACGGGTGGCGGCAAGGCAATAATTTTCACTGTTCTATTTTCCTGGGATGTGGTACAATAGCAACAATCGCAAACAAGCAACCAGCCGCAGCCTGTACCGCGGCGTGAGAAACGAAACGGAGGCGATTCCTATGGTAGAAGACGCAAAACGATCCATCGCCTTTATCTGTCCGGTCTGCCGCCAGCCGGTGATCCTGGAGCGCACAGCCTTTCAGCTGGCCGCCTCCGGGGGGCGGCTGCCCTGCCCCTGTGGGAAGTCCGGGGTGGACATCGCCCTTATGGGCCACCAGGTCCGCCTGACGGTGCCCTGCCTCTTCTGCGAGCGGGAGCATACGGTGACCTGCTCCATGTCCGCCTTCCTGAAGGAAAAGACCCTGGCCTTCTCCTGCGCCAACTCTGGCCTGGATTGCTGCTATGTGGGGGAGGAGGAGCCGGTGTTCGCCGCCATGCGGCGGCTGGAGGAGACGGTGGACACCCTGGAGTCCGAGGCCGGGGCCCAGGGGACCTTCCTCAACGACATGGTGATGGAGGAAATTTTGGAGGAGCTCCGGGACATCGGCCTGCGGGACGGCATCTCCTGCACCTGCGGCTGCCGGAGTTGGAAGCTGAAAATCAACTACAGCTCCGTGGAGCTGTTCTGCGCCCAGTGTGACGGGGCCCTGAAGATCCCGGCGGCCACCCTGTCGGACATCGAGGACCTGTGCTGCAAGCCCATCCTGACCATTCGAGGCAAGAAAAAGAAATGAGCGCACACTCCCCCGCCTATCGCATAAGATGAACTGAGACCGACGAGAGGTCTCGATCTTGGATAGGAGGTTCTTGTCTATGTGTAACAGTAATGGTGGTTGGGGCAATGGGTGCCTGTGGCTGATTCTGATCCTTATCATCCTGTTCTGCTGCTGCGGCAACAGCGGTGGGAGCAATAATTGCTGCTGCTGCTGCAACCCCTGTGGCGGCACCGGCGGAAACGGCGGCAATGGCGGCAACGACTGCGGCTGCGGCTGTGGTTGTGGCTGCGGCTGCTGAGGATCAACATATCGCTTAGGCACACGATTGTCAAGAACGCCCACCCCGCTTTGGGGTGGGCGTTCACTTTGCGGCAGAAGATAAGAAAACGGATTGGCCGGGGCTGGCAATGGGTCAGAAATGGAGGAGATTTCTGTTGACAAAGCCGGGCATTTTGCATATAATGCAAGTGGGAACAGCAATGCTCCTTGGTGAGAGAGCACCATAAAAAGTTGTGCTGGATATGGGACAGGGTAAACCCCCATAACGATTGGCGTTTTTACTGGATGCCGCGCCCGGCAGCGGGGAACAATGGCTGTAGTCCAGGCAGGGGACTGAACGATTCCTGCCCCACTGGGTGCCTTTACTGGGTACCGCGGCTGACAACCAGCAGAAAACTCTCTACCCTTGTGGTGAAGGAGGAGTGTGTTGATTCACTCCTCCTTTTCTTTTCCACCTTGAACCTTGAGAGGCAGGGACATGAAAACAAAGATAGAGAAAAAGGACACCATACGCAAACAAATCATTGCGGCATCGCATGTATATCGTGAACATCTCGCGGGCAAGGTGTTTCTATATGTGGTTGGAGAGAGCTATTTTGAGGTAGTTTTCCAAACAGACCGCTTTATGCACTTGACCGGAGTCGCTTCCACATTATCTGCACGGGAGTTTTATCAGAAAGCAAAAAAATCAATGCTCACGACCGAACAGTTTTATTTTGACCAAAAGCATTCTTACCATAATGCGAAAAAGAAGTTACCCTACCTTTTGTTGTTGCCAGTACTTACGAATCGTCTGGTCTGTGTGGTAAAAGATATGCGGACGCTGACCCTTACATACAAAATAGGGGTAACCAATCTTGATTTTACCCTGGGACTGAGCGAAGCTGATCGCTGAGACGGAAGCAGTTAAGTCCTGAACAAATAATCGTCAGGCAATCAGAGAAAGCCGGCGCTGAGAGACTCAGTGCTGGCTTTTCACACTTACTCTTCAACCCGCACAATATCGACCGCCGCTTCCAGCAGAAGGTTGATAACCTCGTTCCGGGAGCGGTCTGTTTTTGCGGACAGTTCATCCAGCCGTTCCACCAGCTCATCCCGCATCCGGACGGATATGATCTTGTGGCCGTCATCGCCCCTGCGGGCTGTTTTCCGCTTGATGATGATTTCTTTCGCCATACCGACACCTCTCATCCTATGGTTATAGTATAGCTTGACAGGAGAAGTAAAAACATATTATAATAGCACATGAAAAATAAAACTATAAATTTATAACAAAAGAGGTCCTGCAATGGGTTGTACAAAAGAAACCAAACAAAAGATAGATGGCATCCTGGAAGCCTTTTCCGGCTATCTGGAAAAACAATCTCGCTTTGAGATCCGCTACACTGAGGAAACGGGATATACCAGATGTGCTGCGAATAAGCCGGAAGAACCGCCGGTGAGGATAGACACCCCGGACAAGCTGGTGGAAACGTTGATCGGCGGCATTGCCGATGATGTGCTGGCGCAAAAATTGTCCGCCCCCTTGCCGGAGGACGGGGTCGTAAAGCTGGAAATCAAAGCTGAAATTTACCGCCAGATCATGGAACCGGTGAAAAAGATAGCGGAAGACCGGGCACATTATGTGGACCTGGCAATCAACTATTATCAGGATCGGTTTGAGAGGAAATAGGATGATAGGGAGTATGGTATATATGGTACAGCAAGAAAACAGAGGATTGAGAAAGAGGCAGATCGTTTGCTTTCAGAGAATATAGAAGCCCTTCAGGAGCTTGCCAAATGATTTGTTGGAATAATAAAGGAAAGCCGACGCTGAAAAACTCAGTGTCGGCTTTTTGTTGCGGCCATTTTACAATCGTTCTGACCCTTCTATATCGTCATCTTTGTCGTCGGGAAGTTCATCCTCAAAAGAGTAGTTGTTTAATTCGGGATAATCAAGAAATTCAGCGAGTGTCATATTGAGAGTTAAAGAAATTTTGTGCAACGTCTGTATGCGGGGATTCTTAGAAACCCCATGGAGGATGTTATCAATTGTAGACTGACTCATCCCACCCATTTTTGCTAATTGATTGATAGACAGCCTGCGCTTTTTACACAAGCTGACGATTCTATTGGCGATGATTTGATAATACTCCATAGGGGATGTCTCCGCATGTTTTTCACCATGATAGCAGAGAATCAAGAAAGACTACCTATATATGGGTTGACATAAAGAAGAAAATGCGATAACATACCCATATATAGGTAATATACTAACAAGAAATTTTTTTATTCTGGTAATAGGAGGATATTTATGATTTACACAGCAGAAACCAAACAGAAGATGGACAGCATCATGGAAGCATTTGCGGAGTATATCCAAGAGCAATCGTATTTTGACATTCTCTATTCAGAAAAAGTGGGATATATCAGGATCATCGCGGAAATGCCGGAGGCAGAGTCACCGATGGTAATAGAAACGCCAGATTCATTGGTGGAAACAATAATAGGGGACGTTGCGGATGATTTGATTGCGGAAAAGCTGCGCAAACCTTTGCCGGAGGATGAGGACTTGCCTGAAGAGATAAAAGCTGAAATATACCAGCAGATCATAGAAAGCGTGGGGAGAATTGGGGAGGACAGGGAACACTATTTGGATTTGGCAAGGAACTATTGTCAGAACCGATTTGAAAAAAGGGCAGACGGTGAGATATAAAAAATGGGCTTCCCACAGAACGGGAAGCCCATTTTTATCGTTAGAATTAAAACTCCGCACTCCCCACCGTCCTGGGGTGAGGCAGCACGTCGCGGATGTTGGCGATCCCGGTGAGATACATCACCATCCGCTCAAAGCCCAGCCCGAAGCCGGCGTGGCGGCAGGAGCCGTAGCGCCGCAGGTCCAGGTACCACCAATAGTCCTTGGGGTCCATGCCCAGTTCTTTGATCCGGGCCTCCAGCACCTCCAGCCGCTCCTCCCGCTGGCTGCCGCCGATGATCTCCCCGATGCCGGGGACTAGGCAGTCGGTGGCGGCCACGGTCTTGCCGTCGTCGTTGAGGCGCATATAGAAGGCCTTGATCTCCTTGGGGTAGTCGGTGACGAACACCGGGCGCTTGTAAATTTCTTCGGTGAGGAAGCGCTCATGTTCCGTCTGAAGGTCGGTGCCCCAGGAGACCTTGAAGTCGAACTTGTCGTTGTGCTGCATGAGGATATCCACAGCCTCCGTATAGCTCACCCGGCCAAAGTCGGCGTTGGCCACGTGCTCCAGACGCTGGAGTAGGCCCTTGTCCACGAAGGAGTTGAAGAACTCCATCTCCTGGGGGCAGCGCTCCAGCACCGCCCGGATGACGTATTTGATCATGGCCTCGGCAATGTCCATGTCCCCGGCCAGGTCACAGAAGGCCATCTCCGGCTCGATCATCCAGAACTCCGCGGCGTGGCGCTGGGTGTTGGAGTTCTCCGCCCGGAAGGTGGGGCCGAAGGTGTACACATTGCCAAAGGCCAGGGCGAAGTTCTCCGCGTTGAGCTGGCCGGACACGGTGAGGTTGGCCCGCTTGCCAAAGAAGTCCTGGGACCAGTCCACGCCCCCGTCCTGGGTGCGGGGCGGGTCGTTCACGTCCAGGGTGGTCACCTGGAACATCTCCCCAGCGCCCTCGGCGTCGCTGGCGGTGATGATGGGGGTGTGGACATACACAAAGCCCCGGTTCTGGAAAAATTCATGGATGGCAAAGGCGGCCACAGAGCGCACCCGGAAGGCGGCGGAGTACAGGTTGGTCCGGGGCCGCAGGTGGGCGATGGTGCGCAAGAACTCCTGGCTGTGGCGCTTTTTTTGCAGGGGATACTCCGGCGCGGAGGGGCCCTCAATCTGGATGGTCTTGGCCTTCACTTCCAGAGGCTGCTTGGCCTCCGGGGTGAGGACCACGGTGCCGATGACGATGAGGGCGGTGCCCACGTTCTGCTTGGCGATCTCCTTGTAGTTCTCCAAGCTGTCGTCGGCAAACACCACCTGGAGGTTCTTGAAACAACTGCCGTCGTTGAGCTCAATGAAGCCGAAGCTCTTCATGTCCCGGATGGTCCGGGCCCAACCGCAGATGGTGACCTCCTGGCCACTGAACTGCTCTGCGTCCGCGAAGATGCGGGCGATTTCTGTGCGTTTCATATTGGTAACGTCCTTTCAACGAATAAAATACAGGGAGGGGTTCACTGCTGGGATACGATGTCGCCGTGTTCGATGTGGTAGGCGATGCGCTGCATAATCATCATCAGGGCCACCAAATTTTCGCCCCCCTCCGGGACGATGACGTCGGCGTAGCGCTTGGAGGGCTCTACGAACTGTTCGTGCATGGGCTTCACCGTGGTGAGGTACTGCTCCACCACGGAGTCCAAGCTCCGCCCCCGCTGCTTCACATCCCGGATGATCCGGCGCAGGATGCGCACGTCGGCGTCGGTGTCCACATAGATTTTGATGTCCATGAGGTTGCGCAAGGTGTCGTTTTCAAAGATGAGGATGCCGTCCACCAGGATGACCTTGTTGGGCTGGACCTCTACGGTCTTGTCCGTGCGGTCGTGGATGGAGTAGTCGTACACCGGGCACTGGATGGGGTCCCCGTCCCGGAGGGTCAGCAGGTCCTGGACCATCCGGTCGGTGTCGAAGGCGGCGGGGTGGTCATAGTTCAGCGCCTGCCGCTCCTCTAAGCTGAGGTCGTGGTGGGCGGCGTAGTAGCTGTCATGGGAGAGCACGCTGATGTCGTCCCCGAACTGCTCCTTCAGCCGGTTCACCAGGGTGGTCTTGCCAGAGCCGGTGCCCCCGGCAATGCCGATCATCAAAGGTTTCATGCAAAATCCTCCTTTGGGTCAGTCCTCTTCCGGGCTGTCCTTTTCATTGAACTCTGTGAGCACCAACTGGGGGTTGTGGTCGGAGACCCACTTGATGGACCAGAAGGAGCCGAACAGCAGCAGGCGGTTGCCCTTGTAGTCCTCCACCAGCTTGGTGTCGTTGCCTAGGACCAGGTCGGTTTCGTGGAACTCCTCTGGCTCCTTGATCCAGCGCAGGTACTCGTAGGGGAGGGTCTCCATGCGGATCTCCACGTTGTACTCATTGCGCAGGCGGTACTGGAACACGTCAAATTGCAGGGTGCCCACCACGCCTACGATAACTTCCTCCATGCCGGTGTAGGGGATCTTGAAGATCTGAATGGCCCCCTCCAGGGCGATCTGCTCCGCGCCTTTTAGGAATTGCTTGCGCTTCATGGTATCCACTGGGCGGACCCGCGCGAAGTGCTCCGGGGCGAAGGTGGGGATGGGGTCAAAGCGGAACTTCTTGCCGGGGGCACAGAGGGTGTCCCCAATGGAGAAGATACCGGGGTCGAATACCCCCAGGATATCCCCGGCGTAGGCCTCCTCGATGATCTCCCGCTCCGCAGCCATCAGCTGTTGGGGCCGGGAGAGCCGGAGTTTTTTCTTCCCCTGGACGTGGTAGACCTCCTTGTCCGCGTCGAAGCGGCCGGAGCACACCCGCATGAAGGCGATGCGGTCCCGGTGGGCCTTGTTCATGTTGGCCTGGATCTTAAAGACGAAGGCGGAGAAGCTGTCGTCCAGGGCTTCGATCTCCCCCTCGCTGGAGTGGCGGGGGAGGGGCGGGGTGGTCATGCGCAAGAAATCCTCCAAAAAGGGCTCTACGCCGAAGGTGGTCAGGGCGGAGCCGAAGAACACCGGGGAGAGCTTCCCGTGGCGCACCCGGTCCAGGTCGAAGTCTGCGGCGGCGCCGTCCAGCAGCTCGATCTCCTCAATGAGCTGGTCCCGCTGGGCCTGGCCCAGCATGTCCGCCAAAACGGGGTCGTCCAGGTCGATCTGGGTGCTGGCGGACTTTTTGCCGCTGGCGGTGGCGGAGAAGTGGAGCATCTCCCGGCGGCCCCGGTCATAGACCCCCAAAAAGTCCTTGCCGCAGCCCACGGGCCAGTTGACGGGGTAGGTGTCGATGCCCAACTCCTTTTCGATCTCCTCGCACAGCTCGAAGGGGTCCCGCGCCTCCCGATCCATCTTGTTGATGAAGGTGAAGATGGGGATGTCCCGCATCACGCAGACCTTGAAGAGCTTCCGGGTCTGGGCCTCCACGCCCTTGGCGGCGTCGATGACCATGACGGCGGAGTCGGCGGCCATGAGGGTGCGGTAGGTGTCCTCGGAGAAGTCCTGGTGGCCGGGGGTGTCCAGGATGTTGATGCAAAAGCCCTCATACTGGAACTGGAGCACCGACGAGGTGACGGAGATGCCTCTCTGTTTTTCGATCTCCATCCAGTCGGATACGGCGGCGCGGGCATTTTTCTTCCCCTTCACCTGCCCCGCCTGGGCGATGGCCCCGCCGTAGAGCAGGAATTTTTCTGTCAGGGTGGTCTTACCGGCGTCGGGGTGGGAGATGATGGCAAAGGTGCGACGCCGCTTGATTTCAGCTTCGTATTTGGGCAAAGGATACGCCTCCTCGCATTTTTGGAAAAATCATAAGATAACTCTACTATTTTACCACGCCAAGGCCCTCCCTGCAAGAAATTTTCCGCAAGTGGAGGGGCCACGAAAAAGCCCCCCAGAAAGTGCCTGCTTTCTGAGGGGCTGAGCGGTAAAGTCGGGGACATATCAGGGCATCTGCCCGCTGCCCCCCATGGCCTCGGTCATCTCCCGGATGCGGTCGATGGGGAAGGGTGGGGCACACAGGGGTTTCATGGCGATGCTCATAAGCTTCATGGGGTTGTCGTCGGCGGCTAAACGATTGGAGTGGAGCGCACCGCAGCGGCGGCAGCGGTGGATCACCGCCCACTCGCCCCCCTTGCGCACCCAGACGCCAATGGGCTCCATGATGCCGCCGCAGTCTGCGGCCCGGTCTCCGGGCTCCTGGTCCAGATGCAGGCTGGACAGGCAGTTGGGGCAGTGGTTGCGGTGTTCGCTTCCCGCCCCCAGGGGCAGGACCAGGCGGTCACAGACCTTGCAGGTGAAGCTCTCCTGACAGGCGTGGGTTTTATAATAGCCTTTTGCGTATCGTTTCCGTTTGTTTTCTCGGTTCATGGTGTATTCCTCCAGAAGAATGGTGATGGCGTTCTTCCGGGAGGAAAGGAGCGGTGTGTCTCGCAGACCTCCCGGTCAGGGCACACACACCGCCGAAGCAAAGTTTCGTTTCATGACAAAACACTCCTTTTTCTGTAATCTTGGGCATTGTACCACAGGGGAAGGGGGATTGCAAGTCCTGTTCAAGGCGGGGCAATGTGCAGCTCCTGCTTCAAGGCTGCCTGTAAGATCGCTGATACGTTCACGCCCGCCTTTTCCGCCTCCGCATTGAGCCAGGAGGGTAGGGAGACGTTGCGGCGTACTGTGCGCAGATCGTTTTTGCGCCGGTACTCCGTAAAATCCACATCTACCAAGGTGATAATATCTGTCTCATGCTCTTTTATTACGGAGGATAATGTGGAGGGCTGGGGGAGCGGTTCTTGTTCGTCCTCCATGTCAATGCCCACAAGGCCAATGGCATCGCGGGCCATTTCCATGGCATCAGCATAGTCGCTGCCCTGGGTGTTGATGTTGAAATCTGGGACGAACACAACAATGTGCGACGCCCCCTGGCTCATGATAATAGGATACGCTGCTTTCATGTGAATACCTCCCTGAGGACTGTAACCTCTTGTATCGCATTGGGGATTGGAGGATTATTTCAACCCCCGCCGCTTGATGATCGACTTCGCCAACTCCTCGTCCGTCTCTCTATGCCGCACGATGCTTTCTCTTTCCTTCCCCTTCACGTAGATATCATGGCTTGCGCCATGCCGTTTGAAGGTCCATCCGTTGCGCTCCAGAAGCGCGATGAGATCTCTCGTCCGCATGGTTTTCCCTCCTTTTGATTATTATACACAAAAAATGTGTATATGACAATGCTTTTGTGAAAAAGGGAAGGAAATTTGAAAAACCGCAAAAAATGACTTTACAATTTTTGCTGGCACTGTTATAATATCATAGTCCGCCGCAGACAGCGGCGCCCACGCGGTACGCGCCAGTAGCGTAATGGATAGCGCATCAGATTCCGGTTCTGAGGGTTGGGGGTTCGAGTCCCTTCTGGCGTGCCAAGGAAAGGCCCCCGGAAAGTGTAAACTTTCCGGGGGCCCTTTGTATCAAACAAATACCGGCATGAGCCGGTTTGCTTCACACAAAGAAAGGGGTATTCACCATGGGTTTTTCCTTCCAGGTTCCCACCAACTTCGTCTTCGGCCAGGGTGCCGTACAGAAGCTGCACAAGCAGCGTTTACCGGGCAAAAAGGCCCTCATCGTCATTTCCAGCGGCAAGTCCACCCGCGCCAACGGCTATCTGGATACTGTCCAGGACCAGCTGAGCAAGGCCGGGGTGGAGTATGCGGTCTTTGACGGCATCTCCGCCAATCCCGTCATCGACAACGTTACCGCCGGGGCTGCCTGTGCGCGGGAGAACGGCTGTGACTTCGTCTTGGGCCTGGGGGGCGGCAGCAGCATTGACGCGGCCAAGGCCATTGCCATGGTGGCCCCCAACGAGGGCAACTATTGGGATTACGTCTACGGCGGCACCGGCGGCGGCCAGAAGCTGAAGAATAAGCCCCTGCCCATCGTGGCCATCCCCACCACCGCCGGCACCGGCACGGAGCTGGACGCCTGGACCATCATCACCAACGAGGCCACCAACGAGAAGATGAGCGGCGGCAACCGCAACACCTTCCCTGTGCTGGCCATCGTGGACCCGGAGCTGATGCTCTCCGTTCCCCCCAAGTTCACCGCCTTCCAGGGATTCGACGCCCTGTTCCACTCTGTGGAGTCCTATGTAAATAAGAAGGAGAACCTCATGGGTGACACCTTCGCCCTGCGGGCCATCCAGGCGGTGGGCCGGAACCTGGCGGCGGCCTGCGCCGATGGGAAGGACATCCACGCACGGGAGGAAGTGGCCTTCGGCAGCAGCCTCTCCGGCCTGGTGATGAGTGTGGACAATCTGTGCTCGGAACACGCCATGGAGCACCCCCTCTCCGCCTACCACCCGGAGGTACCCCACGGGGCGGGCCTCATCATGATCAGCCGGGCCTATTTCACCCACCTGATTGAGAACTGTCCCGACCTCCACGACCGTTTTGTGGATATGGCCAAGTCCATGGGCCGGGAAGGGGCCAAGGAGCCCATGGACTTCATCGCCGCCCTGGTGGAGCTTCAGGAGAAATGCGGTGTGGCGGAGCTGAAGATGTCCGACTACGGCATCCAGCCGGAGGAGTTCCCCACCTTTGCCGCCAACGCCCGGAGCACCATGGGCATCCTCTTCGGCCTGGACCGCATCCAGCTCAGCGACCAGGACCTGGTGAAGATTTACGCCGATTCCTACCGCTAAAAAGGATCAAAAACAGGAGCGCTCCCGAAGGAAGCGCTCCTGTTTTTTGCCGTATGTAGGAAAGTCCGTCCCTTACTCCTCTACGTTCTCCCCCACCTTGGTGCCACAGGCGATGCAGAAGAGATCCGTGTCCTCCACAGTCTCACCGCAGCTAGGGCAGACGTTGGCCTCCACTGGGGCAGCCACCTGGGTGCCGCAGTAAGCGCAGAACTTGGAGCCGTCCCGCAGCTCCGCACCGCAGTTGGTGCACACGGGGGTGGAGACAGTGAACTCCTGACGGTAGGCGTCGATGGTGGTCTTGGCGTCGGCAATGACCTCCCGCGCAGCCTGGATGGAGGAGTAGAGGGCCATGATCTCGTCGTCATAGGTCTCTCCGGCGTCCAGCTTGTCCAGGGTCAGCTCACCCAGGTTCAGGATGAACTCCGTGATCTTCCGCTCCTCGTTGTTGATCTTGATGTGCAGCTTGCCGCTTTCGATGGCGCTGTTGACCTTGCTCCCAGCGGAAGCGGCCAGATTGTTGAGTTTTTCCTGCAATGCCATGACTGGTTTCCTCCTTAACTTTGTGCTGTTCTAAGGGTCCCGACGGGCACTTAGAAATAGGATTTCATCGCCTCAGTGGCCAGGGCCACGTCGGCGCTGATGGTGACGGTGAACTTTACGCCGTTCTGCTCAGAGAAGCGGTCCAACCAAGCCAGGAACTCCTCCACTTCGGGGGAATCGGGCTCGGAGGGGATGATCTTGCACAGGCTGTCGATAAAGACATGGGTGAGATCGTAGTTGGAGGCGTACATCCCGCTGATGAAGCCCTTGAAGAATGTAAAGTTGTCGGCGGCAAAGTCGCTGGACTCCACCAGACGAACGGTATTTTTCACATCAAAGACCAGCTTCTTGCCGATCTCCACGCAAACGACGCTGCCGCTCTCATTGTCTGCGGCGTAGTTGATCATCTCAATCATCTGCTTGGTCTTGCCAGTGCCCTTGGCACCCATGATGACTCGAACCATAGTAATCACTCCTTAGTTAATACAGAAAAGTATCTGGTAGCCCTATGTTATCATCCCACCGGGGAAATTGCAATGGGATGGATAGAATTTCACGAAAAATTCACAGGGATGGGGGCTGCGGTGTGGACAAATGCCCCTCATAGCCGGGTTTGCCCAGGAGGGCGAACATATTTTTCTTATAGGCCTCCACGCCGGGTTGATTGAAGGGATTGAGCCCCAGCAGGTAGCCGGACAGGCCGCAGGCGTACTCAAAGAAGTACAGCATCTGCCCCACCCAGTAGGCGGAGCGCTCCCGCACCGTCAGCAGTAGGTTGGGCACGCCCCCGGCCACATGGGCCAGGACGGTACCCTTCCGGGCCTGCTCGTTGACATGGCGCAGGTCCTTCCCCCGGAGGAAGTCCAGCTGGTCGTCCTCCTTGGGGTCCAGGGGGCAGGAGGCGGCGGGGATGGCGAAGCGCACCACCGTCTCAAAGATGTCTCGCTCCCCCTCCTGGATATATTGGCCTAGGGAGTGCAGGTCCGTGGTGAACTCCACGCTGGCGGGGAAGAGCCCCCGGCCCTCCTTGCCTTCGCTCTCCCCGAACAGCTGCTTCCACCACTCCCCAAAGCAGCGGAAGGCGGGTTCATAGCAGGCCAGCAGCTCAATGGTCTTGCCCCCCTCGTAAAGGGCGTTCCGGGCGGCGGCGTACTGCCAGGCAGGGTTGTCCTGGCCAGGGGTGCGCAGGCGGACCATGGCGTCGGCGGCCCCGCTGAGCAGCTCCTCCGGGTCCAGCTTGGCCGCGGCCAGGGGCAGCAGCCCCGCGGCGGTGAGCACCGAGTACCGGCCCCCGATGGAGGGGGGGATGGAGAAGGTGGCGTAGCCCTCCTGGTCCGCCAGCGCACGAAGGGCCCCGTCGTGGCGGTCGGTGATGGCAAAGATACGGTCCCTGGCTTTGACGCGCCCGTATTTCTTCTCCAAAAGCTGCCGGAAGAGGAGGAAGGCCACAGAGGGCTCCAGGGTGGTGCCGGATTTGGAGATCACCAGCACGGAGAAGCTCCGGTCCTCCACGTATTCCAGCAGCTCCGACAGGGCGTCGGAGGAGAGGGTATTGCCGGTGAAGAAAATCTGGGGCCGGTCCCGGCATAACAGGTTGTAGTTGGGGGAGGTGAGCAGCTCCAGCACTGCGCGGGCCCCCAGATAGGAGCCGCCAATGCCGATGACCACCAGGACCTGGGACTGTTCCCGGATGATCCGGGCGGTCTGGATCAGGCGCTCCAGCTCCTTCCGGTCATAGGTCTCCGGAAAGCGGACCCAGCCGGTGAAGCTGCCCCCCAGCCCCCGGCCGGTCTCCAGGAGGCTGCGGGCGTTGGTGAGTCCTTCCAGCCGGGAGGAAAGCCAGTTTTCCGGCAGGAAGGGCAGGGCATGGGTGACGTCAAATTCCATAGGGCTTACCTCCTTTGTGCAATGTATGCGGGGGGACCGTAGTGTATGCGCTTAGTTTTTCAGGCTCTGCATGGGGGCGGGGATGCGGCCGCTGCGCTGGATGAAGGCGGCGCTGGACTCCGGGTGCACCGGCATCACCGGGGCGGAGCCCAACAGGCCGCCGAACTCCACGATGTCCCCCACCTTCTTCCCCGGTGCGGGGATGAGACGCACAGCGGTGGTCTTGCTGTTGACCATGCCGATGGCCGCCTCGTCAGCGATGATGGCGGAGAGGGTCTCGGCGCTGGTGTCGCCGGGAACGGCGATCATGTCCAGGCCCACGGAGCACACGCAGGTCATGGCCTCCAGCTTGTCCAGCTGGAGCACCCCTGCCTGGGCAGCGGCGATCATGCCCTCGTCCTCGCTGACGGGGATGAAGGCCCCGGAGAGGCCCCCCACGTGGTTGGAGGCCATGACGCCTCCCTTTTTCACCGCGTCGTTGAGCAGCGCCAGGGCGGCGGTGGTACCGTGGGTACCGCAGACCGCCAGGCCCATCTCCTCCAGGATCCGGGCCACGCTGTCCCCCACCGCCGGGGTGGGCGCCAGGGACAGGTCCACGATGCCGAAGGGGACCCCCAGCCGGGCGGAGGCCTCGCGGGCCACCAGCTGGCCCATGCGGGTGATGCGGAAGGCGGTCTTTTTGATGGTCTCCGCCACCACGTCAAAGGGCTCCCCCTTCACCTGCTGGAGGGCGTGGTGGACCACGCCGGGGCCGGAGATGCCCACATTGATGACGCATTCCGGCTCACCAGGGCCCAAAAACGCCCCGGCCATGAAGGGGTTGTCCTCCACAGCGTTGGCGAACACCACCAGCTTGGCACAGCCAAAGCCCCCGGAGGCGGCGGTGAGGGCGGCGGTCTCCTTGATGACCCGGCCCATCTGGGCTACAGCGTCCATATTGATGCCGGCCTTGGTGGAGCCCACATTGACGCTGGCGCAGACCAGATCCGTCTCCGCCAGGGCCTGGGGGATGGAGGCGATGAGCTTCCGGTCCGCCTCAGTGAAGCCCTTTTGCACCAAGGCGGAGAAGCCGCCGATGAAGTCGATGCCCACGGTCTTGGCCGCCCGGTCCAGGGCGGCGGCGAAGGGGACGTAGTCGTTGCAGTCGCTGGCGGCGGCCACCAGGGAGATGGGGGTCACGGACACTCGTTTGTTGACGATGGGGATACCGAACTCCTTTTCGATTTCCATCCCGGTGCCCACCAGGCGCTCTGCCCGGCGGCAGATTTTGTCATAGATGCGCTGTCCGGCCATCTTGGCATCGGGGTGGGCGCAGTCCAGCAGAGAGACACCCATGGTGATGGTGCGGATGTCCAAGTGCTGGCGGTCGAACATGTTGATGGTTTGCAGGATCTCTGCGGAATTGAGCATAGCACAGACCCTCCCTTACACGCGGTGCATGGCTTCAAAGGTGTCCTCCCGCTGGGCGTGGATGGACAGCCCCAGGTCTTTCCCCAGGTTGGACATCAGGTCGGCCAGCTCCCCAAAGGGAATGGCGCACTGCCCGGCGTCCACCAGCATGACCATGGTGAAGAAGTCCGGGGGGAGGATGGTCTGGGTGATATCCAGAACGTTGACATTTTGCTGGGCCAGAGATTGGGTGACGGAGGCGATGATGCCCACCCGGTCTTTGCCGGCCACGGTGATAACTGCACGCATAAGTGATGATACCTCGCTTTGATTTTTTAGGGGTTTTTTAGGGATTCTATCGAAAGCTGTTGGTCGGGGGCGTTGGCCTCCTCCTCCAGCTCGTCCAGCGTCAGTTGGAAGGCGGGGAGAAACTGCTCCATGAAGTAGTCCAGCTCCGGCAGGCGCAGGTCCTCCAGCGCTTGCAGGGTCTGCCGGGCGGCGGACTGGAACTCTCGGTTCCCGGCCTTCAGCTCCTCCAGGCACTTCAGATAGGCGGAGAGCTTGTCCGCCCCCTTGACCAGCGCCAGCACCTGGGGGTCCGTCTCCCACAAAATCGGGTCGAAGGAGGGGCGCAGGGAGGGGGGGAGCATGGCGGAGAGCCGGTCTGCCGCGCTCTGCTCCACCGCCTTGTAGGCGTCCCGGATGGCGCTGTTGGCGTACTTCACGGGGGTGGGCAGGTCGCCGGTGAAAATCTCCGGGGCGTCGTGGTACAGCGCCGCCACCGCCACCTGGCCGGGGTCGATGCTGCCCCCGAAGCGGTCCCGGCGGATCACCGCCAGGGCGTGGGCCAACACCGCCACCGTGTGGGAGTGTTCCTGGATGTTCTCCTGGAAGGTGTTGCGCATAAGCCCCCAGCGGTTGATGTACCGCATCCGGGAGAGATAGGCGAAGAAAGGATAGGACATAGTGGCTCCCCTGTAATTGCGTTAGAAGTTGGGTTGTTTCCTGGGAAATTAGCCACCATTATAACAAAATAGGGGGGGCTTTTCAAGGGCCCTGCAAGGGCTGGAGGGATGTTTGACGAAATTTTGAAAATACCATTGCTTTTCCCCATTGAGGCCAGTATAATTGCTATA
The DNA here is from genome assembly GCA_910578575.1 of uncultured Oscillospiraceae bacterium. Taxonomy (GTDB): domain Bacteria; phylum Bacillota; class Clostridia; order Oscillospirales; family Oscillospiraceae; genus Evtepia. Next base: position 67,810 of record CAJTQP010000001.1, read on the forward strand.
GTTGTAATATTTAGGGAGCAGGGCACCTTCGGGGCCGCCGCGTCCCTATCGTTCGCTGGAGGTTTTTCTATGAAACGTATGACAAAACGCGTGCTCCCGCTGCTGCTGGCGGCGCTGATGGTCTGTGCCCTGCTGCCTGCCACGGCCTTGGCCGCGCCCAGCCTGACCATCCGCTCCGAGGAGGAGCTGCGGGACTTTGCTGCCCAGGTCAACGCAGGCCGGAGCTTTTCGGGCTCGGTGGTCACCTTGGAGACAGACATCACCCTCAACCGTGGGATGCTGGATGCCTCCGGCAAGCTGAAGCCCGGCACCTACGCCCCTTGGACCGCCATCGGCACAGAGAAGCACCCCTTCCAGGGGGAGTTTGACGGCAAGGGCCACACCATCACCGGCCTGTATGTCAACGACGATACCCTGAACTACCAGGGTCTCTTCGGGGTGATCTCCGGGGCTACGGTGTGCAACGTCACCGTGAAGGACGGCTACCTGTCCAACCGGGAGCACGCCGGCGGCGTGGTGGGCTATGCCAAGGACAATTCCGTGGTGGCCTCCTGCCACAACGACAACACCACGGTGATCAACAAGCAGCGGGCCGGGGGCATCGTGGGCTGGACGGACAACTCCCATGTGTACAACTGCTCCGGCCAAGGGTATTGCTACAGTGACCGCTGCTCCGGCGGCATCATCGGGGACGTATACCGCAAGAGCAAGGTCTACAACTGCTACTCCGCCGCTGTGGTGGAGGGCAAGGAGTTGGTGGGCGGCATCTCCGGCGGCACCACCTCCGCGGACATCCAAAACTGCATCCTGGTGGGCTCTGTGGCGGAGAAGGGCTACCTTATCGCCGGGGGCGGGGGGAGCCGGACCCTGACCAACTGCTTCGCCCTGCAAAACGACCAGGTGAACACCGGCCTCACTATCGGCACCTCCTCCAAAAGCTGCAAGACCTTCGCCACCCCTGCCGCCCGCCTGGCAGAGCCGATGACGGTGAACGGGAAGGAATGCACCACGGTGCTGGAGGCCCTGAACGCCTGGGTGTCTGCCCAGAAGGTGGACTTTGATTACTCCCCCTGGGTGCAGACCAGCCTATACCCCTACCTGCGCGACGGCGTGACCTCCGCCATCCGCACCTCCTTTGGTTCGGAGGTCTCGGAGTGGTCCTCTTCGGAGCTGGAGGGGGCCTATCGGGAAAATCTGATCCCCGATGTCCTGGTGGGGGAGGACCTGACCCGTGACATCAACCGGGCGGAGTTTGCCGCGGTGTGCGTGCGGGTCTATGAGAACCTGGCCGGCACCAAGGCACTTCCCGCGGTCACCAACCCTTTCGTGGACTGCCAGGACGTGGAGGTACTCAAGGCCTATAACCTGGGGGTCACCAACGGCAGTGGGGCGAATACCTTCTCCCCCTACACTCTGCTCAACCGGGAGCAGGCGGCCACCATGTTGACCCGTACCTTTAAGCGGGTGACCATGCCCGGCTGGTCCATGGCCACAGACGGCCAGTTCCCCTTGGACTATACCAAGCCCGCCCCCTTCCGGGATGATGGGGAGATTTCCGATTACGCCAAGGATAGCGTCTATTTCATGGCGGCCAACGGCATCATCGGCGGCATTGGCAACAACACCTTTGCCCCCCGGAACATCACAGACCGGCAGACCGCCGAGGGCTATGCCAACGCCACGCGGGAGCAGGCCCTGGTCATCGCCATGCGGATGGTGAAAAACCTCAAGTGATGCCACGGCAGGGACCAAACTTCGGACAGACAACCACTGGAAGGCCGGCCGCATATCCTGCGGGATATGCGGCCGGCCTTCCTGATGAGAGGAAGTTGACACAGGAGAACCACCATGCGATTTGCTTTCCACACCCTTGGCTGCAAGGTGAACCAATATGAGACCCAGGCCATGGAGGAGCTGCTGCTGGCCCGCGGCCACAAGCGGGTGCCCTTCCAGGAGGCCGCAGACGCCTATATCATCAACAGCTGCACCGTCACGGCGGTGAGCGACAAGAAATCCCGCCAGGCAGTGCGCCAGGCCAGAAAGCGGGCCCCGGAGGCCATCGTGGCCCTGTGCGGTTGCTTCTCCCAGGTGGCCCCCCAGCAGGCGGAGGCCCTGCCGGTGGACCTCATCGGCGGCAGCGGGGACCGGTTGGGCTTCTTGCAGGCCCTGGAGGAGGTGGTGGCCCAGCGGGCCAAGCAGAAACGCCTGGACGACGCCATGCACCGCCGCAGCTTTGAAGCCCTCCCCGCCGGGGGCCTAGAGGGGCGCACCCGCGCCATGCTCAAGGTGGAGGACGGCTGCACCAATTTCTGCACCTATTGCATCATCCCCTACGCCCGTGGCCCGGTGCGCTCCCTGCCCCTAGAACAGGCGGCCCAGGAGGCGAAGGGGCTGGCGGCGGCGGGGTATCGGGAGCTCGTCCTCACCGGCATCGAGCTCTCCTCCTATGGCCGGGACCTCCCCGGCCGGCCGGGGACGGTGGAGCTCATCGAGACGGTGTGCCAGGCGGCCCCTGGCCTGCGGGTGCGCCTGGGCTCCCTGGAGCCCCGGACGGTGACGGAGGACTTCTGCATCCGCCTGGCGGCCCTGCCGGGGCTGTGCCCCCACTTCCACCTCTCCCTGCAAAGCGGCTGCGACGAGACGTTGCAGCGGATGGGACGGCGCTATGATACGGCTCGCTACCTCCGATCTGTGGAGCTGCTGCGGCGCCACTTTCCAAAGCCTGGCATCACCACGGACCTGATCGTGGGCTTCCCAGGGGAGACGGAGGAGGAATTCCACGAGACCTTACACTTCCTCCGCCGCTGCGCCTTTTCCCAACTGCATATCTTCCCCTACTCCCGGCGGCAGGGCACCCCGGCAGCGGACTTGCCTGGCCAGGTCCCGGAGACAGAGAAGAGGCAGCGGGCCCAGCAGGCGGCGGCGGTGGCGGAGGCGCTGCGAACAAGCTGGCTGGAGAGCTGGCTAGGGGAGCGGGTCCCCGTCCTTTTTGAGGAGGAGAAGGGTGGCCTTTGGCGGGGGCATACCCCCCAGTATATGGAGGTGCAGGTGGAAGCGCCGGGACAAGACCTCCACAATCAGATGAGAACCGTGCGCCTCACCGCCTTAGGTGGGGAAGGAGCCCTTGGGGTCCTGGAGGGAAAGGAAGGACTATGAGCAGAGCAGACCAGTTGTTTATTGAAAACTGTAAGGAAATTTTGGCCCACGGGGTTTGGGACACAGACCAGCCCGTCCGCCCCCGCTGGGCCGACGGCAGCCCCGCCCACACCATCAAGCGCTTTGGCATCGTCAACCGCTACGACCTGCGGGAGGAGTTCCCCATCCAGACCATCCGGCGGATGTACCTGAAAAGTGCGGTGGATGAGATTCTGTGGATTTGGCAAAAAAAGTCCAACAACATCCACGACTTGAACAGTAAGATATGGGACGCCTGGGCGGATGAGAACGGCTCCATCGGCAAGGCCTACGGCCATCAGCTGGGGGTGAAGCACCGCTACCCAGAGGGGGAGATGGACCAGGTGGACCGGGTGCTTTTTGACTTAAAGCACAACCCTGCCTCTCGGCGCATCCTCACCAACCTGTACAACCACCACGATTTGAGCGAAATGGCCCTGTACCCCTGTGCCTGGTCCGTGACCTTCAACGTCAGCGGGAAGACCCTCAACGCGTTGCTGAACCAGCGCTCCCAGGATATGCTCACCGCCAATGGCTGGAACGTGATGCAGTATGCGGTGCTGCTCTACATGCTGGCACAGGTGTCCGGGCTGGAGGCAGGGGAGCTGATCCATGTGATCGCCGACGCCCACATCTACGACCGTCATGTCCCCATCGTAGAGGAGATCATCGCCCGAACGCCCTACCCGGCCCCCGAGCTGTGGCTGGACCCGGCGGTGACGGATTTCTATGCCTTTACCACGGACAGCCTCCGCCTGGAGGGCTACCAGTGCCATCCCCTGGACCAGGAAATCCCTGTGGCGATATGAGGAGGAGACGCGGATGAATGTGATCGTAGCGGTAGACGAAGCCTGGGCCATCGGGAAGGACGGGGACCAACTGTGCTACATCCCGGCGGACTTGAAGCGCTTCCAAGCCCTCACCAGCGGCCACGCGGTGCTCCTGGGGCGCAAGACCCTGGACACCTTCCCCGGCGGCAGGCCCCTGAAAAACCGCCGGAATCTGATCTTGTCTGGTCAGGCGGGCTTGCAGATCCAGGGGGCGGAGGTGTTTTCAAACCTGGAGGCCGCCCTAGCCGCCGCCCCAGCGGACAGCTTCGTGATCGGCGGGGAGAGCGTCTATCGTCAGGCACTACCCCACTGCCGCCGGGCATACGTGACGAAGATACAAAAGACCTTCCCCGCGGACCGATACTTCCCCGACTTGGACAGTGACCCAGCTTGGCGGCTGGTGGCGGAGGAGGGGCCCTTTCAGCATGAGGACCTGCGCTTCACCTATGCGACCTATGTGCGGGTAAATAGCGAAAACGGAACAGCTATCTAGGCTCCCTCCAGGAGGGAGGCTTTTGGCCAAACAAGAAAACCGTCCCCGTGCTTGAAAGGGGACGGTTTTTCAACGATTGCTTTATTTTTTCCCAACGATCACGGCGAATTTCTGACAGGCGTAAACGCATTGGACTGTGGGGAAGCGGCAAGTGGAGAGCATTTCCATCTCTTGTGCCACGGAGCACTCCCGGTCAAACTTCCTGCGCTCTTTCCAAGCGGCCAGGTCCTGCAAAGTCAAGCCGCTGCTTGCGAGCTGACCTTCCCAGTAAGAATCGTACCAGTCGTTCATCTCTTCCTGTCCTGCGCAAAACTGGTCGTAGTTGACAAACAGCCCTCCAGGGGGAAGGGTGTCGTAAATCCTTTGGAACAGCGACCGCTTCTCTCCGTCCTCCAAATGGTGGATGGACAGGGCAGAGACAATCAGGTCAAACCCGCCGGAGGGCAGGGCCTTGGCGTAGTCCAGGGTCTGGTAGGATACGTTGTCTAAGCCGGCAAAGCGCTTGCGGGCGACGTTGAGCATTTCATCCGCGATGTCCACCAGCACATACGCCGCGCCGGGGAAGTGCCGGTACCAGAAAGAGGTCAAAAGGCCCGTCCCGGCTCCCAGGTCCAATACCCGCTTGGGGGCGGGAAGGTTGGCGGCAAGGAAGGTGGTCGTGCCTTGATAATAGTCATCGAAACAGGGAATGAACCGCTTCCGGTTGGCGTCGTATTCCTGGGCGATGGCGTTGAATTGTGCTTCTATTGACATAGTTGAGTATCATCCTTTATTGTTGACAAGGAAAAGTGGCCTTGACAAAATCCGACAACATAGTATAATAAAGTTGCCAAGCCCGTTCGTAGGGGTTTGGACAGAAGAGGCGCTGCCATAAACGGTAGGCGGTACAGCCGATATCCTCCGAAAGGGGGTGAGGCGATGCCAATAACGCTTACGTTACATATCTTCGGATACACTGTAACGATTAAGATAAAAGGCAGAAACCGCCACCCTGCCCGGTGACGGTTTCTCATGAAACCTTAAACCACTAGGGCTGTACCGCAAACCGGCGGCGCCCGTCTGTATCTATTATACCGCACCCTCCGCGTTTGTCAAGCGGGCGGTGCGTTTTTTCATGCCTGCTGGGGCAAAATCTCCAAGATATGCCCATCCGGGTCCCGGATGAAATAGATGCCGGAGGGCAGCTCGTCGAAGATGAGGCCCTGCTCTTTATGCCGGGCCTTCAGTGTGTCGAAGTCGTCGGCCACCAGGGCCACGTGGGGGGTGTCGTCCCCTAAGTGGAAGGGCTCGCTGCGGTCTAGCTCCTGGCACAGCTCCAACTGGAATTCGGTGACGCCGTCCCCCAGAAAGACCAGCGCCCAGTTGCGCTCTGGCATGGACAGCTCCCGCTGGGGAGTGAGGCCCAGGGCTTCCTGGTAAAAGCGCAAGCTGCGGGGCAGGTCCAGAACGTGGACGCAGGCGTGTTTCAATGTGGTCATGGATGAAAACCTCCTGTTGTTGGTGTCATCTGGGCAATATGGGAGGATTATAGCACATTCCACCAGGGAGAAAAAGAGCACGGGCCATGAATTTTTGCAAAAAGACTAGGCAAACGGAAGAAAATGGGGTATGATACCTGTATTGTAGCTTAAAAAACCCAGGGACCCGGCCTGGAGGCCGAAGCAATACAGCAACCAGGCAAATAGAAAAGGAGGGGGTCACACAATGAAATTGACCTTTTTCGGCGCGGCGAAGGCTGTCACTGGCAGCTGCCACTGCGTGGAGGTAAACGGAAAGAAAATCCTCATTGACTGCGGCTTGCAGCAGGGGAGGGACGAGCAGGACAACAGTGTCCTGGACTTCGCCCCCAACTACATTGATTATGTGGTGGTCACCCACGCCCACATCGACCACTCCGGCCGGATCCCCCTGCTCATCAAGCAGGGCTTCCAGGGCCAAATTTTCACCACCCGCCTCACCGGGCAGCTCATGTCCATCATGCTCCGGGACTCCGCCCACATCCAGGAGATGGAGGCCCAGTGGAAGAACCAGAAGGGCAAGCGGGCCGGCCGGGAGCCGGTGGAGCCTCTGTACACCGTGGCCGATGCCGAGCAGGTGGACGATCACCTGTTCACCGTAGAGTACGGCGAGACAGTGGAGCTCTTTGAAGGGGTGAAGATCCGCTTCATCGATGCCGGCCACCTGTTGGGCTCCGCCTGCGTGGAGATGTGGCTGAAGGAAGGGGACGTGGAGAAGAAGATCCTCTTCTCCGGGGACCTGGGCAACATCAACCAGCCGGTCATTCGGGATCCCTCCTACATCCGGGGGGCGGACTATGTGGTCATGGAGAGCACTTATGGCGACCGGAACCATGAGCCTGTGGCCTCCTACACCGCGGAGCTGGCCAAGATCATCGACGACACCTTTGCCAAGGGGGGGAACGTCATCATCCCCGCCTTTGCTGTGGGCCGGACCCAGGAGCTTTTGTACTTCATGCGGGAGATGAAGCGGGACGGCATGGTAAAGAGCAACCCCGACTTCACCGTGGTGGTGGACTCCCCCCTGGCCAACGAGGCCACCAAGATCTTCTCCGGGGACCTGCGGGGCTACCTGGACGAGGAGGCCATCGAGGTGATCCAGGGGGGTGAGCGGCTGTTCACCTTCCCCGGCCTGATGATGACCGAGAGCAGCGAGGAGTCCAAGATGCTGAACATGGACAAGGCCTCCAAGGTGATCATCTCCGCTTCCGGCATGTGCGACGCGGGGCGGATCCGCCACCACCTGAAGCACAACCTGTGGCGGGAGGAGTGCGCCATCGTGTTTGTGGGCTACCAGGGGGAGGGCACCCTGGGCCGCCATCTCCTCAACGGTGCCAACCAGGTGCGGCTGTTCGGGGAGGACATCAAGGTCAACGCCACCATCCATAACTTCAAGGGCCTGTCCTCCCACGCGGACCGGGATCATCTCCTCAAATGGATCGAAGCGGTGGACGAGCCTGCCCCCCAGCAGGTTTTCGTGGTCCACGGCGACCCCCAGGTGACGGAGATTTTTGCCAACAGCCTCCGGGAGCGGGGAATGCCCGCCCACGCGCCTCTCTACGAAGAGGTGTTCGACCTGGCCGCCAACAAGATGCTGGCTGCCGGCGTGGAGCTGGAGCCCAAGAAGGTCAGCTACGAGTCTGTGGGACATGTGTCTGTGGCTTACCACGAGCTGGAAGTGGCGGCCATGGACCTGATGGCCATCATCCGCGCCAGCAAGGGCGGGGCCAACAAGGACCTGAAGAAGATGACCGCCCAGATTCGAGCCATGGCCGAAAAGTGGCAGTCTTAAAACCAAAGCGATCACAGGGACAGGCGCGGGGACAGGACGTGTCCCCGCGCCTCCTTTGGAAGGAGAAAGAGGCATGAGACGTTTTTTATCCCGCGCACTGGCGCTGATCCTATGCCTGAGCCTGTGCCTGGCCCCGGCGGTCCAGGCTCTGACAGCGGACCAGCTCAAAGAGCTTTTACAGGAGCACTATTTGAATGACATCCCCCAGGCCGCCCTGGATGCCCAGACGGTGGAGGAGGTCATCGAGGCCCTGAACGACCCCTACACGGTGTACATGAACGCGGAGGAATACCAGGCCATGCTGGACAGCATGTCAGACCAGCAGGTGGTGGGCATCGGCATCTCCGCCACCGCCACAGAGGAGGGACTGTTGGTCATGGGGACATACGGCGGCTCCCCCGCCCAGAAGGCGGGCCTGGTGGCCGGGGACATTATCATCCGGGTGGAGGACCACGACACCGCCGGGGAGACGGCAGAGACCATCACCACCTGGCTGCGAGGGGAAGAGGGCAGCCGGGTGACCATCCTGGTCCGCCACGCCAACGGGCGGGAGCAGGCCTACACCATCCCACGGGCCCAGGTGAAGATCCCCGCCACAGTGACGGAGAAGCTGGAGGACAGCTCCATCGGGTACATCAACTGCACCACCTTCGGTGAGGAGACCTTAGGCCATTTCACTGAGGGTACCCAGGCTTACGACGACGTGAATTTGTGGATCGTGGACCTGCGCAACAACGGCGGCGGGGACGTCTATGCCGTTACCCAGACCTTGGGCACCTTCCTGGGGGAGGGGACTATGTTCTACCTTCGGGATGGGGAGGGGAAGTATTACTACTACGCTTCCAGTCAGGAGAGCACCACCATCTACCCCGCCATCGTCCTCACCAGCTCCATGACCGCCTCCGCCGCGGAGATCTTCGCCCTGGCGGTGAAGGACCAGGCTGGTGGGTTGGTGATTGGCTCCCACACCTTTGGCAAGGGGGTGGCCCAGCTGATCCTCAGCGAGACCCAACTGCCAGAGACCTTTGACGAGGGGGATGCCCTCAAACTCACCGCCTATCAGTATTACGGCTTCGAGGGCAACACCGCCCAGAACATCGGTGTGGTCCCCGACCTGCTGGTGGCGGCGGAGGACGCCGACGAGATCGCCCAGCTCTTTTCCTCCCAGGCCCCCGCCGGGGGCACCGACGGCTGGCTGCGGCTGCACCTGGGGGGCTGGCGCTGGTATGTGGAGATATCCAAGGCCATGACGGCGGAAAACGCCCCCTACTTTGCAGAACTGCTCTCTGCCCTGCCCCCCAGCGCGGAGCTATACCTGGGCAGCGGGGCAGATTGGACCCGGACCACCGCCGCCCAGGTGGCGGCCAGCACCGGCGTGTCCGGCTACGCCCCGCGGGTATTCAACGACGTGGCGGGCCGGGACTGCGAGCGGGCGGCCAACACCCTGCACACCTACGCCATGCTCAACGGCTATGCCGACGGCAGCTTCCGCCCCGACGGCACCATCACCCGCGCGGAGTTCTGTGCCCTGCTGTGCCAGGCCATGGGGCTGCGTATGCCTGCCCAGGACTATCATTTTACCGACGTGGCAGAGGACGCCTGGTATTACCGCTATATCCAAGGCGCGGTGGGGGCAGGCTACATGAACGGCGTGGGAGAGGGCCGCTTCGACCCCCAGGGGCTGGTGACCCATGAGCAGATGATCACGGTGTTGGGCCGCATGAGCGCGGAGCTGAACATGACCCTGCGTAGCGCCTCCCAAGCCGTTCCCGCCCAGACCGGCGTGCCGGGGAGCTATAGCGACTGGGCCCAGCCCTGGGCGTGGCTGCTGGCCAAGAGCCAGAAGAACGTGCTGGGCAGGCCCTTGAACCTGCTTTACGACGAGCTGGAACACATCGCCCCCCAGACCCCCTCCACCAGAGGGGAGACGGCCCAGGTGCTGTATAATATCTACTACGCGGTATCAGTCATCAACTACTGATAGAACAACAAATCAAACAAAAACCATCGGGACGGCCCAGAGAAAAGGGCTGTCCCGATGGTTTGATTTTTGGACGGGTTTATGGGGTAGAAGACGTGTTGGCTGATTTCCCCAACAGGAGGGAGGCAAGTCCCAACACCACCAGCCCCAGCACCGCCCCGATCCCCGCGCTGAGGAGGGTGCGGATGAGGGAGACGTGGACGGGGGTGAAGATGTGGCAGAAGCTGTTCACCACCGACACCGAGCCCACCGCCGCCAGCACCCCCAGGGGCAGCTCCAGCACTGGCATACGCCGCCGGGTGGCCAGCAAAAACAGGGCCAGCACCGGGAAGGCCATGAGCATTTCCTTGGTGCGGGGACGGGCGTAGAGGGTCTGTTCCAACCAAGTCCGGGCGGCCAGCTCCAAGCGGCTTACCGGGAGGGGGCTGTCCCCAGAGCGCAGCACCAGCAGGAACAGGGCCGCCGCCACGCACAGGACCACCACCGCCACCAGCAACAGGGAGGGCTTTTGCCGCGCCTCCTTAGGCCGGCGGCGTAGCGCCAGGAACAACAGCACCGCCGTGATCCCCAGGGGGAGCAGTTGGGCCAGCTTCACTCCGGTGAACACCTGAAATTCCAACAGATAGGCGCGGGTGGCCAGCAGGGCGCCGATGGTGAGCCCACCTGCCAGGCTGATGGCCAACAGCAGCCCCAGCAGGGCCAGATACCCCAGGGGGGGGGGCAGAGCTTGCAGCCGCTTTCCCCCGCCGGCGCACAGGGCGGCGAAAAGCAGGCCGGTGAAGCAGGGGGCCAGCACCGCCGTCCCGAAGGAGAGCAAGGTCTGCAATAACGCGGGCCGAAGGAGTGCGCCTCCTACTGCAACCAGGAGGCCCAAGAGGAGAAGAGCGTTTTTCCCCCAAACGGGGAGAGGTAAAACCAGCCCCAGGAACAGCACCGCCAGGGCCGCCGGGAACAGGGCCGCCCCCGCCAACAGCAGGGGGGAGCGTTGGGGGGCATCCATGGAGGAGAAGGCCTCCCCCAAGGTGAGCCCCCGGCTTTCCAGCCGTTCCCCCAGGCCGCTTAGCAGGTCCTGGTATGCCGCCGGGTCTGTCACCATCCCGCCGTCCTCATGGACCAAGGGGGTGAGGACGATGAGACGCATGGAGCGGTCTGTCACGGCCCGGAAGAGGATGTTCTCATTTTCCGAAGGGGCGTCGCCGTTCTTTTCATAATGGTAGCTATAGGCGTCGTAGAGATAAAGGGTCTTGACCATGGGCCCTTCCCAGGTTTCCGGGTCAAACGCAGGGTCTGTGACCACCCCGGTGCGGTTGTAGTTCTCCACCAGGGCCAGAGGTACTGTGGAGTCTCCCTGGGGTATTCCGGGGGGCGCATAGGTCTTTGCCCCCAACAGGGGCGGCGTGGGGAGGAGGAAGGCGTCCCCCGGCTGGGCGGTGTCCCCGCTGCGGGCAACGGACATGCCATAGGCCTGTGCCAGTTCCGTGAATTCTTGCAGTTCATCGGAAAAAATCAGATAGTGGACCCCGGCTTCGGATAGATCCGCCAACCAGTCCTCCACGCTCCGCCCACTGGCCGCAGACAGAAGGCCGACATCCTCAAGGGTGATGGCGCAGGATACCTGGTCGGCCTGCTGCTCCGCCTGGACCCGCCCAAAGAGCAGGACCAGGGAGCAGACCAGCCCCACCAGGGCCATGATACATAAAAGGGGATTGCGTTTCAAGGTTTCCATGGGCACCTCCTAGGACCGGGAGAACGAGGCCAGGCAGGCCCGTCCCATCAGCAGCAAGTAGATCCCCAGGGCTACAGCTCCCAGGGCACCGCACTTCACCACCAGCATCAGCTTCCCATCCGCCGCCCCCAGCAGGGCGTTGGAGGCCAGCGCCAGCCCAACGTAGAGGATCACGGATAGGACAGCCCCTGCCAGCAGCCGCAGGGGGTGAAGCACCCCTCGGACCTTGCCCCGGAGAAACAGCAGCAGCAATACCACCCCGCCCAGGGTGAGCATCAGGGCGGTGGCCACCGCCAGGGCCCCCGGTGTGGGGCACAGCGCCATGAGCAGGAGGTTCAGCAGGAAGTTCCCCCCCAGCACTCCCAGGTTCACCAGGAGGGGGGCGCGGGTGTCGTGCATGGCATAATAGGCTTTTGCCAGGAGATCCAATAGGGCGAAGCCCACCATACCCAGGGCGTAGCGGGCAAAGACCATGCCGGTGAGGGCGGTGGAGTCCGCCGTAAAGCTCCCCCCCTCAAACAGCACCCGGATGATGGGGATGCCGAACACGGAGAACACCGCGCTCAGGGGCAGCAGCAGCAGAATGGTCCCCTCCACCACCTCTCCCACGTAGGCCCGGTAAGCCCCGTCCTCCATGGTGGCGTGACGCTCGCTCCACTTGGGGAACATCACCGCGCCGATGCTATAGATCAGGGTGGTGATGACGGGGGTGAAGAGCTTGTCCGCATAGTAAAAGGCGGAGGTGACCCCCTCCCCCAAAGGGGCGGCCATGTTGGTGTCCAGCAGGTAGCAGAACAGGAAGATCGCCGTGGTAAAGGCCGTGACCACGGCGGTGCGCAGATACAGGGGGAGATAGTCCGCCTTCAGGTCCAGGCGAAAGTGGAAGCGGTAACGCTCTTTTACCAGATAGGGCAGGGTCATGGCCAGTTGCAGCACCCAGGCTACGCTGCTCACCACCGCAAAGGCGGCCACGGACATCCGGGACCCCACAAAGAGCAAAAGGCCGCACAGGGCCACATTGTATAGCAGGCTCAGGCTCCCCTGGAGGGAGTAGTGCCCCATGGCCTGAAACAGGGCCATCAACAGATAGGTGACTACGATCAGGGGCAGAGTGAGGGCCATCACCGTGACATACCAGCGGAAGGAGTGGCCGGAATTTCCCGTGGCGTGGCCCAGCAGCCCGGAGGCCCCCAACAGCAGCACCACCGCCGTAACGGCCAGGCTCACCAGGAGGGTCACGGAGAGGAGGTTGTCCGCCGTGCGGAAGGCCTGGGCCCGGTCCTTGGCCAGTTTTTGGGCAAAAATAGGCACTGCCGCGAGACACAGAGCGTAGGCGGCAGTCGTGAACAGATAGATCGTGGAGTTGTTGGCGGCGGTAAACAGGTCCACCTCGGCGGTGGTCCCAAAGGCACGGGCTTGCAGGATGTCCCGCACCATCCCCAGGCCCTTGGCCACCAGCGTGAGAAGCGCCACCCAAGAGATGGCACGCAGGGCGGATTTTTTCATAGGTATGCCTCTTTGGTCAAACGCGCAAAAGCTTACAAATGGATAGTATATTGTATCATGAAAGCCAGGTCGATTCAAGTATAAATTGGGCCGCCGTCCAGCGGGGCCGGGCGGCGGCGGGGGAGGGGATACAGGGGATCAGAAATAGGTGCACAGAGCTTCCCCATCGGTGGGAGAGGGCTGGAGGGCTAGGGTGATGGGGCCCATCTCTAAGCTGGCCCAGGTGCCATCCTCATAGACAGTAAGGGTGGCCAGGACCTCCATCTCCCGGTCCTCCGGGTCCTGGCCCGCTTTCAAGGTCTCCGTCTGGGCGAAGGTGACGGTCCCCAGAGGGACCGCCTGGGCGGGGACCTCCCGGTGGCTGTAGGTATCATTGGTTAAAATGTGGTCCAGCAGTTGGAAAAATTCGTCCAGTTCCTTTTGCCCATCGATGACCTGGACCGCGTCCGGGTCCCCGGCGGGGGCGATGCGCAGCTCCTGGGCCTTGGACAGGGTGAGGCTGGGGCCGTCTGAATGATCCGAGACCGTCACGGAACAGCCGCACAGCAGCAGGGCACAGAGGGTAATCAAGATACGTTTCATAAGAAAACCTCACTTTCTTTCGTCGAGGAATGCCTCGCCGGTTTGGAGCAGCCGCCGGTAGGACCGGCGCAGACCGTTCATGTAGATGTACAGGTAGGCACCTCCCCCCACCAACACCAGGTCCAGGGCGTCCAGCAGGGCTTCCAGCGGGGAGGGCGGGGAGAGCTGGGGGCAGAACAGCAGGCCAAAGGCCATGAGGGCGATGCCCGCCAGGGCGCAGCCGTGGAGGGCGGCCTTTTTCTCGGCGTACTCCCCGCTGAGCTCCGCCTTCACCGCCGGGTCGAAGGTCAGGGGTTCCCATCGCAGGCGGCGGTAGGGGTTGCCAGTGAGCTTGGCGGAGAACAGCAGCACGATTCCCGCGATCATGGCCAGGGTGGACAGCAGCTCCCCACCCTGGGACCACCACACGGGCAGGGACAGGCTGGCGACGAGCAGTCCCACCCCTCCACCCAGCTTGTGCAGCCGCCGGCGCTGGTGGGCGAGAAAGCCCGCCGCCGTCTCCCGGCTGACGTAGTAGCCCCGCTCCCCTGGGGGCAGTTCCTCGCCGGTGCTTTCCTCCATCAAAAGATAGTCTACCGTCACCTGAAAGAGGCGGGCGATGTGCAGGAGCTTTTCCGTCTCCGGATAGCCGCTGTCCCGCTCCCACTTGCTCACCGCCTGGCGGGAGACCCCCAACTGGTCGGCCAGGTCCTCCTGGGAGAGTCCGGCTTCCTTTCTCAGGGTCTGGAGCTTTTCACCAAAAGACATGCCAATGCCTCCTTTCGCCCTCACTGTAGCTGTTTTTCGGGGAAAATGCCACCATGCTGTGGTTTCTTTTGCGCAACCAGCGGTTGCAACCCTCGGTTGCCTCGGAAAAATCATACCCTTTTTGGTTGATTTTTGCAAGAGGATGCCGGGAAGGAAAAAAGGGGGGAATGGTTTGGTGGACAAATGGCAAAAACTGTGATAAAATACAACAGGTTATGCTTTGTCCTGTCATTCTGGCAGGGAAAGCGACAGTTTGATGTTTGGAGATGCAAAACGTGCGAACGGATATTATGGGCGTGAGCTTTGATGATCTGACCCTGGGGGAGGCGGTGGCCACCGGGGCCACCCTGGCCCGGACGCCGGGACTGTCCTACGTGGTGACCCCCAACCCGGAGATCGTCAACCTGGCCCGCCAGTCTCAGGACTATCAAAAGCTCCTCAACGCCGCCGACCTGGTGCTCCCCGACGGCATCGGCGTGGTCTACGCCGCCAAGCTCCTGGGCACGCCCCTGAAGGGCCGGGTACCGGGGATCGACTTTGCCTCCGGCCTGCTGGGGGAGCTGGCAGGGAGCGGCGAGGCCCTGTACCTCCTGGGGGGCAAGCCCGGCGTGGCGGAGCAGGCGGCGGAGAACTTGAAACAAACCTACCCCGGCCTGCATATCTGCGGCACCCACGACGGGTATTTTCAGGACAATGAGGCCGTGGCAGCGCAGATCAAAGCCGCCGGAGCTAAGGTGGTGTTCGTCTGCCTGGGGGCGCCGAAACAGGAGTGGTGGATCTCCCGCCACGGCGCGGCCACCGGGGCCCAGTTGATGGTGGGCCTGGGGGGCGCCTTGGACGTCTACGCCGGGACTGTGAAGCGGGCCCCGGAGGCCTGGCAGAAGTTGGGGCTGGAGTGGTGCTACCGCCTGCTCCACCAGCCCAGCCGGGTGGGACGGATGGCAAAGCTGCCTCTGTTCCTGGTCCAGGCTGCGGCCCAGAAGGGGAGGGGACGGACATGAAGGGCAGATTGATCGTCTTGGAGGGCACCGACGGCTCTGGGAAGTCCACCCAGTTCGCCCGGCTGTGCCAGCGCCTGGAGGCGGAGGGGCTCCCCTTCCGGCGGCTGGTGTTCCCCCAGTACCAGGAGCCCTCTTCGGCCCTGATCAGAATGTATCTGGCGGGGGAGTTCGGCAGTCGGCCGGGGGATGTGAACCCCTACGCCGCCTCGGCCTTTTACGCCGTGGACCGCTACGCCTCCTGGAAAAAGGTCTGGGAGGGCTGGTATCGGGGCGGCGGCCTGGTGCTGGCGGACCGCTACACCAGCTCCAACGCCGTCCACCAGACCAGCAAGCTCCCGGAAGGGGAGCGGGAAGGCTTTCTACGCTGGCTGGAGGAGTTTGAATACGACCGATTAGGGCTGCCCCGGCCTGACCTGGTGCTCTATCTGGACATGCCCACAGACCGGGCGGTGGAGCTGCTGCGCCAGAGGGAGGCGGCCACCCACACCCAAGGGGATATCCATGAGACCGACAGCGCCTACCTGGCCGCCTGCCGCGGCGCCGCCCTGGAAGCGGGACAGCTATACGGCTGGAAGCGCCTGTCCTGCTTGGACGAAGGGGGAGCGCTGCGGGACGTGGAGGAGATACACAAGGAGATCTGGCAGGCGGTGCGCCCCCTGCTCTCCGGAAGGGAGACATAGATGGGACAAGAAATCTCAAAAGTCAAAAAGATCCTCCGCCAGCAGATGCGGGCGGTTTTGGAGGAGCTCAGTGAACAGGAGCGGGCAGAGTCTGACCAGGCCCTGACAGAGCAGTTCCTCCAGCACCCCAAGGTGGTGGAGGCGAATACCCTGCTGCTCTACTACGGCGTGGGGACGGAGATCCACACCCAACCCCTCATCCAAGCCCTGTTGGACCAGGGAAAGCGGGTGTGCCTGCCCCGTTGCCTGCCGGAGCACCAGATGGAGGCGCGGGCCATCACCACCCTGGAGGATCTGCGGCCGGACAAGTACGGCATCCCCGCCCCTGGGGAGAGTTGCCCGGTGGTGCCCAGGGAGGACTTGAACCTGGTGCTGGTGCCGGGGCTGTGCTTCGACAGCCGGGGCAACCGCCTGGGCCAGGGGGGCGGTTACTATGACCGCTATCTGGAGGATTACGACGGCATGAGCATCGGCCTGTGCCGGGAGGATTTTTTCCAGGTGAACCTGCCGCGGGAGCCCCTGGATGTGTGGGTGCGCTATGTGCTCACCGAGGAGGGCCAGGTCTGGCCCGACCTACAGCGAGAATAAAACCAATGGAGGCCCCGGCACGGTGGGGCAGATCCAGAGGGAGGTTAACAAATGGATAATCGAAGATACCGGGGAGACCCGGACCCCCGGCGCTACCGGGAGGAACCGAGAAGATACCGCGACGACCCGCCCCCCCGGCACTATCGGGACGAGCCTGTCCAGCGCCGCTACCGGGACGAGCCGGATTCCCGGCGGTACCGAGAGGATTCGGACACCAGGCGGTACCGGGAGGAAGCGGAGCCCCGCCGCCGCCGGGAGGAGCCGCCCCACCGGCCCCCGTCCCGCCCCAGCCAGAAGCGGCGGAAAAAGCGCTCTGCCCTCTCCAGCTCCATGCTGTATATCCTGATGGTCTGCGGCATCTCCGTCATCCTGGCGGTGGTGGGCTGGACCCTGGCCAACGACGTGCTGGCCTTGAACAAAGAGGAGGG
Organism: uncultured Oscillospiraceae bacterium; assembly: GCA_910578575.1. GTDB lineage: Bacteria > Bacillota > Clostridia > Oscillospirales > Oscillospiraceae > Evtepia. Next base: position 84,855 of record CAJTQP010000001.1, read on the forward strand.
CACGGCGGTCATCAACGTCCAGGATGAAAACGACTTCGGCAGCGTGGTGAAGCAGCTCAAGGAGCAGGGAATCATCAATTATAAGTGGGCCTTCCGCCTCTTCTCCACCGTGACCAACGGCCAAGAGAAGATCGCCGTGGGAACCTATGAGCTGAACACGGATATGGACTACCGGGCCATTTTGAACAACCTGGGCTCCAGCTCCAGCAGCCGCATGAGCACCGCCGTGACCATCCCGGAGGGCTATAGCGTCAAGCAGATCTTCCAGATGCTGGAGGACAAGGGGATCTCCAGCGTGGCCAAGCTGGAGGACATGGCCGCCAACCACGACTATGCCTTCTCCTTCCTCCAGGATATCCCCCTGGGAGATCCCAACCGCCTGGAGGGCTACCTCTTCCCGGACACTTATGAGTTCTATATGGGGGAGGACCCCCGGTTCATCTTGAACAAGATGCTGGTGAACTTCGACGCCAAGGTCACCGATGAGATGCGCCAGAAGATTGCCGACTCCGGGCGGACCATCCGGGATGTGCTCATTGTGGCCTCCATGATCGAGCGGGAGACGGACGGCACCGACCGCACCAAGATCGCCTCGGTCATCTACAACCGTCTCAACCACCCCAATTCTGGCACCCAGGGCTATGTCCAGGTGGACGCCACCTTGCAGTACGTCCTGGATCAGCAGGCAGAAGCAGGAACAGAGGCCCGGAAGGTGACCAGGGACGACTATAAGACCCTGAGCAGCCCCTACAACACCTACCTCAATAAGGGCCTGCCCCCTGGGCCCATCGCCAACCCCGGTATGGCCTCTATCATGGCGGCGATGAACCCGGACAACAGCAACTATTATTACTACTCCTTGGGCGACGATGGTGTCCACCACTTCTTTAACAGTCTCTCTGAGCACGAAAACTTTATGGCAAGTCAGAGTGGAAACTAATGGAAAAGAAACTAGAACTCCTATCCCCCGGCGGTAACTGGGAGCAGCTGGAGATGTCCGTGGCCTACGGGGCTGACGCGGTATACCTGGCCGGGGACGCCTTCGGAATGCGGGCCTTTGCGGGGAACTTCTCCCCGGAGGAATTGAAACGGGCCGTGGCCTACTGCCACGACCGGGGGGTGCAAGTCCACGTGACCTGCAACACCATGCCCCGAAACGACGAAGTGGAACGCCTCCCCCAGTGGTTAGCGCTGCTGGAGGAGGCGGGGGCCGACGCCATCATCCTGGCGGATGTGGGGGTGCTGGCCCTGGCCAAGCGATACGCCCCCTCCCTGCATATCCACATCAGCACCCAGGCCAGCGTGGTGAACCATCAAGCTGCCCGTGCCTGGCATGAGCTAGGGGCCCAGCGGGTGATCCTGGCCAGGGAACTGAGCTTGGAGGAGATCGCGGAGATCCGGGCCAAGGCCCCCAGCGCGTTGGAGCTGGAGGTCTTTGCCCACGGAGCCATGTGCGTGTCCTACTCCGGGCGCTGCCTCCTGTCCAACTACATGACCGGGCGGGACTCCAACCGGGGGGCCTGCGCCCAGCCCTGCCGCTATCAATACAGCCTCATGGAGGAGAAGCGGCCGGGGGAGTACTTTGACGTCTATGAGGACGAAAAGGGCACCTACATCATGAACTCCCGCGATATGTGCATGATCGACCACCTTCCGGCGTTGATGGCGGCGGGGGTGGACTCCCTGAAAATCGAGGGTCGGGCCAAGTCCGCCTACTACGCCGCCGTGGTCACCGGGGCCTACCGCCATGGGCTGGACGCCGCCCTGGCAGGCCGTCCCCTGGACCCCCTCTGGCGGGGAGAGGTGGAGAAGGTCAGCCACCGGCACTACTCCACCGGCTTCTTCTTCGGCCAGCCGGGGCAGTTTACGGAGGATGCCCGCTACATCCGGGACTGGCAAGTGCTGGCGGTGGTGGAGTCCTGCGACGAAAGCGGTTTGGCTGTGGCCTCCCTGCGCAACAAGTTCTCTGTGGGGGATCCTATTGAGCTGGTAGGGCCGGACCTGCGGCCGCTGGCCTTTCCCGCCCCCCTGCTGCTGGATGCCCTGGGCTATCCCCTCCGGGAGGCCCGGCACCCGGAGATGAAATTTCACATCCAACTGCCGGTGTATGCCCCGCCCCTGTCCTTTCTGCGGGCGTGCCGGGAAAACTCTTAAGATGATGCCAGCCTGCCGCGTAGACTTCATGCTCCACGGCAGGCTGTGTCACATGAGTCAACGATAGATCATTATGAAAAGAAGGAGAGAATCAACATGAAACGTTTCCTAGCGACACTGCTGGCCCTGACCCTGGCCCTGAGCCTGGGGGTCACCGCCGGGGCGGCCACCGGGCCAGAACAGGTCAGTGCGCTCTGGCGGGAGCCCATCTCCGCCAACTCCTGGGAGGCCCTGCGCCTGACCAACGTGGAGCGGGCCAAGGAGGGGCTGAACCCCCTGAGCACCTTTGAGGCCCTCCACGCCGCTGCCCAGCTCCGGGCGCGGGAGATCGGCCAGGTCTTTGACCACACCCGGCCCAACGGCCAGCCCTGCATGACGGCCCTGAGCGACGTGGGGCTGGACCCCTATGATTTCACCCGTTCTGGGGAGAACATCGCCGTGGGCTACGGTACCCCCGCCTCGGTGGTGGACGGCTGGATGAACAGCCCCGGCCACCGGATGAACATCCTCACCGCCCCCTTCACCCACCTGGGCCAGGGCAGCGACGGCCGGCGCTGGACCCAGATGTTTTTGGGGATCTGTGCACCCCAGGTGAGCAGCGTTACCCTGGGGGCGGCTTCCTATCCCATCGGCACCCAGATCCAGGACATGGACGGGGTGATTACCCTGCGCTGTGAGCACGGAAACAGCTACCTCCCCCTGTCCCCGGAGATGTGCAGCGGGTATGACGCCCATGTGGTGGGGAAGCAGACGCTCACGGTCCAGTGCGGCAGCCGGACCGCCTCCCTCACCGTGACCCTACAGGGTACCCCTCAGGAGGCCGCAGCCTGGGAGCTGTACCGCCTGGGCCTGTTCCAGGGGAAGGGGACCCTCCCCAACGGCCAGCCGGACTTTGCCCTGGACCAGCAGTGCTCCAGGGAAGAGGCCCTGACCATGCTCCTGCGGCTACTTGGCCGGGAGCGGGAGATCGGGGCCAGTGACGCCGCTGCCCACCCCTTCCGGGACGTGTCCCAGTGGGCTGCCCGCTACGTGGGCTTTGCCTACCGCAACGGCATCGCCTACGGCACCGGGGTGAATACCTTCTCCGGCAGCAACCCCACCACCGTGTCCCAGGAGCTGACCTTCCTCCTTCGTGCCCTGGGCTACCAGAGCGGCCAGGACTTCGACTGGGCCGCCCCCTGGAGCCTGGCGGACCAGGTGGGGCTGACCCATGGACAGTACCACAGCGGACACCAAAACGTGGCCATCAGCCGGGGAAATATGGTCCTGCTGTGCCAGGCGGCCTTGGACTGTGAACTTGCCGGGAAAACCATCACCTTGCGCCAAGATTTGACGGATCGCGGGGTCATTTGACAGAACGGCTCTTGTGTGACAAAAGGGTTACAAGTAGAAACACTTTACAGACAAATTGACGAAGAAACTGGGTGAGGGTGGGGAAATTAGAAAATTTTCCCAGGAAAGGAGGGGACAGACTTGTATCTTGCGGAATTGCGCTTGCCCAGCCGCAGCGCGGCGGAGGATGCCTTGGAGGCCGCGATCAACAAGCGGAGCTGTTACAACAATGTCTACCCCTTCGGGGTCTTTGACCACTGGGAGGCGCTGTCCATCCCCCTCTATCCCCTTACCATTTTCTATGGGGGCAACGGCTCTGGTAAGACCACCCTGCTGAACCTCCTGGGGGAGAAGCTGGAGCTGGAGCGGCGGAGCGTTTATAACCGTACCCCCTTCTTCCAACCCTTTGTGGAGCTGTGCCACTGCACCACCACCGGGAAGCGCTGGCATGAGGGGAAGGTCCTCACCAGCGACGACGTGTTCGACGACCTCTTGGACCAGCGCAGCCTGAACCAGGGCATCGACTTGGCCCGGACGGAGGTGCTGCAAGAATACCGCAGCCTCCGGGAGGAGCACTTTCAGATGCAGTCCCTGGAGGACTTTGACCATTTGAAAAAAGTGGTGCTGGCCCAACGGAAGAAGGGCAGCGGTTCGGACTTTGTCCGCCGGACCCTGGGGGGAAACCTCCGGGGGCGGTCCAACGGGGAGACGGCCCTGCACTACTTCACCCACCAGATCCAAGAGGACGGCCTGTATCTCCTGGACGAGCCGGAGAACAGCCTGTCCCCGGCCTTCCAACAGGAGTTGGCGGGGTTTTTGGCGGATTCGGTGCGCTTCTTCCGCTGCCAGCTCATCCTGTCCACCCATTCCCCCTTCCTCCTGGCCATGCCGGGGGCGGTGGTGTATGACTTGGATGGGTGGAGGGATACGGACCAGGAGGAGATACAGCCCAGTCCCTGGGTGCAGCTCCCGGCGGTGCAGGCCTACCATGCCTTTTTCCAGGCCCATGCACAGGAATTGGAGGACGCTTCCTCGTCCCCACAAGAGAGAGAACGCGAAGAAAAAGGGGCGAGAGGATGCCAAAGAGAAAAGAACTGAAAGCCAGGGGCCGGCGGGCCCTGAAGCGGCACTATGCCATGTTCCTGCTGCTGTGCCTGGTACCGGTCATCCTGGGCGGGGAGCTGACGGTGTTCGGCAACCTGACAGGCGATGGTCAGACCCAGCTGTCCACCCCCTCGGACCTGGCGAACGCCTTTGTGGCGTTCACCGTGGACTTGGCCCTGGGCCAGGAGGCCCAGCGGGAGGAGGCCATCCGCCGGACCGAGGAGGACTATGTGGCGGCCTCCCAGGTGGATCGGGAGGCGATCCTAGGCAGGAGCGACGGGGTGCTGGCCATGCTGGTGAACAAGGTCTCCTCCGGGGCGTATCTGGTCACCCTGACCATGGGCATCCGCTCCCTGGTGGGCAACGACAGCGCGGTGGTGGTGATCCTCCTGCTCCTGGCCATGGCCCTGGTGCTGCTGGTGGAGATTTTCGTGGTGGGGGTCTACCGCACCATCCTGGCGCGTATGTTTTTGGAGGGCCGCTGTTATGAAACGCTTCCTGCCCACCGGGTCTGGTTTTTGATGCGGGTAAAGCGCTGGTGCCGGGTGGGGGTGACCCAGCTGGTGGTCAATCTCTTTTCCGCCCTCTGGGGCCTGACCATCGTAGGGGGCGTCATCAAATACTATTCCTACTACCTGGTCCCCTTCCTCATGGCGGAGAACCCGGACCTGGGGACCCTGGAGGCCATCACCCTCTCCCGGCGGCTGATGGACGGGCACAAGTGGGAGTGCTTCCTGCTGGAGCTGTCCTTTCTGGGCTGGTACCTTTTGGGGATACTCACAGCGGGGATCCTGAACAGCCTTTACACCGTGCCCTATATGACGGCAGTGCAGACGGAGTATTACGTGGAGCTGCGCCGCCTGGGCAAGGAGCGCCAGGTGGAGAACAGCGCCCGCCTCAACGACCGCTACCTCTTCCAAAAGGCGGAGCCGGAGGAGCTGTGCCGGCGGTACGGGGATGTGGAGCAGGCCAAGGCCCAGTCCGCGGCAGAGATGCTCACCCCCCTGAAAGGCATCCACAAATTCCTGGCGGAGAATTTCGGCCTGACCATCCACCGGAGCCGGGAGTTGGAAAACCTAGAAGCCGCCCAGAGCCGCGCCGCCCAACTGGACTACGACAGCCAGGCCCTGGCGGGGCTGGTCTATCCCACCCGCCTGAGCCCCATCCCGGAGAAGCGGAAACGCAAGTGGATCGGGAACCTGAACTACCTGCGCTACTATTCCGTCTGGTCCCTGGTGCTGATGTTCTTCTCCCTGTCCTTCGTGGGCTGGCTGTGGGAGGTGAGCCTGCACCTGCTCACCGACGGGGTATTCGTCAACCGTGGGGTCCTCCACGGGCCCTGGCTGCCCATCTACGGCTGCGGGAGCGTGCTGATCCTCCTGGTGCTGGACCGCTTCCGCAAGCGGCCGGGGCTGGAGTTCCTCGCCACCATCCTGCTGTGCGGCTGCGTGGAGTATTTCACTTCCCTGGGCTTAGAGTGGATGCACGGCGGGACCCGCTGGTGGGACTATACCGGCTATTTCCTCAACCTCAACGGCCGGATCTGCGCGGAAGGCCTGCTGGTCTTCGGGGTGGCGGGGATGGTGGTGGTGTATGTCCTGGCACCCCTGTTGGACGGGGCCCTGCGTAAGCTCCCGGCCAAGGCCATGACGGCAGCAGCCCTGGTGCTGTTGGGGATATTTATGGTGGATCAGGTCTACTCGTCCATAACCCCCAACACCGGGGCGGGGATCACGGACTATGAGACCAGCGCCGCCGTGATGAAGGAGTTGCCGCGATGATCGCCCTGTTCTTAGCCCCTGTTTACCTACTGTTCTGCTGGTACCTGTGGCGGCGTCTGCGCCGGTGGCTGGATCTGTGCCCCTGGGGGCGCGGTGTACAGGCGGTGGCCGCAGTGCTCTTTGCCGTTCTGAACCTGAGTATCCTGCCGGCGTCCTTTTTGGAGCCCAGTGCCTTCCAACGGCTGCTGAAACAGTTCAACGGCTTCTGGCTGGGGGTGCTGCTGTATACCGCCCTGGTGGCGGTGGGGGCGGAGCTCTTCTGGGCCTTAAGGCGGCGGTATGCCAAAGGCCACGGGCGGGCCCCCTTCTCTGACCGGCACCGTGTCCTGACGGGGGGCCTCTGCCTCCTGCTGATTGCTGCCCTCAGCGTAGGGGGGAGCCTCAATGCCCGGAACATCCAGACCACGGACTATCGCCTGACAGTAAACAAGAGCGCCGGGGCATTACAGGAGTTGAAGATCGTCCTGGTGGCTGACCTCCACCTGGGCTACAGTGTGGGGGCGGCCCAGATGGGGCAGATGGTGGGGAAGATCAACCGGGAGCAGCCGGACCTGGTGGTCATCGCCGGGGATATCTTTGACAATTCCTATGACGCCCTGGAGGACCCGGCGGCGCTGGCGGCGATTCTGGGAAACATCCAGAGCAAATACGGTGTCTATGCCTGCTATGGGAACCACGACGTGGAGGAGAAACTTTTGGCGGGGTTCAGCTTCTCCAGTGACGAGAAAAAGGTCAGCGATCCTCGGATGGACGCCTTCCTGGAGGCGGCCAATATACACCTGCTCCGGGACGAGGGGCTTCTCATCGACGACGCCTTTTACCTCCTGGGCCGGGCGGACTATGAACGGCCTGGCCGGGGTATCGAGAAGCGCAAAAGCCCGGCGGAATTGACCTGGGGATTGGACTACAGTAAGCCCATCCTGGTCCTGGACCATGAGCCCAGGGAGTTACAGGCGCTGGCGGACGCCGGGGTGGACCTGGACCTATGCGGCCACACCCACGACGGGCAGCTCTTCCCAGGGAACCTGCTGATCCGCCTGTTTTGGGAGAATCCCTGCGGGTACCTGCAAAAGGATGGGATGCACAACATCGTCACCTCCGGGGTGGGGGTGTTCGGGCCCAATATGCGTCTGGGGACCAAAAGCGAGCTGTGCCGGGTCACGGTGACATTTCGGGGTGGGTGAAGAATAGAATAGCAAGAAAGATAGAAAATAAGATTGCGATTGTACCAAAAGTAAGATATACTAATTAAGAAGGGAGTGTTTGAGATGGTAGAAACTGTTGAGAGGAACTTGCCCTGGAATGGTGTACCTGATTTGAGCAAGATGTCTCCGGAGGAGTTCGACGCGGAGCTGGAAAAAGGCTGGCAGGCGATGTTGGCGGGAGATACCATTCCGGCGAAGCAGGCATTTGACGAGCTGAGAAAGAAGTATATGTTATAAATATGCACTATAAGGTCGTGTTGTCTGCGCTTGCGTTGGCAGACTTGGATGAGATTTTTTACTACATCGCGTATGAACTCCGCGCCATGGAGACGTCCAAGGCGCAGCTTTCCCGGATAGAGAAAGAGATCCTATCGCTGGAATGGATGCCGGAGCGTTACCGCAGCTATGATAGAGAGCCCTGGCGCAGCCGGGGTGTACATATTGTGGCGGTGGATCATTATTGCATCTTGTATGTACCTGAGAAGGGGAATATGACGGTGACGATTCTTCGCGCGGTATATGGCGGAAGAGATTTGGATAAGCTGTTGGATGAATACACCTCCTGAACTGTCCAGCCAGCGAAAATTCCGTATTTCCTCTGTCTTGACAAGCCCGGATTTTATGATAAAATAGTGACGTTACAAAAACAGCAAAGCGGAAGCCAAGCAGATCCATGCCGCCCGGAGCGAGAGGGGGAGGGTGCAAGCCCCTCGGCGCGGCAGTCCTGCAAGCCACTTCCAAGCTGCCCGCGAGGAGCGGGACGGGGCGTTCCCGTTACAGGACGAGACGAGATGCGCACTTTGGTGCGCAAATCAGGGTGGTACCGCGAAGCAGACACTTCGCCCCTGGGCAGGGGGTGAGGTGTTTTTTATTTCCGCCCGACGCAAAGAGAGAAGAGAAACCAGATCGAAACATTTGGAGGAGAAACGTATGCACAAATACTATGGTTTGAACGAATTGAGAGAGATGTTTTTAAGCTTCTTTGAGTCCAAGGGGCATCTGCGCCTGCCCAGCTTCCCCCTGGTGCCGGAGAACGACCCCTCCCTGCTGCTTATCAACGCCGGCATGGCTCCCATGAAGCCCTGGTTCAAGGGGGAGGAGGAGCCGCCCCGGAAGCGGGTGTGTACTTGTCAGAAGTGCATCCGCACTGGCGACATTGAGAACATCGGCCACACCGCCCGCCACGGCACCTTTTTCGAGATGCTGGGCAACTTCTCCTTCGGGGACTATTTCAAAAAAGACGCCATCCAGTGGACCTGGGAGTTTTTGACCGATGAGAAGTGGGTGGGCCTGGAGGCCGACCGCCTCTACCCCTCGGTGTACCAGGAGGACGACGAGGCCTTCGATATTTGGCGGGACGTGGTGGGCATCCCGGAGGAGCGCATCTACCGCATGGGCAAGGAGGACAACTTCTGGGAGCACGGCGCCGGCCCCTGCGGCCCCTGCTCCGAGGTCTACTATGACCGGGGGGAGGAATTTGGCTGCGGGAAGCCCGACTGCGCCCCCGGCTGCGACTGCGACCGCTATATCGAGGTCTGGAACAACGTCTTTACCCAGTTCGACAACGACGGGGAGGGCCATTACACCGAGCTGGCCCAGAAGAACATCGACACCGGCATGGGCCTGGAGCGTCTGGCAGTGGTGTGCCAGAACGTGAACGCTCTCTTCGACGTGGACACCGTCATGAACATCACCAACAAGGTCAGCGACATCACCGGGGCCCACTATGGGGACAGCGACGCCAAGGACGTCTCCCTGCGCATCATCACCGACCACATCCGCTCCGGCATCTTTATGATCTGCGACGGCGTTCTCCCCTCCAACGAGGGCCGGGGCTATGTCCTCCGCCGCCTGCTCCGCCGGGCTGCCCGCCACGGGAAGCTGCTGGGGGTCAACGAGCCCTTCCTGTATCAGATCATCGACACCGTCATCCATGAGAACGAGGGGGAATATAAAGATCTGCGCCAGAAGCAGGACTATATCACCAAGGTCATCCGCACCGAGGAGGAGAACTTTGCCAAAACCATCGACGGCGGCATGAAGATTTTCTCCGAGCTTTTGGCGGAGCACAAGGCCAAGGGGGAGACCCAGTTCTCCGGCAAGGACGCCTTTAAGCTCTACGATACCTACGGCTTCCCCGTGGACCTCACCGAGGAGATGGTCCAGGACGAGGGCATGACCCTGGACCGGGCAGGCTTCGATGCCGAGATGGAGGCCCAACGGGTCCGGGCCCGGAAGGCCAGGGAGGCCCTGGGGGACCTGGGCTGGTCCGGCGTGGAGTTCGGCAAGGAGGTCCCCGCCACAGTCTTTGACGGCTATGAGAACAGCAACCTGGTAAACCTGAAAGTGGTTGCCATCGTGGCGGAGGAACAACTGGTGGAGGAGATCATCCCCGGCGTGGAGGCCATTGTGGTTCTGGACCGCACCCCCTTCTACGCGGAGATGGGTGGCCAGGTGGCCGACCACGGCTATATTGCCAAGAGCGGTCCCGACGGCGGCCTCTTCCAGGTCCACGATGTGAAGAAAAATAAGGGCGGCAAGTATATGCACTACGGCAAGCTCACCGAGGGGAGCTTGAAGCTGGGGGATACCGTCCACGCCGAGATCGACATTGAGCGCCGGGAGGCCATCGCCCGTGCCCACTCCGCCACCCACCTGCTCCACGCGGCCCTGAAAACCGTGCTGGGGGACCATGTCCACCAGGCGGGCTCCCTGGTGGAGCCGGACAAGCTGCGCTTTGACTTCACCCACTTCGAGGCGGTGACCCCGGAGCAGTTGGCCCAGGTGACCCAACTGGTGAACCGCACCATCCTGGGGGGCGCCCCGGTGGTCACGGAGGTCCTGCCCATCGAGGAGGCCAAGAAGCGGGGGGCCGAGGCCCTCTTTGGCGAGAAGTACGGCGACACCGTCCGGGTGGTGGAGATGGGGGACTTCTCCCTGGAATTCTGCGGCGGCACCCATCTGGACAACACCGCCAAGGTGGGGACCTTCCACATCCTGGCAGAGTTCTCCGTGGCCTCCGGCGTGCGGCGGATCGAGGCCATCACCGGGGAGGCTGTCCTGGACCTCATCGCCTTCAACCAGCGGGTGATCCAGCGGGCGGCGGCCTCCCTGAAGGCCAAGCCCCCGGAGCTGCTGGAGCGGGCCAAGGCCGTCATGGGCGAGATCAAGGAGCTCCACCAGATGGTGGAGAAGCTCAAGGCCAAGGAGGCCCAGGGGGAGGCTGAGCGCATCCTCTTCGGCACCCAGGCGGTGGGGGGCTTGAAGGTCCTCACCACCATCGTCCCGGAGGCCGGGGCCAACGACCTGCGCCAGATGGGGGATATGCTCCGGGACAAGGAACCCGCGGTGGTGGCCGTGTTGGCCTCCACCGCCGGGGAGAAGATCACCTTCTTGGCCGTCTGCGGCAAGGAGGCCGTGGCTCAGGGGGTCAAGGCCGGGGAGATCATCAAGACCGTCACGAAACTCTGCGGCGGCTCCGGCGGCGGCAAGCCCGACAGCGCCATGGGCGGCGGCAAGGACCTGATGAAGTTGGACGACGCCCTGGCGGCGGTGGACAACTTCGTGGCGGAAAAGCTGGGGATTTGAGGGAGATATTGTTATGACGATTCGTCCCATGCGAGAACAGGACTGGATTATCTCAGTCCTCAATACGCGTTACAGTAAATTTTGCGCTGCGCCTTGATTTGATTGTATCTTGATAGGAAATCTGATAAACTATAGAAAAGAGGCATCTCTTTTTGAAAGGATGTGCTACATGGTTATCAGATACACAAAAAAAGCGTTGAAATTTCTAAGCAAGTTGGATAGTAAGTCTGTAGCTAGGATCAAAAAAGCCATAGCTGGCTTGACACTGGTTCCGCCGGAAGGTGATATCAAGCTCATGCAGGGATATACTGATGGCAGATTGCGGCTTCGTGTGGGAGGGTGGCGTATCCTATACCGGTACGATGCAGAGGGGGCTTTGGAAGTCTTATTTATCATTGAAATCGGAAACCGCGGAGAAATTTATAAGTGAGGTGGCACGATATGTCTGACAGAGTATTGGAAGCAGCTCGTTTGATGGAGATGCTGCCGGAGGCGGACCAGGAGTTTGCGTTTGCATTTATTCAAAAGCTAGTCCAGGCCTGGGACCCCGACTACACCAAAGTCACCCCCCAAGAGGCGCGGGAGATCGCGGAAGCGGAGGCCAGTGGCTTTATCGACGAGGCCGATATTGATTGGAGCAACCTTTCCCGTTATGCAGAATAAAAGAAACGACGTACCAGCCGTCTGTGGCCGGTACGTCGTTTTTTGTATCTGTCAATATCCCCTGGAACACTTCTCCGCGTCGATAGCCAGCACCACCATCAACACCCGGAGGGCGTCGGCGGGATCGTGGATGTCCATAACGTAGGTGTCCGTCAGGCGAAAGACCTCCTTGGAGACGGTGGCGATGGTGCCACGGGAGGCACTGGTGATGGTGTAATCCCACTCCAGGAGATTGCCGTCCACCGACCAGTCGGCATAGTCCAAGGTGAACTTGGGGCGCAGGAAGGTGAGCTCCTTGCGGATGCAGCCGATGTAGTCCTCCCGCTCATAGAGCCGGAACTGGGGCAGGAGAGCAAAGACCTTTTCCTGGACGGTGCCGATATGGTCCCCTAGGCCGTCGTGGATATGGAGGCAGTGGCCCCAACTGAGCTTGCCCTCTACGGTGAAGATGGTTTTCTCGTTCTCGTCATAGATATCATAGCTGTCGAACCAGGAGAAGAAACGCTGTTTGAACAGCAGGCGCATGGCAACCCTTCCTTTCATGGGTAGGTATCGGAATTCATACCCATTATAGCATAGGAGGGGGGATCACTGCAAGAAACGCGGGGGCTCAAAACGCAGACGGATATGCAGGACCCCGTCTGTATACTCCGCAGAAATCTGCCCGCCCATGTGCTCCACCAAGGTCTTGGCAATGGCCAGCCCCAGACCGCTGGAGCTCCGGGCGGCCTCCACAGTAAAGAAGCGGTCAAAGAGCTTGCCCACCTGGACTTCATTCAGCCCCGGCGCGGCGTTGGAGAAGCGGACCTCCCCGTCCTCATTGAGGGCGACAGTCAGGTCGCCGCCGCTGTATTTCAGGGCGTTGCTGAGGATGTTGCCAAAGACCCTGGCCAGGGCATCCCGGTTCAGTGGGCGCACCACCGGCTGGGCGGGGAGCTGGATCTGGGGGTGGATGCCCGCCTGGGTGAGGGCGGCGTAAAAGCTGGCCAGACTCTCCTCCAGGGCCCCGTTGAGGGACACCGGCTCCAGGACCAGATCCTCTTGGGTGGAGAGGATAACGGAGTAGTGCAGCAGCTCTTCCGTCAGGCGCTTCAACGCCTCCGCCCGGTTGCGGATGGCGGCAACATGACGCTGTGCCGCCTCCGATAGCTCCTCCGCCTCCAGCAGGTCCAGGTGGCCGCACAGGGCGGTGAGGGGGGTGCGCAGGTCGTGGGAGATGTTGGTGACTGCCTCTTTCAATTCCCGGTCGCCCCCCTCATAGCACTGCCGGGCTTGGCGCAGCTGCCGAAGCTGGAGGTTCAGCGCGGCGGCCAAGCCCATCAGGGTCTTGTCCCGGCTGGGGAGGAAGATGGGGTTGTTGCTGTCCTCTGTGAGCCGTTGGCCGACTTGTCCGCTTATCTCCTCCATCCCCTGCCGGAGCAAGTGGAGTTTTATCAGCAGCAGGAGCAGAAGGAAGGCCAGGGATAGACACAGCAGCCAGGGGAGCATGGGGGTCACCGCCTTTTCTGTCGTTTAAGTGTGTGTCATTTCAAATCCTTCCGCCCAAAGCACACCACTCCGCAAACCGTCGCCCCCACCAGGATCGCCAGGGAATACAGGGGCAGGCGGACAGGACTGGTCAGCTCCTGCTGGGCAAGCTGGAGGAACTGGCCGCTGGGGAGGAAGTCGTTGAGAAAGACATAGACCTCCCGCTTGGTTCCCTCCAGATAATTGGGGTTGCGCTGGAGCTCCTGCGTCCCCTCTTGTACCGCGCCATCTACCCCCATAGTGGCGGAATAGACGGGGTAGTATTCCGGGTCCTGGAGGCGGAAGTTGATGGTCATCGTTGCCATAAGCAGGCCGAAGGAGAGAAGCAGCGCGGCCACTGCGGCCACGGACTTTTTGCTCACCAGCATCGCCAGCAGCAGGAAAAGAGCGCTCACGGCCAGGACAGTCAGCAGACTGAGCCCGGTAAAGAGCAGCAGGGTCTGGGGAGGCTGCTCCACGTTCCCCACCAGGGGGAAACCCACGGCGATGATGCCCAGAAGGGTGACCAGGTGCATCAGCACCAGGGCCACGGCGCAGGTGATGAGGTTGGCCAGATAGATGGCGGTGCGAGATTGGCCCGCCACGATTTTATTCCGAATGGTGCCGTCGCTGTACTCCGTGCCGATGAACAAGCCAATGAACACGGCCGCCACAATGGGCAGGAACTGGGCACCGGAGAACAGAATGTTGTCAATGTGGGGCTGATATCCGTCGATGGTCTGGCCTTTCCGGTACATGGTGGAGACGGCCACCAGGCTCATCCCAAACATGAAAACCATCCCCAGCCAAAAGACGAAGCTCTTGCGCAGCCGCAGGAAGTTGGCGCTCAATAGGTTTCTCATCACCGGCCACCTCCTACCAAGCTGATAAAATAGCTCTCCAGGCTCTCGTCCCGTTCCTGGGCGGAAATCAGCTCACACTGGACCTGAGCCAGGGCCAGGGCCAGCTGAGAGATGTTCACCTGGGCGAAGAGGTCCGCCTGGGTGTCGGAGAGGATTTTGTACTCCACTCCCATGGCGTCCAGCACCCCCACCAGGGCCTGGGTGCTGCTGACCTCCACCCGCAGGCACTTGCGGCAGGCGGCGTCCAATTCCTGGGCACTGAGCTCCTTGACCATGCGGCCGCTGTCGATAAAGCCATAGTGGGTGGCCAGCCGGGCCAGCTCGTCGAGAATGTGGCTGGAGATGAGAACGGTGATGTTCCGCTCCCGGTTCAGCTTCAAAATCAGCTCCCGCATCTCAATGATGCCCTGGGGATCCAGGCCGTTCACTGGCTCGTCCAGCACCAAAAAGTCCGGGCTCCCCGCCAGGGCCACGGCGATGCCCAGGCGCTGGCGCATCCCCAGGGAGAAGTGCCGGGCCTTTTTCTTCCCTGTGTCCCCCAGGCCCACCAGCTTCAACAGCTCCGGGATGCCATCCTCCGCGGGGACCCCCAGCACCCGGTACTGCTCCCGCAGGTTGTCCACCGCTGACAGGTCCTGGTAGATGGAGGGGGTCTCCACCACCGCCCCCATCCGCCGGCGGACGGCGGAGAGGCGGGGGGAGCTGTTCTCCGCGCCATAGAGGCTGTAGACCCCGCCTGTGGGCCGTTGCAGGCCGCAGATGAGGCGGATGAGGGTGGTCTTGCCCGCCCCGTTGCGGCCCACGAAGCCGTAGATGGCCCCCTTTGGCACGTGCATGGTGAGGCCGTCCAGGGCTTTGAAGTGGCCGTAGTGCTTGCTCAGGTTTTGTGTGGTCAGGACATACTCCATGAAAAAAACCTCCGTTTCCTTGATCTGTACCAAGGATAACAGGGAAGGGTCAAGGAAGTGGTCAAGGAAAGGGTAAAGAAATGGTCAAGATGTTATATGTCCTCCGCCAGCTTAAATCCAATCCCCCAAACCGCCTCAATATAATCCTTCCCCCCCACATCCCGCAGCTTTTTCCGCAGATTGCTCACATGCTGCTTCAGGGAGCTCTCGGTGCAGTCCGGGGTATCTTCGCTGATGCGCTCCAAAATCACCGAGCGGGCCAGCACCTGTTTGGGATTGCGCATCAACAGCTTCAACAGGGCGTATTCCGTCTTGGTCAGGTGGACCGGCACCCCCCGGACGCTGACGCTGTGGGCGGTGGGGTCCAAGTGCAGGTCCCCGGCGGTGAGGCTGCCCCCGCCTTGGAGAGCGGCGCTACGCAGCTGCACGGCGATTCGGGCCAGCAGCTCCCCGCTGTCGAAGGGCTTTGTGATATAGTCCGCCGCGCCCCCCAGGAGCAGGTCAATCTTCCCCTGGATGTCCACCTTGGCGCTGAGGACAATCACCGGGATGCCCGTCAGCTTGGGCAGAAGTTCCTCCCCACTGAGACCGGGGAGCATCAGGTCCAGCAGCACCAGGTCCGGGGGTGTTTGGGAGAGAAGGTATAGAGCCTCCGTGCCGGAATAGGCCCGCAGGACCCGGTAGCCCTGGCCTGTCAGCAGTTCCTCCAAGACGTCACCGATATAGACGTCGTCGTCAATGACCGCGATGGTTTGCATCCTTTCACCTCAACTTCACATAAGAGAAAAAGAAGGGTACGACCGCGGGGTCGTACCCTTCTAGAACGTGGTTTAATCGTCCATAAAGTGGGTCTTTCGCTCCTCCACCGGCAGGTAGGGCACCTTGGTGATCACCGCCCGGTAGGCCGGACGCATGATACGCCGCCCGGAGACCACCTCTTCGATGCGGTTGGCGCACCAGCCCACGATCCGGGCGGAGGCGAAGAGGGGGGTGAACACGTCCTCCGGGATGCCCAGCATGGTGTACACCAGGCCAGAATACATGTCCACGTTGGCGCACATGGGGGTGTCGCTGTTGTGGCGCTCCTGGATCATGGGGATGCCCAACTCCTCCACCTTTTGCAGGAGGCGGAAATCCTCATCATAGCCCTTGAGCTCGGCAATGTGTTGGGCATACTTTTTCAACAGCACGGCGCGGGGGTCGGAGATGGTGTAGACCGCGTGGCCCAGGCCGTAGAGTTTGCCGGAGCCGTCCCCTGCCTCCCCAGAGAGGAGCTTGGACAGGTAGTCCTTGATGGAGCCGTCGTCCTTGGGGTTCACGTTGGCCTTGATATAGCGGAACATCTCCATGACCTTGGCGTTGGCGCCGCCGTGGAGGGGGCCTTTCAGGGAGCCCACGGCCCCGGCGATGGCGCTGTAAGTATCCGTCCCGCTGGAGGACAGGGCCCGGCAGACGAAGGTGGAGTTGTTGCCGCCGCCGTGCTCGGCGTGGACCATGAGCATCATGTCCAGCAGGTGGGCCTCCTCCTCGGTGTAGTTGGTGTCCGGGCGGATCATCCGCAGGAAGTTCTCCGCCGTGGAGAGGTTCTTCTCCGGCCGGTGGATGTGCAGGGAGCCCCCGTCAAAGTAGTGGCGCTTCACCGAGTAAGCGTTGGCCACGATGCTGGGGAAGGCCCCGATGAGTTTCACCGACTGGAGGAGCATGTTCTGGATGGAGGTGTCGTCGGGATTGTCGTCGTAGGAGTATAGGGACAACACGCTCCGGGCCAGCTTGTTCATGATGTTGCGGCTGGGGCTCTTCATGATCATGTCCTCGGTGAAACCGTTGGGCAGGTTCTTGGCCTGGTTCATGATCTCGTTGAAGTGGTCCAGCTCTTTCTGGGTGGGCAGATAGCCCATGAGCAGGAGATAGGCCACCTCCTCAAAGCCGAAGGTGTTGGCCTGGCGGTGGGCCTCCACGATCTCGTTGAGCTCAATGCCCCGGTAGTAGAGGCGGCCGGGGGCGGGGAGCCGGACGCCGTCCTCCACAGTGTAGCCCCGGACAGAGCCCACCTGGCTGACGCCTACGGTGACGCCGGTGCCGTCGCTGTTGCGCAAGCCCAGCTTGATATCGTCCCGGAAGTGCTTGGGATTGATGGTGTATTCCTTTTGGATATGCTTACGCAGGGAACCAATGTACTGCTGCAAGACTTCGGATTCGTAGTTTTTCTTTTCCATAATTCGGGTCCCCTTTCTTTGATGACCACGGGCACACCGCTTGAAAACCGGGACCCTGATTGACGAATGTTACCCGTTCATTATACATTCCTTTCCTACTTTTTGCAAGGCAAAATTTCAAAATTTCATTTGAGGCCGAAAAAATCCCTGAATGTTTTGCATAATCCCCATCATTTTCGGTTAGCTTGCAAGAAGTTTCAAAATTGATTCTTTTTGCATTGCTTCTTTCCTGGGATGTGGTATACTGATGCTTGTACTATGGAAGCAGTATGCCCTTCCGAACCGGGCACGACACCTGGGATGCAAGCGGGAGGGCACGGTGTTTTTGACTTCCCAGAAAGGGTGACAAACTTACAATGATTACAGTGAAAGCAGGCGGCGTGACCTGGAGCAAGGGCGCGCCGGTCCCTGCCCCAGCGCCAGCCCCGGCCCAGCGGGAAAAGACCATCGCCTATCAGATCTTCCGCCGCCACAGCCAGCGGGAGGAGGCGGGGCAGCTCCACCTGGCCTTTGACAGCCTCATCTCCCACGACATCACCTACGTGGGCATCATCCAGACCGCCCGCGCCAGCGGGATGCAGGAATTTCCTGTGCCCTACGTGCTCACCAACTGCCACAACAGCCTGTGCGCCGTGGGGGGGACCATCAACGAGGACGACCATGTGTTCGGCCTCTCCGCCGCCATGAAGTACGGAGGCATCTACGTCCCTGCCAACCAGGCGGTGATCCACCAGTACGCGCGGGAGATGCTCTCCGGCTGCGGCAAGATGGTCCTGGGCTCTGACAGCCACACCCGCTACGGTGCCCTGGGCACCATGGGCGTAGGGGAGGGTGGCCCGGAGATCGTCAAGCAGCTTTTGAAGAATACCTACGACATCGCCGCCCCCCAGGTGGTGCTGGTCTACCTCACCGGGGAGCCTGCCCAGGGCGTGGGCCCCCATGACGTGGCCCTGGCCCTGTGCGCCGCCACCTACAAGAACGGTTTTGTGAAGAACAAAGTGCTAGAGTTCGCCGGGCCTGGCATCAAAAACCTGCCCATGGACTACCGCATCGGCATCGACGTGATGACCACGGAGACCGCCTGCCTGTCCTCCATCTGGGAGACCGACAGTGCGGTGGAGGAATACCTGACCATCCATGGCCGGGGGGAGGAATACCAGGCGCTCCACCCCCAGGAGGGCGCTTACTACGACAGCATGATTACCATCGACCTCTCCAAGGTGGAGCCCATGGCGGCCCTGCCCTTCCACCCCTCCGAGGCCTACCCCATCCGGGAGCTGGTGGAGAATGCCGGGGACATCTTCCGGGAGGTGGAGCAGCGGGCTGCGGAGCAGTTCGGCGGCAAGGTCCAGCTCTCCCTGACAGACAAGCTGGTGGACGGCAAGGTCCTGGTGGACCAAGGGGTCATCGCCGGCTGCGCCGGAGGTATGTATGACAACATCGCCGAGGCCGCCGCTATTTTGGAGGGCCACGATGTGGGCAGCGGCTACTTCTCCCTGTCCATCTATCCCCCCTCTGTGCCGGTGAACCTGGAGCTGATCCGCAGCGGGGTGCAGCAGTCCCTGCTGGAGGCGGGGGCCCTGTTCAAGCCCTGCTTCTGCGGCCCCTGCTTCGGGGCCGGGGACGTGCCCGCCAACAACGGCCTGTCCATCCGCCACACCACCCGGAACTTCCCCAACCGGGAGGGCTCCAAGCCCGGCGACGGCCAGCTCTCCGGGGTGGTGCTCATGGACGCCCGGTCCATCGCCGCCACCGCCCGGAACCACGGCGTCCTCACCCCCGCCACCCAGGTGTCCTACACCCAGCCCAAGCAGGGCAAGCGCAGCTTCGACGCCCAGGTCTACCAGCGCCGGGTCTATTTCGGCTTCGGAGAGCCTCAGCCGGACTACGAACTGAAATTCGGCCCCAACATCGCCCCCTGGCCGGAGATCCCCGCCCTTGGGGACCATCTGCTCCTGGAGGTGGCCTCGGTGCTCCGGGATCCCGTCACCACCACCGATGAGCTGATCCCCTCCGGAGAGACCTCCTCCTACCGCTCCAATCCCATGAAGCTGGCCAGCTTCGCCCTCTCCCGCCGGGATCCGGACTATGTACCCCGCGCCCTGGCTGCCCAGGAGAGGGAGCGGCAGCGCCAAGCCGGCACCATTGCCCCAGAGCTCCAGGCCGTGGCAGAGAAGCTGGGCTTGGGGACGGAGGAACTGAAAAATGTCCAGACTGGCAGCGTGATCTTTGCCAACAAGCCCGGCGACGGCTCCGCGCGGGAGCAGGCCGCCTCCTGCCAGCGGGTGCTGGGGGGCTGCGCCAATCTCTGCTATGAGTTCGCCACCAAGCGCTACCGCTCCAACTGCGTCAACTGGGGAATGCTCCCCTTCATTTTGGAAGAGGGGACGCAGTTCCCCTACAGCCCCGGCGACTATATCTACGTGCCGGACGTGCGGGAGAAGGTGGCGCGTGGGGACGACAGCTTCCCCGCCACCGTGGTCACCCACCAGGGCACCAGCGCCATCACCCTCCACCTCCCCGCCGCCACGGCGGAGGAGCGGGAACTGCTCCTGGACGGCTGCCTGATGAACCACTACGCAGCCCAGAACGGGAGGTGAGGGCCATGGAAAAGATCAAGATGCCCAACCCCATCGTGGAGATCGATGGGGACGAGATGACCCGTGTCCTCTGGTCCATGATCAAGGAACAGCTCATCTGCCCCTTCGTGGAGCTGAACACGGAGTATTATGACCTGTGCCTGCCCAACCGGGACGCCACCGAGGACCAGGTGACCGTCCAGGCGGCCCAGGCCATCAAGCGCCACCACATCGGGGTGAAGTGCGCCACCATCACCCCCAACCTCCAGCGCCAGGAGGAGTACGGCTTGAAAAAGCTCTGGAGCTCCCCCAACGCCACCATCCGCGCCGCCCTGGACGGCACGGTGTTCCGCACCCCCATCCTCTTGTCCAAGGTGAAGCCGGTGGTGACCTGTTGGAAAAAGCCCATCACCATCGCCCGCCACGCCTACGGGGACATCTACCGGGCGGTGGAGTACCGGGTCCCCGGCGCGGGGAAGGCGGAGCTGGTGTTCACCGACGAGAGCGGCCAGGAGCTCTCCCGCCAGACGGTGTTCGCCTTCCAGGGCCCCGGCATCCTCCAGGGGATGCACAACCGGGACGATTCCATCCGCTCCTTTGCCCGCAGCTGCTTCACCTACGCCCTGGAGGTGGGCCAGGACCTGTGGTTCTCCACCAAGGACACCATCTCCAAGGACTATGACCAGCACTTCAAGCTGATCTTCCAGGAGATTTTTGAACAGGAGTTCCAGGCGAAGTTCCAGGCCGCCGGGCTGCGCTACCACTATGCCCTCATCGACGACGTGGCCGCCAAGGTCATCCGCTCTGAGGGGGGGATGATCTGGGCCTGTAAGAACTACGACGGGGACGTGATGAGCGATCTCATCGCCGCCGCCTCCGGCTCCCTGCCCATGATGACCAGCGTGCTGGTGAGCCCGGAGGGGAACTTCGAGTACGAGGCCGCCCACGGCACCGTCACCGACCACTACCGCCGCTACCAGAAGGGGGAGGCGGTGTCCACCAATCCCCTGGCCACCATGGCCGCCTGGGCAGGGGCCCTGAAAAAGCGGGGGGAGATGGACGATATCCCCGCCCTGTGCCACTTCGCCGACTGCCTGAACCAGGCGGGGCTGGAGGTCTTTGAGGAGGGCTACCTCTCCGAGGACCTGGCCGCCCTGTGCCCGGCGGAGGAGCTGAAGGAGATGCCGGAGAACGGCAAGCTCCTGGGCCTCATCCGGGCCCGTTTGGAGGCACTTTTGGCAGGCTGAGCCCGTCAAGACCATAGCACAGCAAAAAAGGACCGTTTGGGAAGTTTTTCGAGAGGAAAGCCCCCAAACGGTCTTTGTTTGCAAGGGGTGGAAAGTATTTTTCCTTTTCAGGGTTTTGGGACAGGCAAGGGCTGCCTGGAGGGCGCATACACATAGTCCAGTGTGAAAAGGAGGTGGTCCCATGGAGAGGGAGGTGCCGGAGAAGGCCCCCCGCAAGCCCGGCATCCGGGAGCAGGTCTGCCTGCTGCTGGATCTCCCCGGCGACGGGGCAGCGGGCCTGCCCAAGCTGGAGCTCACCAGCGACCGGGACCTGTACCTGGCGAACTACCAGGGCATCCTGTCCTACGGCCGGGAGGAGATCCACGTGGATAGCGGGGCCTGGGTGCTGCGCATCCAGGGCCGGGAGCTGGAGCTGAAGGCCATGCGGGAGGGGGAGCTGCGCATCGGGGGTTGCATCACCCGCCTGGAGATTCTGTAGGAAAAGAGGGGACGTCCATGAAGAAGCTGTTGGCCTGGCTGTTTGGGGCGGTGCAAGTGCGCATCACCGGGGCTCAGCCGGAACTGCTGCTGAACCTGTGCGCCAAGGAGGGCATCCTGCTGTGGAAAACCATCTGGCGGGACCCCTTCTGCTTGGAGCTGCAAGTGCCCCACCGGCAATACGCCCTGCTGTGTACCCTGGCCCAGAGGGTCCAGTGTGAGTCGCAGGTGCAGCGGCGCTGGGGGGCGCCGGTGTTCTTCCGGCGCTTCCGTCGGCGCTATGCCCTCCTGGCGGGCTTGCTGGTCTGCCTGGTGCTGGGGGCCCTGGGCTCCCAGGTGATCTTGACCATCGAGGTCAGCGGCAACGTGGACTTGACGGCGGAGGAGATCATCAGCCGCCTGCGGCTGTGCGGGGTGGAGGTGGGCAGCTTTGGCCCCGCCATCCCCACCAGGGAGAAGGAGAACCAGTTGATGCTGGCCATGGATGAGCTGTCCTTCTGCGCCCTGAACCGCCGGGGCACCTGCCTGGAGGTTTTGGTGCGGGAGGCGGGGGATTCCCCGGAGGTGAAGGACCAGAGCCAGCCCACCCACGTCATCGCCGCCGCCACCGGGCGGGTGACCCACATCGAGCCCTGGGGCGGGGACGCCCAGTTCCAGGAGGGGGACATGGTGGTGAAGGGGGACGTGCTCATCTCCGGGGTCATGGATCTGGACGCGCCCCCCAACGTGGTGTTGGAGCAGGGGGTGGAGAGCTTTGGCACCAAGCTGGCCCATGCCGAGGGGAAGGTCCTGGCGGAGACCTGGCACAGCCTCAGCGCAAATCTGGACCTAAACGCCCCAGTGAAGACCTATACTGGGGAGGAGACCAGCCGCCGCTGCCTGTCCATCATGGGCCGCCGGGTGAAATTTTATCAAAACAGTGGAATTCCTTATGAAAAGTATGATACAATAACCGAATTGAGGTCCTGGACCCCGGTGGCGGGCAAGACCCTCCCCATCGTCTGGGAGACGGAGCAGGTGCGGGAATATACCCTCACCACCACCCCCCTGGACCAGAGCCGGGGGGAGGAGATGCTGCGGCAGGAGCTGCGCCGCCGCCTGGAGCGGGCCATGGACCAGGGGGAGGTCCTGACGGCGTCCTATGAGACGGCCCTGGAGGGGAGCGTCTTGACGGTGACCCTCCGGGCCCAGTGCCTGGAGCAGATCGGCCGCATGGTGCCCATAGACACCCAGGAGAAGGTCACCGCCCCGGAGCATCCCCCCTGGCGGGACCCCACAAAACCCATCGAGGAAACACAGACAACGGAGGACAGCCCATGATCGAACAGATAGTCAGCATCGAGCGGATGGAGGAGGCCATCAACATCTTCGGCTCCTTTGATGAGAATATGCGCCTCATTGAAAAGGAGCTGGACGTCCACGTGGTGGACCGGGAGGACCAGTTGAAAATTAGCGGGGAACCAGAGCCGGTCATGTGTGCCGCCAAGGTCATCCAGGGGCTCATTGACCTCTCCGCCCGCGGGGAGGCCATCAATGAGCAGATCATCCGCTACCTGATCCAACTGGTCCAGTCCGGCAACGAGGATAAGATCCAGACGCTGGCTGCCGACGTGCTCTGCGTCACCGCCAAGGGCAAGCCCGTGAAGGCCAAGACCGTGGGCCAGAAGAAGTATTTGGATGCCATCCAGAACAACACCATCACCCTGGGGGTGGGCCCTGCGGGGACGGGGAAGACCTATCTGGCGGTGGCGGCGGCGGTGTCCGCCTTCCGGGCCAAGGAGGTCAACCGCATCATCCTCACCCGTCCGGCGGTGGAGGCCGGGGAGCGCCTGGGCTTCCTCCCCGGCGATCTCCAGAGCAAGGTGGACCCCTACCTGCGCCCCCTCTACGACGCCCTCTTTGAGATGCTGGGGGCGGAGAGCTATGCCAAGTACGTGGAGCGGGGGAACATCGAGGTGGCCCCCCTGGCCTATATGCGCGGTCGGACCCTGGACGACTCCTTCATCATCCTGGACGAGGCCCAGAACACCTCGCGGGAGCAGATGAAAATGTTCCTCACCCGCCTGGGCTTCGGCTCCAAGATCGTCATCACCGGGGACATCACCCAGATCGACCTGCCGGGGGACAAGGTCTCCGGGCTGAAGGAGGCCATGCGGGTGCTCCGGGGGGTGGAGGGCATCGAGATCTGCCGCCTCACCGACAGCGACGTGGTCCGCCACGTGATTGTCCAGCGGATCATCAAGGCCTACGAGGACGACGAAAACAAGAGAAAGGCGAAACGATCCCATGAAAAAACATGATATCTATATCGACTGGGAGCTGCCCGGACAAAATCCCTACAAGCCCCTGCTCACCCGCGTCATCACCGCCGCCCTGGACCAGGAGGGGGTGGACATCCCCTGCGGGGTGGACGTGCTCCTGACCACCGATGCGGGCATCCGGGAGATCAACCGGGAGCAGCGGGAGGTGGACGCCGTCACCGACGTGCTCTCCTTCCCCATGTTAGAGCTCACCCCCGGTACCCCTCCCACAGGGGAGGGGGAGGACGAGATCGACCCGGAGACGGGCCTGTGCCACCTGGGGGACATGG
>CAJTQP010000002.1 GCA_910578575.1 uncultured Oscillospiraceae bacterium
CCAAGGGGGACAGGCCGTCGAGGGCTGTCCCCCCCAGGAAAGCCCCCCAGACCCTGACCCCCACCCCGGCTCCCCTGCTCCGGGAGCCCACCGCCGCCCTTCTGCGGCCGGAGGCCAAGGCGGACCCGCCCCTCTCCCCGCCGGCCCCGATGCCGGTACGGGAGCGGGCCCAGAGGACAGAGGCGGCACCCAAAGCGCCCTCCGCCCCAAACCCGGTGGCCCAGCCCAGGCCGGAGCCCCCCAAGGCCCCGCCTGCCCCGCTCCCGGCGGTAGAGGCGGCGGCCCCCATCCAGGAGCGTCTCCCCGTCCCCCCGCCGGAGCCTGTGGCAGCACCGGTCCCTGTGGCAGCGCCACTGCCGGAGGCCCCTCCTGTAGACAGTGCCCCAGAGGCACCCTCCGCCCCGGAGACCGCCCCCTGGCGTCTGGCCGGGGAGGTCCTGCAAACCTACCTCATCGTAGAGCAGGGGGACGAGGTCCTTTTCATCGACAAACACGCCGCCCATGAGCGGCTGAATTTCGACCGCATGAAGGCCCAGGGCTACACCCCCATGGCCCAAGCCCTGCTGGAACCCCTGGTCCTCACCCCGCCCCCCCAGGAGGCGGCGGTGCTCTTGGAGCAGCGGGAGCTGCTGGCCAGCTTCGGCTTCGCCTGCGACGCCTTTGGCGGGGACTCCTTGGTGATCCGGGAGATCCCGGACTACTTACACCCCGGCCAGGTGGAGGACACCCTGGGGGAGTTGGCGGAACAGCTCCTCAGCGGTGCCGGGGCGGACCCCGCCGCCGCACGGGACGTCCTGCTCCACACCATGGCCTGTAAGGCCGCCATCAAGGGTGGCCAGCGCAACAGTCCGGAGGAACTTCGGGTGGTGGCCCAGGCGGTGGTCAGCGGCCAGGTGAAATATTGCCCCCACGGCAGGCCCGTGGCCATCCGGCTGAGCAAGGGGGAATTGGAGCGGCAATTCAAACGGGCGTGACGGCCCTCGTTCATAATTTATTCTTTTTTTCGTCATTCCCTATTTTCATTATTTTGTTATATTTGGAAGGAACCAACGCTATGCCGCCAAAGGTGATCGTGGTCTGTGGCCCCACCGCCACAGGGAAAACCAAACTGGGGGTGGCCCTGGCCCAGCGTCTCCAGGGTGAGGTGGTTTCCGCCGACTCCATGCAGGTCTACCGCGGCATGGCCATCGGCACAGCACAGCCCACGGCACAGGAGATGGGGGGCATCCCCCACCACATGTTGGCGGTGGCCGACCCCGGAGAGCCCTACAGCGTGGGGCGCTACGTGGCGGAGGCCGGGCGCTGTCTGGAGGACATCCTACGCCGGGGGAAACAGCCCATCCTGGTGGGGGGCACGGGCCTATACATCGACAGCCTCCTCTCCGGCCGGGACTTCTCCCCCAAGCCCGCAGGCAACAGCCGGGCCCGGCTGCAAGGGCGGGCGGCCCAGGAGGGCCTGCAAGCCCTCTGGCGGGAGCTCCAGGGCATCGACCCAGCGGCGGCGGCACGCATCCACCCCAACGACGAAAAACGCATCCTCCGGGCCCTGGAGGTGTGGTACGACACCGGGGAGACCATCTCCCAGCACGACCAACGCACCAGGGAGGTGCCCCCCCGCTACCAGGCAATCACCCTCATTCTCAACTATCGGGAGCGTCAAGACCTCTACGATCGAATCGACCAGCGGGTGGACGAAATGATGGCCCGCGGGCTGCTGGCAGAGACCCAAGCCCTTCTGGCCGCCGGGGTGCCCCGGCAGGCCACCGCCATGCAGGCCATCGGCTACAAAGAGCTCCTCCCCGCCCTAGACGGGCAGTGTTCCCTGGCGGAGGCGGTGGCCCTGGTGAAGCAGCGCTCCCGGCAATATGCCAAGCGCCAGCTGAGCTGGTTTCGCCGGAATCCGGAGGGCAAATGGTTCTCTTTGGAAAAAATACCCAATTTTTCTGCCCTGGTCCAAAATTCGACAACCTTCATCAGGGAAAAAGGGGTAGGATAGACGCATCCCAAAGAAAAAGGAGTGCGTCATCATGCAGACAGCAACACAAGTAAAGAAACGGAACCTACAGGACAACCTTCTCGCCAAGCTCCGCCGGACCCGGATGGGGGTGACCATGTTCTTGGTCAACGGTTTCCAGATCCGGGGAGAGATCCGGGGCTACGACGCCTTCGTGGTCATCATCGACAGCGACGGCAAGCAGCAGATGGTGTACAAGCACGCCATCTCCACCATCATCCCCGAACGGCCCCTGAGCTGGGAGGAGGAAGAGAGCGAGTAAGGGACCGTTTCTCCCAAAAAAGGAACGTACATCATGGAAGAAAAAAAGCCGGGCGAACTGTATACCCGCATTCTCATCCCCGCGGTGATCGTGGCCTTTGTGCTCTACCTGATCTTCTCCGTGTGGATCGGCCTGCGCAACCCCTATACCTTCACCGCCGCCTACACCGACACCATGGAGAGCAGCGCCCTGGCCCAGGGTTGGGTGGTGCGTTCGGAGATCCCGGTGGCCGCGGGGGAGGGTTTGGTGCAGCGCAACCGGGAGGAAAA
Organism: uncultured Oscillospiraceae bacterium; assembly: GCA_910578575.1. Taxonomy (GTDB): domain Bacteria; phylum Bacillota; class Clostridia; order Oscillospirales; family Oscillospiraceae; genus Evtepia. Next base: position 2,546 of record CAJTQP010000002.1, read on the forward strand.
CGAGCGGGTGGCCAAGGACGCCACCATTGCCGTGGTCTACCAGGACGAGGAGTATGAAAAGCACCAGGCGGAATTGCTGGACACCGGCAAAAAACTCACCGCCCTGCAATACGCCACCTACAGCGACTCCCCCTCCGGGGTGGCCCTGGAGAACCAAATGCGCGGGGCCATGGTGGCCCTGCGCACCTCCGCCTCCAGCGGCAACTATACCGACCTGGCCCAGCAGACGGAGGTCTACCGGAAGCTGGTGCTGCGCCGGGAATACCTGGTCTCCAACGAGGCCGCCAACGCCATGAACCAGTCCCTGGGGGAGCTGGGCGCCCAGTACCGGGCCCTCCAGGGCAACAACAGCGGCGTCACCACCATCACCGCTGCCGCCGCCGGGGTCTTTTCCACCCAGCTGGACGGCTATGAGAGCCTGCTGAGCCCCGACAGCCTGGACGGCATCAGCGTCCAGGGCCTGGCGGACCTGGCAAACCTGACGCCCCTGGACAACAGCGGCTATCTGGGAAAGATCATCACCAACACCACCTGGTATTACGCCGTGGCCATGGACGGCACCTCCGCCCAGAACTTCTACGCCGGCAAACAGGTCCAGGTCTACTTCGACGCCTTGGCCACCACCCTGACCATGACCGTGGCCTCGGTGGGGGAAACCGTGGACGACCAGGCCCTGGTGCTGCTGCGCTCCTCCCAAAACGCGGAGGAGGCCGCCGGGCTGCGCCAGGAGAGCTGCCGGGTGGTCTTTCGTACCAACGAAGGGATCCGGGTCTCCAAGAAGGCCCTGTATATCAACGAAGAGGGGGAGACGGGAGTCTATGTGGCCGTGGGCTACACCGCCCGCTTCCGGCCAGTGCGCATCCTCGCTGAGGACGACGACTTCTACCTGGTCCGGGCCGCCCCCAAGGACGTGGAGGACAAGCGGGTCCTGAAAACCGGGGACGACGTGATCGTCTCCTCGGTGGAACTCTATAACGGAAAGGTGGTACGTTAGTGATGCCAGAAACCAAGAGCTATGAGAGCATTGCCGCCAACGTGGCAGCGGTGCGGGAAACCATGAAGGAAGCCGCCCAGCGGGCCGGACGGGACGTCTCCGAGATCACCCTGGTGGCCGCCACCAAGGTCCAGACCTCCGACACCATCCGCAACGCCATCCAGGCGGGGATCACCGTGTGCGGGGAGAACCGGGTCCAGGAGCTGGTGGCTCATCTGGAGGACAACGCATACCAGGGGGCCAAGGTCCACTTCATCGGCCATCTCCAGACCAACAAGGTAAAATTCGTGGTGGGCAAGGTGGATATGATCGAATCCATCGACTCCACCCGCCTGATGGACGCCGTGGAAAAGCAGGCCGCCAAGCTGGACATCGTCCAGGATATCCTCCTGGAAGTGAACATCGGCGACGAGGAGAGCAAGGGCGGAGCAGCCATCGACGAGGTGCTGGCCCTGGCCCAACACGCCCTGGCCTGCCCCCATCTGCGCCTGCGGGGATTGATGTGTATCCCCCCCGCTACCGCGTCGGAGGAGGAAAATCGCGGCTTTTTCCAAGAAACTTATCAGCTTTTTGTTGACATGAAGGACAAATTAGAGGATAATAACTCTACGATTGACTGCCTCTCCATGGGTATGAGTGGAGATTATCCGCTGGCGATCGAGGGCGGCTCCACCATGGTGCGTGTGGGCACGGCCCTCTTCGGCGCCCGTCCCCCCTGGCATCCCCAGGGCTGAGGAAGCGCGGCTTGCGCGGGCGCTGCCAGGAGAGTATAGGGGGTAACCAGAAACCATGGGATTTTTTGATGAGATCAAACGCCTGGCCCATCCGTATGACGACGAGATGGAGGACGACGAGGAGTATGAAGACGACGAATACGACCGGGAGGAAGAGGAGGAAGACGACGAGCCTGCACCCCCTCCCCCCCCCAGAGACGAGCCGCCCCGGCGGCAGAATTACGCCACCAACGACTTCCCCGGCGCGACCCAGACGAGGGGGAATGGCAAGGTGGTGAATATCCACACCACCGCCCAGCTCCAGGTGGTCCTGGTGAAGCCGGAGCGCTTTGAAAACGCCTCGGACATCGCCGACCACCTCCGGGACAAGCGCACGGTGGTGCTCAACCTGGAGAAAGCCGACCCGGCCATTGCCCGGCGGCTGCTGGACTTCCTCTCCGGCGTGGCCTACGCCCAGGAGGGGCAGATCAAAAAGGTGGCTATGCAGACATACATCGTCACGCCCTATAATGTGGACATTATGGGGGACTTGATCGACGAATTGGAAAACAACGGCTTGTATTTCTAACATCCGTTGCGCAGGTGGGTGTTCCCATATTGCAGGTTAGGCCCACAAAGACAGACAAGGGATAGGAGTGACCCAAGATATGATGACACCCCAGGAAGCGGAAGGCCATGTCTTCCCGAAAGCCTCCTTTGGCGGCTATAACATGCCCCAGGTGGACGCCTTTCTGGACAACCTCATCGCCAACTACCGGGAGCTTTTCCAGGAGAACGCCTCCTTAAAGGGAAAGCTGAAGGTTTTGGTGGATAAGGTGGAGGAATACCGCGCCACGGAGGAAGCCATGCGCCGGGCGCTGCACTCCGCCCAGAAGATGGCTGAGGAGCTCATCCGAGAGGGTGAGGCCCGGAAACAGGCCACCATCAACGAAGCTGTGGTGGAGCTCCAGCGGCGCAGCCAAGAGACCCGCTCCCTCCTGGCCCAGGAGGAGGCGGCCATCCGGGCCAAGATCGAGGACGCCAAGGTTGCCCTGGCCAACGAGGAGCTGCGGCTGGAGACTGCCCGCAACTCCACCACCACCTTTGTGGACCGGCTCAAGGAGCTCTACGCCAAGGAGCTGTCCTTCATCGGCAGCCTCTCAGAGCTCCAGGCCCAGACAGCGCCCCCGGCCCCCGCAGCCCCGGCGGCCACCCCCGGCGGCGAACAGCGCATGGCCCAGGATATCCAGGCCAACATGGCCAAGATCTTGGACGAACCCGCCCCCAATGGGGAGGCGCCCCAGGAGGGCGGCGGGGACACCCGCGTGTTCGACCAGATCGAATTTGGCAAAGATTACGAAATAGAATAATCTCTTTCCAAGCTCGGCGGCGGCATACCCGCCGCCGGGCTTCTTCCCATTTCTGGGAGAGAAAGCAGAGAGGAAGGATACACAGTTATGGCACAGGATTACAACGCCACCATCAACCTGCCAAAAACCGATTTCCCCATGCGGGCGGGCCTGCCCCAGCGGGAGCCGGATATGCTGGCACACTGGAAGAAGATCGACGTCTATGGGGAGCTCTTGAAAAAGAACAAGGATAAGCCCCTCTTCTCCCTCCACGACGGCCCCCCCTTCTCCAACGGGGCCCTGCACATGGGCCACGCCCTGAACAAGTCCATCAAGGACTTCATCGTCCGGGCCGCCGCCATGCGGGGATATTACACCCCCTACATCCCCGGTTGGGACAACCACGGGATGCCCATCGAGTCCGCCATCATCAAGCAGAACAAGCTCAACCGCAAAGCCATGAGCGTGCCGGAGTTCCGCACCGCCTGCCACGACTTTGCCCAGCACTACATCGACGTGCAGATGGAGGGCTTCCAGCGCATGGGCGTCATCGGTGACTGGGACCACCCCTACAAGACCATGGACCCCGGCTTCGAGGCCGAGGAAGTCAAGGTCTTTGGAGAGATGTACAAGAAGGGGTATATCTACAAGGGCCTGAAGCCCGTGTACTGGTGCCCCAGTGACGAGACCGCCCTGGCGGAGGCGGAGATCGAGTATCAGGACGACCCCTGCACCACCGCCTATGTGAAATTCCAGGTGAAGGACGACCAGGGGAAGCTGGGCCAGTATGGAGACCTGTCCAAGATGTATTTCTTGATCTGGACCACCACGATCTGGACCCTGCCGGGGAACCTGGCCATCGCCGTCCACCCCCGCGAGAAGTACGTGCTGGTGAAGGCGGGCAATGGGGAGCAGTATATCCTGGCCGAAGCCCTGTGCAAGAAGGTCATGGAGGCCGGCGGCATTGAGGATTACGAGACCGTGGCCACCTTCCAGGGCCAGGACTTTGAATATATGCAGGCCCAGCACCCCTTCCTGCCCAAGACCTCCCAGCTGTGTACCGCCGAGTACGTCACCATGGACTCCGGTACCGGCTGCGTCCACACCGCCCCCGGCTTTGGCGCCGACGACTACGAGACCTGCAAGCGCTACAAGATCGACATGGTGGTGCCTGTGGACGACCGGGGCCGCCACACCGACTATGCCGGCCCCTACGCCGGGCTAAAAACCGAGGAGAGCAACCCCATCATCCTGGCGGACATGAAGAAGAGCGGGGCCCTCTTTGCCAGCGAGGAGATCGTCCACAGCTATCCCCACTGCTGGCGCTGCAAGAAGCCCATCATCTTCCGGGCCACCCCCCAGTGGTTCTGCTCCGTAGAGTCCTTCAAGGAGGAGGCCGTGGCCGCCTGCGAGGCTGTGCGCTGGGTCCCCGGCTGGGGCATTGAGCGCATCAAGTCCATGATCCGGGAGCGGGCGGACTGGTGCATCTCCCGCCAGCGCCGCTGGGGCCTGCCCATCCCCGTGTTCTACTGCGCCGATTGCGGCAAGCCGGTATGCACCGACGAGACCATCGCCGCCGTCAGCAAACTCTTTGGGGAGAAGGGGTCGAATGCCTGGTATGAGATGGAGGCCGGGGATATCCTGCCCCAGGGCTTCACCTGTCCCCACTGCGGCAAGGCCGCCGGTTTCACCAAGGAGGAGGACACCCTGGACGGCTGGTTCGACTCCGGTTCCACCCACTTCGCCTCCATGCAGAAGGACCAGGGCTTCTGGCCTGCCAATGTGTATATGGAGGGCCTGGACCAGTATCGCGGCTGGTTCCAGTCCAGCCTCCTCACCGCCGTAGGCGCTCTGGGGAAGGGCGCACCCTTCAAGGAGTGCATCACCCACGGCTGGACCGTGGACGGCAACGGCAAGGCCATGCACAAGTCCTTGGGCAACGGGGTGGACCCCGCAGATATCTTCAAAAAGTACGGCGCAGACATGATCCGCCTGTGGGCCGGCTCCGCCGACTACCACGTGGACGTGCGCTGCTCCGACAAGATCTTCAAGCAGCTCTCCCAGAACTACCTGAAATTCCGCAATACCGCCCGGTACTGCCTGGGCAACCTGGACGGCTTCGACCCCAACCAGCTGGTGAAGCCGGAGGAGATGGTGGAGCTGGACCGCTGGGCGGTCACCAAACTGAACCAGCTCATCCAGCGCTGCTTCACTGCTTACGATAACTATGAGTTCCACGTGGTGTCCCACGCCATCAACGACTTCTGCGTGGTGGAGCTGTCTAGCTTCTATCTGGATATCATCAAGGACCGGCTCTACTGCGACGAGAAGGAGGGCTTCGGCCGCCGCAGCGCCCAGACGGCCCTGTGGCTGATCCTGGACAGTTTGACAAAGCTCTTCGCCCCCATCCTGGCCTTTACCTGCGACGAGATCTGGCTGGCTATGCCCCACCGCAGCGAGGACGACGGGCGCAACGTACTCTTCAACGAGATGAACCAGCCCTTCACCGCCTACGCCCTGGACGACGACGCCATGGACCGCTGGGCGGAGATCATCCGGGTGCGGGATACCGTCAACGGCGTGCTGGAGACCGCCCGGAAGGAGAAGAAGCTGGGCAAGAGCCTGGAGGCCAAGGTGACCCTCACCGTGGCCGACCCGGACAGCTTCCTGCTGCCGGAGATGGACGAGGACGCTTTGGCGGATATCCTCATCGTCTCCCAGGTGGCCCTGGCCAAGGGCAACGGGGAGCTAGAGGTCCAGGTGGAGACCGCCCAGGGGGAGAAGTGCCAGCGCTGCTGGAAGGTCCTGCCCACAGTCAAGGACGAGCTCTGCCCCCGCTGTGCCAGAGTCATCGGGCGCGGCTAAACCGAATAGGTTTATCTGTGCGGCCGGCCCAGTGCCGGCCGCACGACTCTGTATAGGGGAGAAGCACAATGGACAAACAGAAACAACCCAAATTCCGTGCCCCCAGGTGCTATCTGGGCCTGGCCATTGGCTGGGTGGTGGTGGACCAGCTGGTGAAGCTCCTGGTACGCCACAATATCTTGTACCGGGACCTCCACCCCTTCCTGCCGGGGCTGGACCTGACCTACGTGCGCAACACCGGCGCGGCCTTCTCCATGCTCAGCAGCCACACCTGGTTCCTGGCCCTGCTCTCCGCCGTGGTGGGGGCGGTGCTGGCGGTGGCCCTGGCGCGGGACGTCCTACCCCACTGGCGGGGACGGCTGGCCCTGGCGCTGATGTTGGGGGGCGCCGTGGGGAACCTCATCGACCGGGCTCTTCTGGGCTTCGTCACGGACATGTTCGCCACCAATTTTATCAACTTCGCCGTGTTCAACGTGGCGGACATCGGCGTGGTGGTGGGGGGCATCCTGCTGAGCATCCACCTGATCTTCCTCTGGAAGGATGAGCCCTCGGCCAAGGAGAGGGGGGGCAGAAAATGACCGTTACTCTCACCGTCCCCGCCTCCGGCCTCCGGGCGGACCAGTTCCTGTCCCAGACCCTGGACCAGCTCACCCGCTCCGCCGCCCAGCGCCTGCTGGAGGAGGGGCGGGTCTTTCTGGATGGGAAGGCCCTGAAAAAGAACCACCGGCTCCAGGCGGGGGACCAGGTCCAGGTCCACATCCCCGACCCGGAACCGGTAGCGGACTTGCAGCCCCAGGACATCCCCCTGGATGTGGTGTATGAGGATGCCGACGTGATCGTGGTGAACAAGCCCGTGGGGCTGGTAGTCCACCCCGCCCCCGGCCACCCTGACGGCACCCTGGTGAACGCCCTGCTCCACCACTGCGGCAGCAGCCTATCGGGGATCAACGGCAGCCTGCGGCCGGGGATCGTCCACCGCATCGACCGGGACACCAGCGGCCTACTCATCGCCGCAAAAAACGACGCCGCCCACTTGAGCCTCACCGCCCAGCTCCAGGACCACTCCCTCTACCGGGGGTATGAGGCCGTGGTGGTGGGGGGCTTCCGGGAAGACAGCGGGACCATCTCCCTGCCCATCGCCCGCCACCCCACAGAGCGGAAAAAGATGGCAGTGAACCACTACAGCGGCCGGGAGGCCATCACCCACTGGCAGGTGCTGGAGCGCTTTTCCGGCTACACCCACCTGGCCTGCCGCCTGGAGACGGGGCGGACCCATCAGATCCGGGTCCACCTCTCCGCCCAGGGGCATCCGGTGCTGGGGGACCCGGTGTATGGCGGGGTGCGCAAGGGTTTCCCGGAGCTGGAAGGCCAGTGCCTCCACGCCCGGACCCTCAGCTTCCGCCATCCCCGCAGCGGGGAGGCACTGACCTTGGAATGTCCCCTGCCCCCTTACTTCGCAGCGGTCTTGACAAGATGCCGTCGAATACGTTAAAATAAGTAAAGTATCATTCATTTTACGGAGAACGTTACCCTTTGCAGGTAAACACAAGGGGCCGCCGCGCCCCGGACAGGTGAGGAGGGAGCCCCCATGCGTAAATTTTCCGGCGTGCTGCTGGCCAGCGACTACGACGACACCCTATACGACCGAAGCATTTCCCAGGAAAACCGCGCCGCCATCCGCTACTTTGTGGAGGAGGGGGGGCTGTTCACCATCTCCACCGGGCGCTCCTATCGTAACTTCGCCATCCAGATGGAGCAGGAGGACTTGCCGGTGAACGCCCCGGTGGTGTTGGCCAACGGGGCCACCATCTACGACTTCCAGCAGGAAAAGCTCCTGTGGCAGAGCACCTTGCCTCTGGAGGCCTCCGAGCACCTGGCCGCCCTGTGCCGGACCTATCCGGAGGTGGGGGTGGAGGCCTACCACGGGGATCGCATCTACACCTACCGGGCCAACGATGTCACCCGGCGGCACTTGAAGCGGTGCAGCCTGGTGGCCCAGCCCTGTGAGATCGAAGAAATACCCCTGCCCTGGATCAAGGTGATCCTCCAGCACTTGGACAGCGCTTATTTGCAACAGATCCAAGCTGAGCTGCTCGCCACTTGGGGGGATTTGTATGAGGTGACATTTTCCAACCCCGTGCTCTTGGAGGTCACCGCCAAGGGGGCCAATAAGGGGACCTCGGTGCAGCGCCTGGCCCAACATTTGGGGGTGCAGGGAGAGAATCTCTATTGCGTGGGCAATGGCTTGAATGATCTGCCCATGCTGGAGGTGGCCGCCGTGCCCTTCGCCCCGGCGGATTGTTACGCGGAGTTGAAGGACTGGGGGGCGGTGATTTTGCCGCCCAGCAGTGAGCATTGTATTGCCAGTTTGATCGAACACTTGGAGGCGCGGTATTGAGCGCCTCCTTTTTTCTCCCAGCTTGTCCAAACTGTAGGATACTTCTCCCGATATTTCTGTATTTTTGACCCATGAGGTATAGGCACTTGTCTAAAAGTGTGCTAAAATGATAGAAAAGGTATACAGCCGCTTTCGCTGTCATTCTCCTTGGCGAATTGGGTACAATTCTCCTGAGGTGAACGCAGCGATGAACAAACAAGAGAAACAGGAGGTAGATACTATGTTGGCTACTGCGCAGTATCTGACCCGTGAAAGCGAGCTGGCATTGAGTATGCAAAGCTATCTCAACGCACGCAGAGAAGAACCCACCGCGTCGCAAGAGGCAAAGCAGGAGGCGCTGGATGCTCTGCGCCGCATGGGCGTTGTGGATGAGGATGGAAAGCGGAAAGAAAAAATCGTGTCTTGGGAGTGAGTGATCGTGTATCAAAAGCTCCCAAATCTTGTACTGGGGTTTCATGGATGCAGCAAAAAAGTATTTGATGAAGTAATCAAAGAGGGCGGCACGTTGAAAGCCAGCAATAACGTCTACGATTGGCTAGGCAGCGGCATCTACTTCTGGGAGCAAAATTTCGCCCGCGCCTATGCATGGGCGGTAGCCCGAAACGGCAGGGAGCAAGCCGCTGTGGTTGGCGCTGTCCTCGACTTGGGATATTGCTTAAACTTGACGGATAGTGCAGGTTCCGATATCCTACGCAGCGGGTATGCTCTGCTAAAAGATACCTGCGCCTTAGTTGGCATCCCCCTCCCCCAAAACCGGCAGTCTAAAAAGGGGAACGATATTTTGCTGCGAGACTTGGATTGTGCCGTCATTCAGCAGATCCATGAGTTCAACCGTAGCCAGGGAAAGGCAGAATTTGACTCCGTGCGCGGCGTTTTCACAGAAGGTGGCCCGCCCTATGCGGGGTCTGCGTTCTATGAACGCACGCATATTCAGCTTTGCATCCGTAACCCCAACTGTATCAAAGGCTATTTCGCACCGCGAAGCCCCCAAGCGGGGTACCCTAACCCGTGATACGCTGCGGTATATCGTATGCTCACAAGAAAGTTCCGAGAATTTAGAAAAAGCGGTTGATTTTTGTGCCCTTGCCCGGTATAATATTTCGGTAAATGTATCGTCCATTTTCGCGGTCCCAGCGGCCGCAAATATTGTTTGGAGGTTCGATTCACATGAGAGAAGTATATGTCATCAGCTCCTGCCGTACCGCAGTGGGTAAGTTCGGCGGCAGCCTGAAGGATATCCCCGCTGCCGACCTGGGTGCCACCGTCATCGCCGAGGCCCTCAAGCGCGGCAACGTCAAGGGTGAGTGGTTGGACGAGGTCATGTTCGGCAACGTGCTCTCCGCCGCCCAGGGTCAGAACGTGGCCCGTCAGTGCGCTGTCAAGGCCGGTGTGCCCCTGAAGGTCCCCGCCTACACCGTGAGCATGGTCTGCGGCTCCGGCCTGAAGTCCGTCATCGAGGGTGCCCGCGCCATCCAGGCTGGCGATGCCGACCTGCTGATGTGCGGCGGCACCGAGAACATGTCCGCTGCCCCCTACGCCATCCCCTCCGCTCGTTGGGGCGCCCGCATGAACAACACCACCCTCATCGACACCATGATCAAGGACGGCCTGTGGGATGCTTACAACAACTACCACATGGGCACCACCGCCGAGAACATCTGCGACATCTGGGGTATCACCCGTGAGGAGCTGGACGAGTTCGGCTTCAACTCCCAGAAGAAGGCCATGGCTGCCATCCAGGCTGGCCGCTTCAAGGACGAGATCGTTCCCGTCACCGTGAAGCAGAAGAAGAAGGAATTCGTCTTCGACACCGACGAAGATCCCCGTGAGACCACTCTGGAGAAGCTGGGCTCCCTGAAGGGCGCCTTTGCCAACTCCGACGACAACACCAAGGACAAGGTGGACATGACCTTCGAGGCCACCCACATGACCCCCTCCGCCGACAACATCGGCATCAAGCGCGTCACCGCCGGCAACGCCTCCGGCATCAACGACGGCGCTGCCGCCATCATCCTGGCTTCCAAGGAAGCTGTGGACAAGTATGGCCTGAAGCCCCTGTTCAAGGTCATCTCCTGGGGCCAGGGCGGCGTGGACCCCAAGATCATGGGCACCGGCCCCATCCCCGCTTCCCGTCAGGCTCTGTCCAAGGCCAACCTGACCATCAACGACATGGACCTCATCGAGGCCAACGAAGCCTTCGCTGCCCAGTCCATCGCTGTGGCCCGCGAGCTGGAGTTTGATATGTCCAAGGTCAACGTCAACGGCGGTGCCATCGCCATCGGCCACCCCGTCGGCTGCTCCGGCGCCCGCATCATCGTCACCCTGCTCCACGAGATGATGAAGCGTCCCGACGCCAAGAAGGGCCTGGCTACCCTGTGCATCGGCGGCGGTCTGGGCGTGGCTGCCATCTTTGAGAAGTGCTAAGTTCTCACCCATAGGGATACGTCAGCCATTTTAATTTAACTGCGGCGAGGCCGCCTTTCCACTGGGAAGGGCGGCCTCATTTTTTCGTCTACCTATGCTTTTTCACGATAGAAACCCATGAAAAATAAGTATTAGACATTTCCCCTCCCCTTCGCTATACTGACTACAACAACACCAAAAGGAGCGATGGAGCATGAAAACCATGGATGGCACCGCCTTTGCCCAAGAAAACCTCTTCGGCCTGGGCCAGGAGAACAGCGCTTACGCCCAATATTTCACCGGCAATTCCTACCTGAACCCCCTTACCGTCCCCGGTGAGACCCCGGTGTTTCTGGCCAACGTGACCTTCGAGCCGGGTTGCCGGAACAACTGGCACATCCACCACGCCAAACACGGCGGCGGTCAGCTGCTGATCTGCACCGCCGGCAGCGGCTGGTATCAGGAGGCGGGCCGGGCCCCGGTGAGCCTGGAGCCGGGGATGGTCATCACCATCCCCCCAGAGGTAAAGCACTGGCACGGAGCCAAGAAGGACAGTTGGTTCGCCCACATCGCCGTGGAGGTCCCCGGCGAGGAGACAGCCAACGAATGGTTGGAGCCGGTGGACGAAGCCCATTACGAAGCGCTGTCCTGAGACAGGGAAAGGAGACGGCAACATGGATTTTTACAAAACCGACCCGGAATTTATGGCCCGCTTGGACCACTTTATGGTAGAAGAGGTTCCCCAGGAGCCCGGCCAACAGCTCCCGGAACCCACCCGCCACCTGGCCATCCTGGCCACCCTCCTGGGCTGTCAGGGCTTGGAGGCCTTCCAGGACCAGCTCCCCCAGGCCCTGGAGGCGGGCCTCACACCGGTGATGGTAAAGGAACTGGTCTATCAGGCTGTGGACTACCTGGGTTGGGGACGGGTGAAACCCTTCCTCACCGCCACCAACGCCATCTTGACCGCCCGCGGCGTGGCCCTCCCCCTGCCGGGACAGGCCACCACCACCTTGGAGGACCGCCTGGAACGGGGCGCGGAGACCCAGGCGGCCATCTTCGGCCCCCACATGCTGGAGGCCTGGAAGCAAAACCACATCAACCGCTGGCTGGCGGCCAACTGCTTTGGGGACTACTACACCCGCACCGGCCTGGACCTGCCCCAGCGGGAGCTCATCACCTTCTGCCTCCTCTCCGCCCAGGGGGGCTGCGACCCCCAGCTCACCACCCACGCCAGGGCAAACATGCTCCTGGGCCAGGATGTGGCATTCCTGCGCAAAGTCATCTCCCAGTGCCTGCCCTACATCGGCTATCCCCGGAGCCTCAACGCCATCGCCTGTGTGGAAAAGGCGGCAGAGCAATGGGCGCAACAGCACACACCATGATAGGAAAGGAGTCCCTTTATGAACCTGAGAAAATCCACCGCCGCCCTGCTCTCCCTGGTGCTCCTGCTGGGCCTGGGCACCACCGCCTGTGCCGCCCCGGCGCAGCAGGTAGAGAACCCCAGCGGCTACGCCGACGTGACCCCCGGCGACTGGTTTTACGACGCCGTCACCTACTGCCAGCAACAGGGCCTCATGACCGGCACCTCCCCCACCCACTTCGACCCCCAGGGCAGCATGACCCGCGCCATGCTCTCCACCGCCCTGTACCGTCAGGCGGGGAGCCCGGCCGTCAGCGGCAAGGCGGGCAACCGCTTCGACCCCCAGGGCACCGCCACGCGGGCGGAGGTGGCGGCGATCCTGAGAAACCTCGCCACCAACAGCACCCCCGACCCAGCAGAGGGGAAGGTGCTCATCGCCTACTTCTCCTGCACCAACAACACCGCCAACATCGCCCAACACATCCAGGCCGCTCTTCCCGGCGCCACCCTCTACCAGATCACCCCCGCCCAGCCCTACACCGCCGCTGACCTGAACTATAGCAACGACGACTGCCGGGCCAACCGGGAACAGCAGGACCCCGCCACCCGTCCGGCCCTGGCCGGTCAGGTGGAAAACCTGGCGGAATACGACGTGGTGTTCCTGGGCTACCCCATCTGGTGGGGCCAGCCTCCCAAGATCATCTACAGCTTCCTGGAAGCCCATGACCTCCAGGGCAAGACGGTGGTCCCCTTCTGCACCTCCGGTGGCAGCGGCTACAGCGACGCCGGCATCCGGGACATCCCCCAGGGGGCCAACTGGGTCACCGGCCAGCGCTTCTCCGGCGGGGCCTCTCAGAGCAGCGTGCAGGCCTGGGTGGAGGGGCTGGACCTGCCCACCACCCCCGAAACGCCATCCACAGAGGAGGGGACCAATCTCATGACCATCGAAGCAAACGGCAGCACTTGGACTGCCACCCTGGTGGAGAACTCCTCCACCGCCGCCTTGAAAGAGCGCCTGGGTCAAGGGCCCCTCACCCTCTCCATGGAGGACTATAACAGTATGGAAAAGGTGGGCCCCCTGGGCTTCGACCTCCCCACCAACGATGCGCCCATCGACGCCCAGACCGGGGACCTGATCCTCTACCAGGGGAATCAACTGGTGCTATACTATGGCACCAACCACTGGAACTTCACCCGCTTGGGGAAGCTCAACGGCGTGAGCCGGGAGGAGATGCTACAGGTGCTGGGACGGGGGGATGTGGAAATCACCCTGCGCCTGGGGGCACCAAGCTAAAATATCCCACAAACAGAACGAAGGGGCCGCAACAACCACGTTGCGGCCCCTTTGTTGAAACACTAGGGAGCTAATAGTCCCACTGCTCTCTGGCCTTCTCAAACAGCGTGTCCAGCTTCTCCCGGTTTTCCGACACCAACTGTTTGATCTGCTCCGATGCGTTCTCCTCTGGCATTCCGTCCGCAGTGAGCATCACCATGTGGCCCTTACTATCCTTGTCAGGAATCAATGCGCCAAAGGTTGTTTCCTTAAAAATTCCCGGCCAAATAATCAATGCGCAATCACCGAATTGATAGGGCTGAATCCCCAGGTTTCCTGTAAAGCTCAAATAATCTGGGAGCTTTACATTATACGTATAGCCATCCCGCTCATTGATAACATAGGTTTGATGGGAATAGATTTCTTCCATTCCTTCAATGAAGCCATGATATGTATTCCACACGATCAAACCCCAAACTAAGTTATAGATGGCAAACATCCCCACAAGAACCAGCAGGATGATCCATTTTTTTGAACGTTTTTTCATAATTCCACCACCCGCCAACCACGGTTTTTAATCCCCTCATCGTGGGTTACGATTACGACAGTTTTTCCCTTTTGATGGAAGTCCTCTAAAATGGAGAGAACACGTTCGGCGTTTTTCCGGTCCAATGACCCCGTGGGCTCATCCGCCAATATGATGTCGCATTTCTTGACCATCAGCCGCGCCAGGGCCACCCGCTGCTGCTCCCCACCGGATAACTCATACACCGTTTGGTCGATCTTATCCTCAAGGCCAACATAGTCCAGGGCTTCCTCGATGGAAATCCCCGAAGCGTTGCTTTTCCGGATCAGGTTCAAATTCTTCCGCACCGTCATGTCCTCAATGAGGACAAAATTCTGAAACAGAAACCCCACCTTGTTGGCGAAATAGTCCCGGTGGGTTTTGGGGGCATTGATATCAATGCCATCCACCATCACTTGTCCGCCGTCAAAGGGTTCCAGGGCCCCGATGATATGTAGCAAAGTGGTTTTCCCCGACCCGCTCTCCCCGGAAAGGACGATCATCTCTCCCGTTGGGATGGTCAAGGAGAAATCTTGGAAAATCTGATGTTCCCCATAGGCTTTGTTCAGCCCTGTAATGGCAATCATAGGCTCCCTCCCTTCAAAATCCGGTTCATATTGACCCGCTCCATCTTGCGCATATAGTGAAGCGAACACAACAAATCGATCCCTAACATCACCGCGCCGCCAACTACATTGTAAACCATCCCTTCCCGTCCCAGGAGATATCGCACCAGGCAGCTGATGAAGACGGCAAGGGCGGCGGAACCCAAGGAGAGTAGTACCGGCTTCCAGTTTCTCCCAAGAGCCCCATACCCAAACAGCTTTTTCAGCGTCAACTCCACGGCGTTGATCTTATAATCATAAAATACCATGCTTCTGAGAATGACCAGGTTGATGGCTAAGATCAAGACAGAGAATATGATCCCCGCAATCATGTTCCGCTTGGCACCTTCCAACTGGAAGAAATAGTTTTCCTGGGCGTTGGTGAAGTAGTTGACGATGCCTCTGGCTTCCAGGTCCTCCCGCTCCTGGGCGTTGACTTCCAGCAAAGCATTTTCCAGAATATACCCAAAATTAGAAAAGGCATCGTAGCTTGCTGCGCCAAGATTATTATAAAGGATAATAGTGTCTTTTTGGATGGAACTTGTAACTGTCATCCCGGTGATTTTCATGGCGATGCTATTGGTCCGCTTACATTCGATCACTTCATAGTCATAAGAGCCCGAATAATATCCTTCCCAGGTTCCCAATGCGTCCGCTATTATGGAATCGTTGTTTTTATATTTTTCTGGAATGAGAATATATAATTTTTGTTCTAAGCGCATGGTTTTTAATTCTGGAATTTGTCCCTCTAAATATGTTTTTGCACTGTCATCGGCATAAACATAGCACTCATTTTCCGAAAAGCCCTCCAAGTTAACCAAGACAAGGCGATTCCGTTCTTCGAACAGATCTTCCCTCAGGTTGATATCCCACGCCTTCCCTTGGACTACATAGGTATCGGGACTTGCAGGGTTAAAATAATAATAGCCGCGATAACTTTGGAAAAAATCTCCTTGCCGGTAGCAGTCCGTGCCACTCTTGATAAGGCCCAGCGTTCCATTCAGCATAAGGATTGCAATTAACATGACAACAAATTTATAGACATAACTTATTTTTAGCACCTTTTTTGCGCTTTGATTGGAGGAAACATCCCTTCTAAAGTCGATTTTTAGCATTTGCAGATGCAACAGTGCGTTGAGCCCGATAAACACAAGGAATAGGATGATTGTGATTCCAATATGGTATTTGATTTCCGCAAAGAGGCCTGTGATACAGAGCAATATAAGGAGAATTGATGTAAATGCTACCGCATCCTTTTTCATGTTCGACCAGACAAATGCGGTCAGGGGCTCCCCGGAAATCATCCGCACCACGCCCTCCTTTCGGAGCATCGCAACCTCATACATGGATAGCAGCAACAGGAAGGTATAGATGATGGCCCATAGCCCTATGATTTCCAAACGATCCTCATCGACACCCCTGATTTCTTGGGGGAAGTTCCCGGCATATTTATCAACCAACTGTTGTTTGAAGAGAACATTCTCCTCATAGGTTCCCAACAAATAAAAATAAGTAGGGGTAACATCCTCTGGAACCTGGTCCAGCGAAGCATAGTTGACGGTTAAATTTCCAAGAATAATGCTCTGAAACACTCCTGGACGAATCATTTTTTCCTTTAATTTTTCTTTCGCGTGGTCTGTCCCGTATACTTCAATTATAAACGAAAAACTGTTGTCGGTTTTCGTGTCAGCAATAAACACCTCAATCCCAGTCTCTGCCGCTGCGGCTTTTACGTCTTCCAGCATATCCTGTTTCTGCTGACCCTCTTGTAAATATAGCGTCGTGGACGGAAACCTGGAGTAAAAAGAAATGACATACCATGTATAAATTTCCCCAATGAGAACCAATACCACAAAAATCAGCGCGATACTCATTCCATATTTGGCCCTTCTCAATTCCTCACCTCCATCTATTTTTGATTGCCCGCCGTAACATGGCGGAAAAGCCATGTTACGGCGGGAATTTGTTAGAAGAAGCAATAATAGGCAACTTCAGGTGTCATGTGCGGTATTTCCTTTTTCGAAACAGTTCCTGCAACCTTTTCTGTCCCCTTATACGTTTGGTTGTTCCTGGCAACTGCCGCTCGATGTTTTTTCGTACTATGATTTGCCCAAGCATAGTCCTCATGAACCGCAAAGGTATTGTAGCCATAGGTTAAACTTGCGCGACCTGAGTCTCCAGAGTGATACAATTGCCATGCCTTGGAAAATGAACCATCATAAATAGCCCAAATCCCTCCAGCGCCTTCTCCACTCCCCGAAGCAGACGCTGTTGCCGACATAGCAAAGAGCATCGAAAAACAAAAAGCCAAGCTGAGAATCCCTGTCAAAATCCTTTTCTTACGCATCATCATTTCCTCCTTTGTAGACAGTCCTCTTTACTACGATGTGGAAAAAAGTTTCATTCGCATCCCTCCCTCGCCCGCCGCGAAATGGGCACCTTGATTGAAGCTTCTGTCTATATATTCCTCCAACAGGCCAAAAGTGGACACAATTTTTGAAAACTTTTGAAAAAAAGCTTTCTTTCATAGAATATTGTGAAAATCTGACAGATTTTGATCGGTTGCACCAATGTCTTACCGGGCAGGACACCCAGCAGCCCTTTCCCTTGGGACAGCTCCTTTCCTCTACATTATACCTACTTGTCCCCACAACACAATACATTTTTAAGCCTTTGTTCTTCTATATATCCCTTTACAAAAGGGAAACTATGAATCAGTTCTCCCCTCCCTTTCGACTTGCTTTTCTTCCGCCGTTGCCCTATACTATTGCTATCCTATCACAAGGGGGACGGCGCCGTTGAAGCCTGCGAACACAGTGGAACAAAACTTATCCGGCCTCTGTCCCGCGCTGCTCGCCTTGGCGGCAAGGTACCAGGCGGAAAAGCTCATCCTCTTCGGCTCCCGCGCCAGAGGCGACCACCGCCAAACCAGCGACATCGACCTGGCCATTTACGGGATGCCGCAGGAAAACCATGCCCTCTTTTGGTCCGAGATCGACGACTTGCCCACCCTGCTGAGCTTTGATCTCGTCCACATCTCCCCCCACACGTCCCCCGCGCTTTTGGCCAACATCGAAAAGGATGGTGTCATTCTCATGGAGCGAAGCAAGGAAAAACGCGACAAGCTAAAAGACGCCCTGGCCCGCCTGGAGGAGGCCCTGGAGGAATACGGCACCACCCAAAGCTCTGTCGTCCGGGACGGTGTCATCCAGCGTTTTGAGTTTTGCACCGAACTGGCCTGGAAGGCCGCCCGCGCATACCTCCTGGACCAGGGCTACACGGAGATCAACAGCCCAAAGGCCGTGATGCGCAAGGCCTATGCCGATGGGCTGATTGCCGACCAGGAGGGCTGGCTCAAGCTCCTGGAGGACCACAACCTCACCTCTTACCTATACGACGACAACACGGCTGCCCTGGTTTTTCAGCGGATCCAGGCGGCACACTTGGGGCTTTTCCGTTCCCTTTCCCAAGCGCTGGAGAAACTGCATGAATCGTGACCAAGCGCTTTCCCTGTGAAGCCGTTCAGAGAGACAAGAAACTGAAAAACGAATTGACAAGGAGGGTCCCACTGATGATGTATCCCTTTATGACCCTAGATGACCAAGCTGAAATCGTTCATTCTGAAATGAAACCAGATGGCCGGGTGAAGGTTTATGTTGAGAAGCCCGATGAAAAGGATTTTTTCCACAACGCCGTTTGCTGGGTCCCCGGCTATCAGTGGGAAGAGATCAACGGCTTTTGTCAGGAGGAGTTGGACAGATACGACGAGGTCATCCGCTCCACCGCTCATCTGATTTTAGAGTTTTCCCAACGGGGAGGGCTGATGAATGCCTCAAATCTTTAAGGTCGGCCCCTACACTATTTTTTTCTGGTCCAACGAGAGTGATCCCTTGGAGCCGATCCACGTTCACGTTGCAGAACGAGCCAATCCCAATGCGACAAAAATTTGGATCACCTCCACCGGAAAATGCTACCTATGCCACAATAAGTCCCGTATTCCTGACCGAATCCTTCGGGATATCATGCGGGTCATTGAAGCACGTTATCAGGAAATCGAGGCCCGTTGGTGTGCGCACTTTGGCCAAATAACATACTTTTGCTAAACCCCATAACACAGTCCCAAAACGACCTTTTCTCAACGCAAAATAAGCGCACAAAAGCGGCACATGGCGTAGTTCCATGTGCCGCTTCGCTGTTATCACAGTTCTTTTCTCAGAACAGGGGCACCACAGCGCCCTTGTAGGTCTCTTCGATAAAGCTGCGCACCTCGTCGGTCTTGAGGGCCTTGATGAGGGCCTGAATGGCCTCGTTGTTCTCGTTGCCTTCCTTCACGCACAGGACGTTGGGGTAGGGGGTGGTGTCGGAGGTCTCAATGGCCAGGGCGTCCTTGGTGGGGTCAAAGCCACCCTCCAGGGCATAGTTGGAGTTGATGACGGACAGGTCCACGTCCTCCACGGTCTGGGGCAGCATGGCGGCCTCCATCTCGGAGAACTTCAGGTTCTTGGGGTTGTCGGCAATGTCGTTGGGGGTAGACTCCAGGTTGGTGCTGTCCTTCAGGGTGATGAGGCCCTGGGACTCCAGCAGCAACAGGGCGCGGCCCTCGTTGGTGGGGTCGTTGGGGATGGCGATGGTGGCGCCGTCGGGCAGGGCCTCCAGGCTGTCGCACTTGCCGGCATAGATGCCCATGGGCTCATAGTGCAGCTCGGCTACGGCCACCAGATGGGTGCCATTCTTGGCGTTGTGGCTCTCCATATAGGGGGTGTGCTGGAAGTAGTTGGCGTCGTCCTCCCCCTCTTCCACGGCGGTGTTGGGGACCACATAGTCGCCATATTCCACAATTTCCAGGGTGATGCCCTGTTCCTTCAGGGGCTCCACCACCTGCTTGAGGATCTCAGCGTGGGGGGTGGGGGAAGCGCCCACCCGCAGGGTGACGGCCTCGCCGTTGTTGGTTTCGTCGGTCTTGCCCTCTTCCTCGGCGGGGGCGGGGGTGGTGCCGCAGGCAGCCAGGGCCAGGGCCATGGTCAGGGCCAGGAGCAATGCAAGGATCTTTTTCATTTTGGTTCCTCCTTCAAGAAAATGTTTGGGAGCCCGGAGGCTCGTTTATCTCAGACGCTTGTCCGTTTTGGTGGACAGCAAACTGAACACGGATTGGATGATCTGCACCAGGATGATGATGAGGATCACCGTGGCCCAGAGCATGGAGTCCACGCCCCGCTGGTAGCCATAGCGGATGGCCAGGTCCCCCAGGCCCCCCGCGCCGATGGCACCGGCCATGGCGGTGTAAGCCAGGATGGTGATGGTGGAGATGGACCCCCCCAGGATCAGGGAGGGCTTGGCCTCCGGGAGGTAGACCTTCCGCACGATCTGGGGCACGCTGGCCCCCATGGATTGGGCGGCCTCGATGACCCCGGCGTCCACCTCCATCAGGGAGGTCTCCACCATGCGGGCGATAAAGGGAGCGGCGGAGATCACCAGGGGCGGCGTGGCCCCCCGGACCCCCAACTTGGTGCCCACCAGGAACTTGGTAAAGCCCATCACCAAGATCATCAGGATGATGAAGGGCAGGGAGCGACCGATGTTGACGATCCAACCCAGGACCCGGTTGACCACCTTGTTGGGCCAGATCCCATGGGGCTGGGTGATCACCAGGAACACCCCGATGGGCACCCCCAGGATATAGGCAAAGATGGTGGCCACGACGGTCATAATCAAGGTGTCGCGGGTCCCTTGGAGCAAGATGGTCCCGTATTCCGCCCAAAAGGCGCCGAGGGCTTCAAACATCTGCGGGCACCTCCTCTACTGTGATATCCGCTTGACCGCGGAGATAGCGCAGGGCTTTTCCGGCCTCACCCTCGTCCTTGGGCAGGCCCAAGAGCATGGAGCCGAAGGCCTTGCCGTCGATGTTCCGGGTGTCGGCCCCTAAGATGTTCACCTTCACCCCGCAGTCGATGGCCAGGGAGGCGATGAGGGGCTCGTAGGAGGAGCCGCCGTTGAACACCACCCGCACCACCTTGGTGCTGGTGAGTTTTGGGATCTGCACCCCGTCGGGGTAGACGAACTGGCGGCCGATGGCGCTCTTGGGGTTGGCGAAAATGTCGGCCACGTTGCCCTCCTCCGCCACCACGCCCCCGTCCAGGATGGCCACCCGATGGCAGATCGCCTCGATGACGTTCATCTGGTGGGTGATGACCACCATGGTCACCCCCAGCTTCTGGTTCAGCTCCTTGAGCAGCTCCAGGATGGACTGGGTGGTGGAGGGGTCCAGGGCGGAGGTTGCCTCGTCGCACAACAGCACCTTGGGGTCCGTGGCCAGGGCGCGGGCGATGGCCACCCGCTGCTTCTGGCCCCCGGAGAGCTGGGCGGGGTAGGCGTTCTCCCGCTCCGCCAGGCCCACCAGTTTCAGCAGGCTCCGGGCCTTTTCCCTGGCTTGCGTCCCCTTCATCCCCGCCAGCTCCAGGGGGAAGCAGATGTTCTCCAGGGCGGTGCGCTGCATGAGCAGGTTGAAGCTCTGGAAAATCATGCTGATGGATTGCCGGGCCCGGCGCAGCTCCCGGATGGAGAGCTGGGTGATGTCCCGTCCCTCCACCAGGACCTTCCCGGAGGTGGGGCGCTCCAGGAGGTTCATGCACCGCACCAGGGTGGACTTCCCCGCCCCGGACAGGCCGATGATGCCAAAGATCTCCCCTGGGCGGATGTCCAGGTTGATGTCCCCCAGGGCCTGGACCTGGCTGGGTCCGGCGCCGAAGGTCTTATTCAAATGTTGGATCTGGATGGACGCCCCGCTAGAGCCCTTGGTCTCTTGCACTTGTATGGAATCGTCGCGCACAGCGTTCCCTTCTTTCTGTCTGGTATAAAAAAATCGCCCTTGAACCGCTGTCAAGGACGACTGTATCGCCGTGGTACCACCTTGGTTTGCCGGACCCCTCACGGACCCCGGCCTCTCCGGGTGCTGACACACCCTTGCGCAATGACGGGCGCACCCGTCGCAGCCTGCGGGATTGCTCCCGGTCGGTGCGAGACTCCGAGGCCATCTTCCCCCAGGCATTCCGCGCCCTCTCCCACCAGTGTAGGGCTCTCTGTGCCGTAGCTCCCAGGGTACTCTTCTCTTCATCGTCTTTGTGTTGTTCGCTTGTTACCCAATAATTTACGACAAATCGGCGCAAATGTCAAGGAGAAATCTGACGAAGTGGGGAAAAATGTGGGGGGTGGGGTTGTGTAAAACATATAGTTTTTCTGGGTAATGTTGCCCTGCCGCCTTTGCGTTGACATTGTCCATGGATCGTGCTACAATGTGAAAAACAAATTGGGGGGAGTTCACCATGAAGCAAACCACACTGAATGTACGCATGGACGAAGAAACCCGCCGGCGGTTTGACGCCTTCTGCTCCAGCATCGGCCTGACTGCCTCCGCCGCCGTAAACCTCTTTGTGAAATCCGTGCTCCGGGAGCACAGGATCCCCTTCGAGATCACGGACCGGCCCAGTTGGGAGACCCTGGAGGTGATGGAGGATACCCTGAACCGCCGCAACCTCCACGGCCCCTTTGCCTCCGTGGATGCCCTGATGGAGGACTTGGATGCTCCAGATTGAATACCACACCCAGTTCCGCCGGGATTACCGCCTGGCAAAAAAGCGGGGCTACGACCTATCCCTTCTCCGCCAGGTGATCGCACTGCTGGCCCAGGAACAGCCCTTGCCCGCCCAGTACCGGGACCACCCATCGGTGGCGTCGAAACAATATAAAAATATGCGGGAATGCCATTTGCAGCCCGACTGGCTGCTCATCTATCATGTGGATACAGACCGCCTTGTTCTGGACCTTATGCGTACGGGTACCCATAGTGACCTATTCTAACAAAAGCCGCCCCAATCGGAGCGGCTTTTTTCATATTAAACGGTAAAAGATATCCTCCAAGTGGATGTCCAAATCGTCGTATAGGCTGCACTGGAAGGTGGTGATCACAGCTGCGCGTTCCTCCTGAGTCAAGCGTGCCAAGAACCAGTCGGGGTGGAGCACGTAAACCTCATGGGTAACAAAGTGCCCATCCTGGAGGAAATACTGCTCCACAGTTCTATCGTTGGGGCTGACGATCCAGTACTCCCGGACCCCACAGCGTTCATAGACCTCCCGTTTGTGGTTTCGGTCGTATTTGGCCGTGCTGGGAGACAGGACCTCCACCACCAGGTCCGGCGCGCCGTGGACGCCATCTGGGGCGATCTTATCCCGGTCACAGACGATCATCCCATCGGGGACGAAACGGTCTTTCTCTGTCAAATATAAATCCGTCCCGTCAGGAAATGGCGTGCAGCGCTTTCCGTGCAGATAGTTGGAAAAAATACGATAGATATTTCCAGCGACGAAATTATGGTTCACTGCGGGCCGCGGGGACATGAGGACGACATCACCGTCGATAAGCTCCTCCCAAGGCGCCTCCTGGAACGCCAGGTTATGGTCTAAATTCGCCATGGGCGCACCTCCTTTTTTTTATTATACCCCACCGGCCCTGGGTTTCGCAAGCCCAGGCGCGAAAAAGCCGCCCTTCGGAACCCACGTCTCCGAAAGGCGGCTCGTCTCCCCTTAGGGCAAACACTGCAAGGGGTCAATGGGCTCCTCCTGCCACAGCACTTCAAAGTGGCAATGGGGCCCGGTGGCTCGTCCGGTGGCCCCCACCTGGGCAATGGTCTGGCCCTGGACCACCTGGTCCCCTGCCTGGACCAACAGCTGGGAGCAGTGGGCGTAGTAGGTCACATAGCCGTTGCCGTGGTCGATCTTTACCAGGTTGCCATAGGTCCCCTTCTCCCCGGCCCAGGTCACGGTACCATCGGCAGAGGCCACGATGGTGCTGCCCTGGGCGGCGGCGATGTCCGCCCCCCGGTGGAAGCTGGTGGAGCCGAAGATGTCCCGGCTGCCAAAGCCAGAGGTGACGCTGCCCATACAGGGCCAGAGGAAGCGCCCCTGGGCCCCCTCCACCCCCTGGCCGGTGCCCACGGCGATCTGGGTGGACACCGGGGCCAGGACGGGGATGGTGGACAGGTTCTCCCGCTGGGTCTCCTCCCCGCAGCGGTAGATCACCCGGTCTGTGCGCTGCTCCTTGCCGGGGACCCCCTCCCGGCGCTGGACCCGCTCCCCCACCAGCAGGCTGGGGTCGTCGATCCGCTCCTCCTCCGGGGGGATCTGGGCGGTATAGGTCTCCAATTCCTCGGTGTACACCGCCAGCTTCGGGACAGGCTCAGCCTGTCCCCCCTCCGGGGCGAACACCGCCTGGACCTCCTCCTGGCCCAGGAGCTGCTGGGTCAATTCCTCCCCGGTGAGGATGGGGGTCCCGCTGGGGAGGTAGTCCAGCACCACCTCCACCGCATTGCCAAAGTAGACGGCGGCGGTAGAGGGGCCGCTGTAGTGGTCCTTCACCTGCTGGAGGGCCCCCTGGACCTCCCCCTCCTCCAGGCAGGCCCCCACAAGGGTGCCGTCGACCATGAGCACATAGGCCGCCTGGACCTGCTCCACGGTGTCCATCAGGGAGTCGGCCAGCTGGCCGGGGTCCTGGATGGTCTCCTTGGGGGCGATGGTCAGGTGCACCTGGGCGTCCTGGTAGGCGTAGTCCGTTTGGAGGATGGCGGAGACCTGTTCCTCCACCCGCTCCACCGCCTGCTGGTAAGTCTCCGCCCCCTGGATGTAGGCCACTTGCCCGCCGTCGGTGGTCACCGCGTAGCACAGGGTACAGCTGGACACCAGCAGCGCCCCCGCCGCCGACAGGCCCGTGAGCCCCAAAAGGAAGCCCGCCGCCACGTCCTTGCGCCGCCGCCGCCCCTCCAGGGCTGCCGGGAGGGGAAGGGGGTGCTCTGAGAGCTGGTAGGGTGGACGCTCTGCCTCCCGTCCAGCGTCCTTGGAAAAGCCGTTCTTCTTCACAAGCTTGCTCCTTTCCTTTGTGGTGGGATAAAACTACAAAACTGTTACAAACTGGTAACGATTCCAGGATAAAAGCCCCAGCCCCATTCGTCAAGGGGGCGCTTTTCAGAGATTTTGGCCCCTTTGGGCGCTTTTCTTAGAAGCGCCACGGATTCGTCCAGAATTTTTTTGCAGGAACCCTTTACACGCTATATTCCAGCGGGTATAATAATACGGATTGTTAAAGGAGGGAACCCATGCACGGTACATTTTCCCAGGCGCTGTCCCGGCTGCGCCGCGAGAAAGGGGTCAGCCAACGGCAGGCGGCCCAGGCGTTGGAGGTATCCCAGGCCCTCCTGTCCCACTACGAGAATGGGATCCGGGAGCCGGGCCTGGCCTTTGTGGCCCGCGCCTGCGACTACTATCAGGTCTCAGCGGACTATCTCCTGGGGCGCACCGGGGAGCGCAGCGGCCCCAAGCCGCCGCCGGAGGATGCGGAGGGCTCGGAACAGCTGCTCCTGCGCACCGGTCAGGCCCTGGGCAACGCCTGGGCACAGCTGTGCCGGAGCGACCCAGCCCTGGCCCCCCTGTTTCTGCGCCTGTCTGAGGCCCTGGCCCAGGAGGGCAAGCACTAAAGCGCCCACCGCCCCGGCGGCAGCGCAGTTAGGAGGAAGCAACATGACGGAACAATCCAACATCCGTAATTTTTCCATCATCGCCCACATCGACCACGGTAAGTCCACCCTGGCCGACCGGCTGCTGGAGCTGTGCAACGCCGTCTCCGAACGGGAGATGGAGAACCAGCTCTTGGACAATATGGACCTGGAACGGGAGCGGGGCATCACCATCAAGGCCCGCGCCGTGACCATCCAGTATGATGCCCTGGACGGGGAGCGCTATACCCTCAACCTCATCGACACCCCCGGCCATGTGGACTTTAACTATGAGGTCTCCCGCTCCCTGGCCGCCTGCGAAGGGGCGGTGCTGGTGGTGGACGCCTCCCAGGGGGTGGAGGCCCAGACCCTGGCCAACACCTACCTGGCCATGGAGCACGACCTGGAGATCCGGCCGGTGATCAACAAGATCGACCTCCCCGCCGCCGACGTGCCCCGTGTGAAAACCGAGGTGGAGAACGTCATCGGTCTGGAGGCCCAGGACGCCCCCGCCATCTCCGCCAAGCTGGGGCAGAACATCCGGGACGTGCTGGAGGACGTGGTGAACCACATCCCCGCCCCCAGCGGAGACCCCACGGCCCCCTTCAAGGCCCTGATCTTTGACAGCCAGTATGACGCCTACCGGGGGGTGGTGGTCTACTTCCGGGTGATGGACGGCAGCCTGACCCTCTCGGACACCGTGCGCATGATGGCCTCCGGGGCCACATACAGTTTGGTAGAGATCGGCCGGCTCCTGCCCACCCGCTTAGAGCCCTGCGACAAGCTCTCCGCCGGAGAGGTGGGCTATTTGACCGCCTCCATCAAGAACGTGAAGGACACCCAGGTGGGGGACACCATCACCACCGTGGAGCGCCCGGCGGCGGAGCCCCTGCCCGGCTACCGCCCCGCCCGGAGCATGGTGTATTGCGGCATCTACACCGAGGACGGCTCCAAGTACCCCGATCTGCGGGACGCATTGGAGAAGCTACAGCTCAACGACGCCTCCCTGACCTTCGAGCCGGAGACCTCCGTGGCCCTGGGCTTTGGCTTTCGCTGCGGCTTTTTGGGGATGCTCCACATGGAGATCATCCAGGAGCGCCTGGAGCGGGAGTTTGACCTGGACCTCATCACCACCCTGCCCAACGTCATCTATCAGGTGACCCGCACCGACGGCAGCGAGCTGCGGGTGGACAATCCCCACAACTACCCCGACCCCTCCCAGATCACCGAGCAGCGGGAGCCCTACGTGAAGGTCTCCATCATCTCCCCTCCAGACTACGTGGGCAACATCATGCCCATGTGCCAGGAGCGCCGGGGGGAGTTCAAGGACATGCAGTACTTGGACACCAACCTGGTGGAGATCCACTACCACATGCCCCTCAACGAGATCATCTACGACTTCTTCGACGCCTTGAAGGCCAAGACGCGGGGCTATGCCTCCCTGGACTATGAGTTTTTGGACTACCGCCCCTCAGACCTGGTAAAAGTGGACCTGCTGCTCAACGGGGACCAGGTGGACGCCCTGTCCTTCATCGCCCACCGGGAAAAGGCCTACGCCCGCGCCCGGCGGATCTGCGAAAAGCTCAAGGAGAACATCCCCCGCCAGCTCTTCGAGGTCCCCGTCCAGGCGGCCATCGGAGGGAAGATCATCGCCAGGGAGACCGTGAAGGCCATGCGCAAGGACGTGCTGGCCAAGTGCTACGGCGGCGACATCACCCGGAAAAAGAAGCTCTTGGAAAAGCAGAAAGAGGGCAAGAAGAAGATGCGCACTCTGGGCACCGTCCAGCTCCCCACGGAGGCGTTCATGGCGGTGCTGAAGCTGGACGAGTGACCCCACAACACAAAAAAGGAGGCCGTCCCCATGTCGGCAAGAGAAGAATTTATCGAGGTGTATCAGGAACACATCCACCGGGAGGGCGCCGACGCCCTGCTGGACTACCTGAGCAACAAAAGCGACTTTTTCACCGCCCCGGCCTCCGCCCGCTACCACGGGGCCTACGCCGGGGGGCTGTGTGAGCACAGCCTCAACGTCTACCACTGCCTGGCGGACTACCTCCAGCGGGAGCGGGTCACGGACCTCTATGGCCTGGAGTACAGCCCGGAATCCATCGCCCTGGTGTCCCTGCTCCACGACGTGTGTAAGATCGGCTGCTACAAGCCCTCCACCCGCAACGTCAAGGGCCCCGACGGGAAGTGGACCCAGGTGCCCACCTTCCAGTTCGAGGACCCCCTGCCCTACGGCCACGGGGAGAAGTCGGTGTATGTGGTCAACGGCTTCGTGCGCCTGACGCGGGAGGAGGCCATGGCCATCCGCTGGCACATGGGCTTTTCCGGCACCGAGGACAACCGCCTGGTGGGGCGGGCCTTTGTGAAATACCCCCTGGCCTTCGCCCTGTCCGTGGCGGATATGGAGGCCTCTTACTTCTTAGAACAAGAAGGAACTTCATTCTAATTCTGATCCGCGCACACCCCCGCGCCATACCCAACGCGCCCCCCTGCGGATCGAGGGCGCAGGAAAGGAAATTTTGACATTCATGACGAGCTTTGCGTCTCTAGGAATCCACGAGCCCATCCTCCGCGCCTTGGAGGACTATGGTTATCGGGAACCCACAACCATTCAGGAAAAAGCCATCCCGGCGGGCATCCAGGGCCGGGACGTGTTGGGCAGCGCCCAGACGGGGACAGGCAAGACCTGCGCCTTCGGCGTGCCCATTTTACAACAGCTCTCGGAGCGGAAAGGCCCCAAGGCCGTCCGGGCCCTGATCCTCACCCCCACCCGTGAGCTGGCCATCCAGATCGACGACAACCTCCACGCCTATGGCAAGAACCTCCCCCTCACCGAGGCGGTGATCTTCGGGGGCGTGGGCCAGGCCCCCCAGGTGGAGCGGCTAAAAAAGGGCGTGGACGTCCTCACCGCCACCCCCGGCCGCCTCCTGGACCTGTGCAACCAGAAGCTGCTGGACCTGTCCCAGGTGGAGATCTTCGTCCTGGACGAGGCGGACCGGATGCTGGACATGGGCTTCATCCACGACGTGCGGAAGGTGATCGCCCTGCTGCCCAAGCAGAAGCAGACCATGTTCTTCTCCGCCACCCTGCCCCCGGAGATCCTAGACCTGGTGGACAGCCTCCTCCACGACCCGGTGAAGGTGGCCGCCGCCCCGGTGTCCTCTCCGGTGGAGGTGATCCGCCAGGAGGTCTGCCTGGTGGACCGGAACAACAAGACCTCTCTGCTGGTGCAGATCCTCCAGGAGGAGCAGGTGAAAAACGCTTTGGTGTTCACCCGCACCAAGCACGGGGCGGATAAGGTGGCCCGCGACCTCACCCGCCGGGGGGTCTCCGCCGCCGCCATCCACGGCAACAAGTCCCAGACCGCCCGGCAGGAGAGCCTGCGGCGCTTCAAGGCCGGAGAGCTGCAAGTGCTGGTGGCCACGGACATCGCCGCCCGCGGACTGGACATCGAAGAGCTGTCCCACGTGTTCAACTACAACCTCTCCGAGGTGCCGGAGACCTATATCCACCGCATCGGCCGCACCGGCCGGGCCGGGCGGGGGGGCACCGCCATCTCCTTTTGCGACTATGGGGAGATGCCCCTGCTGCGGGACATCGAGCGCCTGTTGAAAAAGCCCGTCCCCCGGCGGCAGCACGACTTCCCCATGGAGGTCTTTGAGGCCCCCAAGAAGGACGCCAAGGGCCGGGTCATCAACGCCGACGACGATGAGGCACGGCAGGCCGCCCGGCAGCGCAACGCCCAGCGCAAGGCGGAGAAGAAGGCCAAGGAGGCCAAAGAGCCCGCTGTGAAGCTGACGGCCCCCCCGGCCAAATCCCCCAAAGCGCCCCCGGCGGCCCCACCCGCCCCCAAGGCCAAGCCCACCCGGCGGCCCATGCCCCACGGCAAGCAGGACCTGCGGAACTTGCAGGCATTTTTAGACGCCCAGCCGGACCCCGACGAGACCCCTGTCTCCCCCATCCACCGGGACCCCCTGGATGGGGAGGTCATCATGGACGCCACCGCCCGGCTCCTCTCCGCCAAGCCGGTGTACCACTACTACGACCCCGCCAAGGCCCAGGAAGGCCGTCGCCAGGAGGGGAAGCGAAAGGGCCGGGGCAAGGCCAGGGACAAGGGCCCCAAGGAGGCCGCCCCCGCCAAGGCCACCGTCCTGCCCCCGGAGAAGAAGCCTGCCCGCCGCCGGGAGCCCCCCAAAAAGGGCGCGCCGACCCCGGTGCAGCGGACCTCCCAGCGGCTCACCCGCGGGGGGAAGGGGCGCATCCCCCCCAAGCCCAGTCTGCCGCAAAGCCGCCAGAAGGACTCCACCGAGCAGAAAAGCCTCATGAAGCCCTTCTATATCGACCATGATTAAGGACGAGACCTGGCAGGCGCGGGAGCGTCCCCCCGCCCCCAGGGGCCCACGGCGGGCCAGGGGACGGCGGCGGCGCCCCTTCCGCCGCTTCCTGTGTTGGGTGGTGGCGGTGGCCGCCCTGGCGGGGTGGCTGTGGTGGCAGCAGAACGGGCTGTCCACCGAGACCCTCACCGTCACCGGGGCCCCGGAGGGCTTTGCCGGCTACCGCATCGCCGTCCTCACCGACATCCACGGCAAGGAGTTCGGCCCCGGCAACCAGCGGCTATTCCAATTCCTCCAGGGGCTAGAGCCGGACATGATCGCCCTGGTGGGGGACCTGGTCCACAAGCAGGAGCAGCTATCCATGGTGCCCCCTCTGGCCCAGGGCCTGGCCCAGATCGCCCCCACCTACTACGTCACCGGCAACCATGAGTGGGCCGCCAAGGTGGTCCGGGAGCTGGAGCCCATGCTGGAGGAAAACGGCGTCACCGTCCTGTCCAACCGCTATGTGATGCTGGAGCGGGAGGGCAGCCGCCTGGCCCTTTTGGGGGCTGAGGACCCCAACGGCTACGCCGACCAAAAGACCATCGTGCAGTTGGCCAATGAGGTCCGGGCGGAGCAGGGGGCCCACTGCTATCAGCTCTTACTGAGCCACCGCAACAACCTTTATGAAAAATACGCCCTGTCCGGGGTGGACCTGACCCTGGCGGGCCACGCCCACGGGGGCTTCATCCGCCTGCCGGGCACCGACGGCCTGTTGGGCCACAGCCCGGAGGGCTTGAAATTCCTGCCCAGCTACACGGCGGGGCTCTACCCGTTAGACCACGGCACCCTGGCGGTGTCGCGGGGCCTAGGGAACCAGCCCCCCACTTTCCGCCTGTTCAACCGGCCGGATGTGCCCCTGGTGGTGCTCCAGCCGTGACCATCCCAGCAAACAAGAAGGAGATACCACCTGTTATGGAATGCCAACGCGCCAGCCGGACCTATGAGGCCGGTAGCTATGAGATCGCCGTGGTGGGGGCGGGCCACGCGGGCATCGAGGCCGCCCTGGCCGCCGCCCGCCTGGGGCTGCGCACCCTCTGCTTCACCATCAACCTGGACGCCGTGGGGAATATGCCCTGCAACCCCGCCATCGGCGGCACCGGCAAGGGCCACCTGGTCCGGGAGCTGGACGCCCTGGGGGGGGAGATGGCCAAAGCCGCGGACCTGGCCTGCATCCAATACCGCATCCTGAACCGGGGGAAGGGACCAGCGGTCCACTCCCTCCGGGCCCAGGCAGACCGGCGGCTCTACCAGTCCATTATGAAGCATACCTTAGAGCGCCAGGAAAACCTATGGGTGAAGCAGGCAGAGGTCACGGACTTGCTGGTGGAGGACGGGGCCGTCTGTGGGGTGGTCACCGCCACCGGGGCGGTCTACCGGGTAAAGGCCGCCGTGCTGTGCTCCGGGACCTACCTGGGGGGCAAGACCATCGTGGGAGAGGTGGAGCGCTGGAGCGGTCCCGACGGGATGTTCGGCGCCAACGCCCTGACGGAGAGCCTCCGGGCGGCGGGGCTGCGCCTGCGGCGCTTCAAAACCGGCACGCCCCCCAGGGTGAACGCCCGCTCCATCGACTTCTCCCAGCTGGAAAAGCAGGAGGGGGACGGCGACGCCATCCCCTTCTCCTTCACCAATGACCAGCCCGCCCCCAACCGGGTGTGCTGCTACATCACTTACACCAACGAGAAAACCCACGCCATCATCCGGGACAGCCTGGACCGCTCCCCCCTGTTCTCCGGGGCCATCGAGGGGGTGGGGCCACGGTACTGCCCCTCCATCGAGGACAAGATCGTCCGCTTCCCGGACAAGCCCCGGCACCAGCTTTTTCTGGAGCCTATGGGCCTGGACACGGAGGAGATTTACATCCAGGGCTTCTCCTCCTCCCTGCCGGAGGAGGTGCAGCTGGCCATGCTGCGCACCCTGCCGGGGCTGGAGCAGGCGGAGATGACCCGCCCGGCCTACGCCATCGAATACGACTGCGTGGACCCCACCCAGCTCCACCCCACCCTGGAGCACAAACTGGTCTCCGGCCTCTACGGGGCGGGGCAGTTCAACGGCTCCTCCGGCTATGAGGAGGCCGCCGCCCAGGGCTTTGTGGCGGGGGTGAACGCCGCCTTAAAACTCCTGGGCCGGGAGCCCCTGATCTTGGACCGGAGCCAGGGGTATATTGGGGTGCTTATCGACGACCTGGTGACCAAGGGCACCAACGAACCCTATCGGATGATGACCTCCCGGACGGAATACCGCCTGCTCCACCGCCAGGACAACGCCGACCAGCGGCTGTGCCCCGTGGGCTACCGTCTGGGGCTGGTGAGCCGGGAGCGGTACCAAGCGGTTTTGGAAAAGTACCAGGCGGTGGAACGGGAGCAGCAGCGCTTGGACCACTGCGGCGTGGCCCCCAGCGACGCCCTGAACGCCCTGTTGGAAGAGAAGGGAGAGCCGCCGGTGAAGAACAGCCAGCGCCTCTCCGATCTCCTGCGCCGCCCCAAGTTGTGCTACGACGACCTGGCCCCCTTGGACCCGGAACGTCCCCCCCTGCCTAAGGCCGTCACGGAACAGGTGGAGATTTCCGTGAAATACGCCGGGTACATCGCCCGGCAGCAGCGGCAGGTGGAGGAGATGCGCCGCATGGAGCGCAAGGCTCTCCCCCCGGATCTGGACTACAACGCCCTCACCGGCCTGCGCCTGGAGGCCCGGCAGAAGTTGCACGACATCCGCCCCCAGAATTTGGGCCAGGCGGGGCGCATCTCCGGGGTGTCCCCGGCGGATATCGCGGCGCTGATGATCCACCTAGAACGCTTGGAGCGGGAGAGCCGCCCCTAGAGAAAGGAACCCCCACCATGGACTTGATCCACGTAAAAGGCAACACATACTACCTGGACGGCCCCCAGCTGATCGGGCTGTACAAGTTGGACGATACCCGCTGCCTCCTCTTCGACCCCGGCAGCGGCAAGCTCAGGGCCCCCCTGGAGGAGGCCCTGAACCGGCACGGCCTCACCCCTGTGGGGGTGGCCTGCACCCACATGCACTACGACCACCATGAGAACACCCGGTACTTCCGGGAAACCTACGGCGCGGAAACCTGCCTGCCCCAGTTGGAGGCGGATATCGTGCGCTGCGAGCAGAGCTTGAAAAACCACCTGTTCAACTTCTCCATGGGCCGCATCCGCACCACCCCCCGGCTCCAGGCCCTGGTGTGCCCGGTGGACCATGTGGTGGGGCTGGAGGAGACCCAGGTGGTGCTGGCAGGGGTGCCTCTGGCGGTGGTGCGCACCCCCGGCCACGCCCCGGACCACTGCTGCTTCATCACCCCGGACAACGTGTGCTACCTGGGGGACGTGCTGATGACCCAGGACATTTTGCGGGACTCCATGGTCCCCTTCGTCTTTGACATGACCGACGACCTGGCCAGCAAGGAGAAGGTGAAGGGGCTGACCTGCGACGCCTACATCCTCTCCCACAAGGGGGTCATTTGGGGCAGCATCGCGGACCTGGCCCAGGAGAACATCCAGCGGGTGCTGGGGCAGTTGGACGCCTGCGCCGCCCTGGTCACAGGGCCCATGACCTATAGCGCATTCTACGCCGCCGTGGTCCAGGCCATGGAGCTGCCGGTGGGCCATTCGGCCCGTGCCCAACACTTGGAGCGCTACATCCGCCCCTATCTGGAATACCTCACCGACCGGGGGGATCTGACCCTCATCGACATCGACGGTGCCCCCGCCGTGGCCCCTGGGGAGGCCCACCATGGACGATAAGGCCGTGGTGCTGGGCCTCTCCGGCGGGGTGGACTCCGCCGTGGCGGCCTGCCTGCTGCAAGAGCAGGGGTTCCAGGTCTACGGCCACTGGTTGGATATCGGCCTGGGGGGCCGGGAGGACGCGGCGGCGGTGGCGGCCCACTTGGGCATCCCTTTCTCCACCGGGGACATCCGGCGGGCGCTGGAGGAACAGGTGATGGAGCCCTTCCGCCAGGACTACCTGGCGGGGCGTACCCCCCTCCCCTGCGCCCGCTGCAACCCTACGGTGAAATTCCCCGCCCTCTTTCAGAGGGCCCAGGAAGTTGGGGCGCGGTACGTGGCCACAGGCCACTATGCCCGTGTCCTGGCCGATGAAGGGGGGACGTTGGGCCTCTACCGGGGCCGGGCGGAAAATGACCAGGCGTATATGCTGGCCCGCCTGCCCATGGACTGGCTCCCCCGGCTGTTGTTCCCCTTGGGGAAGTTCCGGAAAAGCGGGGTCCGGGCCCTGGCCCGGCAGTTTGGCCTACCGGTGGCGGAGAAGCCCGACAGCATGGAAATCTGTTTTATCCCGGACGGGGATTACGCCACTTGGTTGGAACAGCGGGGGGCGGTCCCGCCAACCGGGGACTTTGTGGACCGGGAGGGAAACGTCCTGGGCCAACACAAGGGCATCCACCACTACACCATCGGCCAGCGGCGGGGGCTGAACCTCCCGGCAGCCCACCGGCTATTCGTGTCGGAGATTCGTCCGGCGGACAACCGCGTGGTGCTTTCCGATGGCAGTGATTTGATGGCAGACGCCGTATGGGGGACGGATTGGAATCCCCTGGCCCCGGTGGAGCCGGGGCAGGCGGTGACGGTGCGTCTGCGCCACTCCAAAACGGAGACCCCGGCCCGCTTCTGTCCCCAGGAGGCGGGCGTCCGCTTGGCCCTGGAAACCCCCGCCCGTGCCCCCACGCCGGGGCAGCTGGCGGTGTGCTATGACGGGGACCGGGTGCTGGGGAGCGTTTGGATCACCGGCGCCCAGCGCCTGCCCGCCCCGGAGGCGTAAACACAGAGAAATTGGAGGAGAGAGACCATGGAACTGGAACAGGTCAAAGGCAACACTTGGGTCCTGAAAAGCTGGGAACTGATCCCCCTATACAAGGTGGACGACAGCCACTGCGTGCTGTTGGACACCGGGACCTATGACCAGCGGGACGAGCTGGAGGAGGCGTTGAAGGCCGCGGGCCTCACCCCTGTGGGCATCCTGGGCAGCCATGCCCACATCGACCACATGGGCTCCTATGGGTATCTGCAAAAGGAATACGGCGCCCAGCTGGCCCTCTCCCTGGGGGAGGCGGGGCAGCTCTTCTCTCCCCTGGCTCTGCACCTGGAGTATTACAACCTGCCGGTGGAGTCTTTCCCGGAGTACCCGGAGCTCCACGGGGTCACCTGTCTGGCAGACCGGATCATCCTGCCCCAGGAGGATCACATCGAATTTTGCGGGGCGGAGTTTGACATCATCCACACCCCAGGGCACACGGTGGACCACATCTGCGTGCGCACGCCGGACAATGTATTGTATTTGGGGGATGCGGTGATGACCGGCCGGACCCTGCACCAGTCTAAGTTTCCCTATACCTACGACATGAAGGAGTATCTGCACTCCCTGGGGGCCCTGCGGCTGGAGCAGGCGGACCACTACATTGTGGCCCATCAGGGGGTGTATCAGGAGCTGCTGCCTCTCATCGACCTGGAGTTGCGCTTTCTCACGGAGCGGATGCGGGAGCTTTTGGAGCTGGTGGATGGCTCCACCACCCCCAAGGAGATGACCGCCAGCATTTGTCAAAACTACCACATCCTCCCCCGCGGCCTGCGGGATCTGGCATATTATGAGTTGGCCAGTCAGACGTACATCCACTACCTATGTGGGTTGGGGATGTTGGAGCCGTATATTGCCGGGGTGCAGATTCGGTACCGGAGGACGCAGGCGTCCTTTCATAAGAAGGGGAAGGCGAAGTTGCCTAGGACGGGGTTGTTTCGCTGACGAAGATATGAGAAGCCCCCGTGGTCAGGTTGTGACCACGGGGGCTTTTAGAATATGGTATCTTTGATTGGGCTTCGCCCAAACCCACCAGAGGCTCTGCCTCTGGACTCCGCCACCTTGGTGGTGTCACGCTGCGCCGGTTCGCGACGCGGTTCTAAGCCCCTCCGACTCCGGCGAACCCATCCGGGGCCTTACGGCCCCCTCCTTGGGCTTCGCCTGCGCTCCGGGGCTTAGCCCGCTGCTCACGACGGCTCCGCGCTTCGACGGAAAAAGGTGGACGAAAACTTTATTCTCTTGTGCGGTCCTTAACGCCCCAGGCTATGCACCAACATCGGAATTGCGGCCTCAAAGCTCACGCCATACCACCGGGCGTCCGGGTCCTTCTGGGTCTCGCGGATACACTCCAAGGTATAGTCCACAGCCACCTTCAAAGCCCCTTCCAAATCCTTCCCATTCATCAGGGCCCCCACGCAGGCGGAGGCAAACACGTCGCCGGTGCCGTGGAACTGGACGGGGAGTTTTTCGTTAAAATAGCTGGCATAAGTATCCGTCTTGGAATCGTAGGCCATGGCCCCGATCTTCCCCGGCTCAAAGCTCATACCGGTGAGGACAGCGGTGGGGCAGCCCAGACCGGTCAAATCCTTGAGCATTTTCTTGATGTAGGCCTCGTCGTAGTTGTCCCCCACGTAGGGCACCCCCAGCATGAAGGAGGCCTCGGTGAGGTTGGGGACGATCACGTCCGCCTTGCCGCACAGCTTGCCCATCTCCAGGGCAAATTCCGGGGTGAAGCCGGTGTAGAGCACGCCGTTGTCCGCCATGGCCGGGTCCGCGTAGACCAGGGTGCCCTCCCCGCCGAAGCGGTCGAAGAACTTGCCCACCAGCTCGATCTGCTCAAAGGAGCCCAGGTAGCCGGTGTAGATGGCGTCGAAGTGGATGCCCTCCTTCTGCCAGTGGTCGGAGATGGGGGTGATCTCCTGGGTGAGGTCGTGGAAGGTGAAGTCCTTGAACCCACCGGTGTGGGTGGACAGCACCGCCGTGGGGACCACGCAGGTCTCCACACCCATGGCAGAGATGATGGGCAGGGCTACCGTCAGGGAACACTTCCCCAGGCAGGAAATATCCTGGATGGAAACAACGCGCTTCATAGTTTTATCCTCCTGTTATGTATGCCGGATGGCAGGGTCGCTCTGTGAAAGTACCCTTAGGGTACCACAGCTCTGGCCATGATTCCAGGTCCAATCCCGTTTTATTTGCCATGGTCAGATGTTCAGAACAGGCCGGGAAGCCATTGGGCCAGACGCAGGCCCAGGAAGCAGGAGAGGCCATTGGCCACGATGGCGTAAAACACCGCCTTGGCCCGGCTCTGGGGGTTTTCGCTGAAGCGGGGGAGAAGCTTGCCGTACAACACCGCCTCCACCACCAGCACCGCCAGCTCCAGGGCATAGAAGCTAAAGATATGGAAGCCGCCTGGGGCGATGCCTATGGTGTAGTCCATTGCGTTGAGGGCCACATTGAGGCCCACCTGGGTGATGCCGTTCACCAGGGCGATGAAGCCCAGCAGCCGCTTTTCCCGATAGCCGAACAGCAAAGCCAGACCCATCTCCACCACCAGGGTGAGCACGATGCGCACCACCAGATTGGCCAGCTCATCGCCGTAGGGGTAGTCCCGCTCCAGGGTGACGGTGCCGCCGTCATACCTGGCTAAGTTGGCGGTGTAGTAGCTGTCATAAGCGTAGTGCTCATAGGCGGGGCTGACGCAGAAGATGTCCTCTTTTGGGAAATACAACAGGAGCTTGTAGGTCTCCGGGGGCCAGTAGTCCCAAAGCAGTTCATCCGTCTCGGTGCAGTCACAGCACCAATTCAGGAGTTGAAAGCCGTCTGGGTCCTGGTAGGACAGAAACGCCTGCGTGACCTCCTGGGGGATTTCCTGATTCATTTCCTCCTGGCTCTCATAGCCCCACCACATCCAGGGCTCCTCCGTCTCCTGGGTCTCCTCCCAGGTACGGTAGGGGCCCCTGCTCTGCTCGTCCTTGCTCAGGAGGGTGCCGTAGTACCTAGTTCCCTCTGGGCCCAGGTACCCGACGTGGGTAAAGCTGATTTGTACCGATGGCTTTGGCCCGATGTCTGCGCGGGCCCCCACGGGCAGGAAGGGCAGTAGCAGGGCCAACAGGACAAGGGCACCATAAAGCCAGCGCTGCCTCTCGTGCCGGAGAGGGCGCATGTTGTGCCTGGTTTTCATGGGTTTGATCTCCTTTCTTTTTATTTTTAACCTCGCACTTTAGTATAGCAGAGTACCTATCGTTTTGCAAGGATTTCCCTACCGCCAGGGAGAGCGCTACAGACAGAAAAACCCCCTCCGACACCTCGGAGGGGGCTGCGTTTGTATGCAGTTAGGTTTGTTCAAAGCACTTTGGCCAAGAAGCTGCGGGTGCGCTCCTCCTGGGGGTTGCCAAAGAGGGCTTCGGGGGTGTTCTGCTCCACGATGTGGCCGTCGGCCATGAACAGCACCCGGTCCCCCACCTCGCGGGCAAAGCCCATCTCGTGGGTGACCACCACCATGGTCATGCCCTCCTGGGCCAGCTGCTTCATCACGTCCAGGACCTCCCCCACCATCTCCGGGTCCAGGGCGGAGGTAGGCTCGTCGAAGAGCATCAGCTTGGGCTTCATGGCCAGGGCCCGGACGATGGCGATGCGCTGCTTCTGTCCGCCGGAGAGCTGGCTGGGGTAGGCCTGGGCCTTGTCCGCCAAGCCCACCCGGTCCAGGAGCTCCTTGGCAGTCTGCTCCGCCTCCTCCTGCTTCATCAGCCCCGTGCGCACCGGGGCCAGGGTGATGTTCTTCTGAATGGTCATGTTGGGGAAGAGGTTGAAGTGCTGGAACACCATGCCCATCTGGCGGCGGACCTGGTCGATGTCCGCCTTGGGGCTGGTGATCTCCTGGTCCTGGAAGGTGATGGTGCCTTTCGTGGGCTCCTCCAACAGGTTCAGGCAGCGCAGGAAGGTGGATTTCCCCGACCCGGAGGGGCCGATGATGACCACTTTTTCGCCGGGGTGGATGTGTTCGTTCAAATCCGTCAGGACCTCGTGGTTGCCAAAGGATTTGTAGAGGTGTTTAACGTCGATCACTTTGCCGCAGCCTCCTTTCCAGCTTGCCCTGGAGCCAGGTGAAGATGATCACGATCACCAGGTACATCACGGCGATGCCCAGAAGGGGGGGCATGTAGTCAAAGGTCCGGCCGCCGATGCGGCTGGCGTAGTAGGTCAGCTCCGCCGCGCCGATGGCGCTCACCAGGGAGGTGTCCTTGAACAGGGTGATGAACTCGTTGCCCAGGGAGGGCAGGATGGTCTTGAAGGCCTGGGGAATGACGATGAAGCGCATGGTGTCGAAATAGTTCAGGCCCAGGGAGCGCCCCGCCTCAGACTGGCCGATATCCACGCTCATCAAGCCCCCCCGGATGATCTCCGCCACATAGGCCCCGGAGTTGATGCCCAGGCCGATGATGCCCACCATGACCTTGTTGCGGCTGGTGGCGAAGATGACAAAGCTCCAGATCAGGAGCTGGACCATCATGGGCGTGCCGCGCACCACGGTGGTATAGATGCTGCACAGGATGTTGATGAAACCCAGGAGCGGGTTGCGGCGGTTGGGCCGCTGCTGGGCGTGGGCGGTGCGGATCACCGCCACCACCAGACCCAGGCACACGCCCAGGATCAGGGCAATGACGGTCATTTTCAGGGTGGTGCCCAGGCCCTGGAGATAGAGCTGCCAGCGGTCCCCCTCAACGAACGCCGTCTGGAAGCGGGGGACCAGACTCTCAAACCACTGGAGCATAGGGGCCTCCTTTCTTCAATAGAGAAAGGGCGGCCCCATAGCCGCCCCTCTCCTGTGTATCTTACTCAGCCTCAGCGGTGATGTACTTGTCCACGATCTTCTGGAAGGTGCCGTCCGCCTTCAACTCCTTCATGGCGTTGTTGATGGCGTCCAGCAGGGTAGTGTTGCCCTTGGCCACGCCGATGGCGTAGTCCTCCACAGCAAACTCGGTGTCCAAAATCTTCAGGCCCTCGTTGGCGGCCACAAAAGCCTTGGCGGGCTCGTTGTCGATGACCACCGCGTCGATCTGGC
Organism: uncultured Oscillospiraceae bacterium; assembly: GCA_910578575.1. Classification (GTDB taxonomy): domain Bacteria; phylum Bacillota; class Clostridia; order Oscillospirales; family Oscillospiraceae; genus Evtepia. The sequence goes on from CAJTQP010000002.1 coordinate 41,871, forward strand.
CGTTGGCCAGGGCCATGACAGCCAGGGCGCCGGTGTCGTAAGCGGTGACGTGGTCCTCGCCGTAACCGCCGTTCTCCGGGGTATCGGAGCAATAGATATAGCCGGTGGTGCCGGCCTGGCAGCCGATCATCTCCGCGTTGGCCAGGTCGTCAATGGACTGGATGGGGGAGTCCTCTTTGACGATGACCACCTGCACGCCGGTGGCGTAGCTGTCGGAGAAGTCCATGACCTTCAGGCGCTCTTCGTCCACTGTGATACCTGCCATGGCGATATCGCTCTGGCCGTTCTGGACTGCGGTCAGGGCGGTTTCAAAGCCCATATCGTCGATCTGGAGCTCCAAGCCCAGCTTCTCCGCGATGGCCTCGGCCACCTCAGCGTCGATGCCGATGATTTTGCCGCTGTCATCCAGCATCTCATAGGGCGGGAAGGCGGCGTTGGTGGACATGGTCAGCTTGCCTTCGGTGACGGTTTCCACTGCGGCGGGCTCCTGGGCGTCGCCCTGGGCGTCGGTGGCATCCTCCGCCGGTTTCTCACCGCAGGCGGTGAGTGCGCACAGGGACAGCAGCATGGCCGCTGTGGTCAGGATGGAGAACAACTTCTTCATGATTGGAAAAACCCTCTTTTCATTTGTTTCTTTCACTCGGCAGCGCCGAATTGCTTTATAATTATACAGCATAGCGCAAAATAATGCAAGAAAAACCGCTCCCCCTTCCTTCGTCGAATGCAACAAAAGGGCAGGGTGGGTTTGGCTGTCCTGACGAAGAGTGTCCAAAAATTTTTCCATAAACCTATTGACAAGCTAGGTTTATAGGGCTATACTACAAAGCACAGCGGCGGAACGCCCGCCGCACAACTGCTTGAAAGCGGGAATGCTTTATGATCCTCAGTTTAGAACGGTTCCTGCGCGCCAACTTTCGTTTCGGCCGAATGTGTTGTTGTCCCCACACATTCCATCCAAACAAAAGCCGAAACGAAAGGAACGAACGCCATGTCCAACTATCATTTTGAAACTTTACAGCTCCACGTAGGTCAGGAGCAGCCCGACCCCGCCACCGGGGCCCGCGCGGTGCCCATTTATCAGACCGCCAGCTATGTCTTTGAAAACGCCGCCCACGCCGCCGCCCGCTTCGGGCTGGCAGACCCAGGGAACATCTACGGCCGCCTCACCAACTCCACCCAGGATGTCCTGGAGCAGCGGGTGGCGGCCCTGGAGGGGAGCGTGGCAGCTCTGGCTCTGGCCTCCGGCGCAGCAGCCATCACCTACACCATCCAGGCCCTGGCCCAGGCGGGGGAGCACATCGTGGCCCAACAGACCATTTACGGCGGCAGCTATAATCTGCTAGCCCACACCCTTCCCCTCTATGGCATCCAGACCAGCTTTGTGGACATCCATGACCTGGCGGCGGTGGAGGGGGCCATCCAGCCTAACACCAAGGCCATCTTCGTGGAGACCTTGGGCAACCCCAACAGCGACATTCCAGATATCGACGCCCTGGCGGAGCTGGCCCACCGCCACGGGCTCCCCCTGGTCATCGACAACACCTTCGCCACCCCCTACCTCCTCCGGCCCCTGGAGCATGGGGCGGACCTGGTGGTCCACTCCGCCACCAAGTTCCTGGGGGGCCACGGCACCACCCTGGGGGGCATCATCGTAGACGGCGGCAAGTTCGACTGGACGGCCGGCGGGCGCTACGCTCCCATTGCCGCCCCCAACCCCAGCTACCACGGGGTCAGCTTTGTGGATGCCGCCGGGCCTGCGGCCTTTGTCACCTACATCCGGGCCATTCTCCTCCGGGACACCGGGGCCACCCTCTCCCCCTTCAACGCCTTCCTCCTGCTCCAGGGGATCGAGACCCTTTCCCTGCGCCTGGAGCGCCACCGGGAGAACAGCAAACAGGTGGTGGACTACCTGTCCCGGCACCCCAAGGTGGAGAGGGTCAACCACCCGTCCCTGCCGGAGCACCCCCAGCACGGGCTGTATCAACGCTACTTCCCCCAGGGCGGGGCGTCCATCTTCACCTTTGACATCAAGGGCGGCCAGGCGGAGGCCCACCGTTTCATTGACCACCTGACCCTCTTCTCCCTGCTGGCCAACGTGGCGGACGTGAAGAGCCTGGTGATCCACCCGGCCACCACCACCCACAGCCAGCTCAATGCGCAGGAACTGGCCCAACAGGGCATCGGGCAAAATACCATCCGCCTGTCCATCGGCACGGAACACATCGACGATCTCATCGCTGACCTTGAAAAGGGCTTCGCGGCGGTGTAAAATAGCAGCAGGAAACACGTATAAATAGGAGGAAACAAGTTATGGCAAAGATCTATACCGCAGTGGACCAGCTGGTAGGGGGTACCCCCCTGTTGGAGCTGACCCATATTGAGAAGGCGCTGGGGCTAAAGGCCAAGGTCCTGGCGAAGCTGGAATATTTGAACCCCGCCGGGTCTGTGAAGGACCGGGTGGGCCTGGCCATGATCGACGACGCCGAGTCCAGGGGTGTCTTGAAGGCGGGCTCTGTGATCATCGAGCCCACCAGCGGCAACACCGGCATCGGCCTGGCGGCGGTGGCGGCGGCCCGCGGCTATCGCATCATCATCGTCATGCCCGACAGCATGAGCCTGGAGCGGCGGCAGCTGATGGCCGCCTACGGCGCGGAGCTGGTGCTCACCCCTGGGGCCCAGGGCATGAAGGGCGCCATTGCCAAGGCGGAGGCCCTGTCCCAGGAGATCCCCAACAGCTTCGTAGCCGGGCAGTTTGTCAACCCCGCCAACCCCAAGGCCCACCGGGAGACCACCGGGCCGGAGATTTTTGCCGACACCGACGGGGCCGTGGACCTCTTCGTGGCCGGTGTGGGCACTGGGGGCACCATCACCGGGGTGGGGCAGTATTTGAAGGAGCAGAAGCCCGGCGTGAAGGTGGTGGCCGTGGAGCCCGCCACCTCCGCCGTCCTCTCCGGAAAGCCCGCCGGGGCCCATGGTCTCCAGGGCATCGGCGCGGGCTTCGTGCCGGAGGTGCTGGATACGGGGGTCTACGATGAGATCATCCCCGTCACCAATGAGGACGCCTACGAGACCGGCCGCTTGATCGGCCGGAAGGAAGGGGTGCTGGTGGGGATCTCCTCCGGTGCCGCCGCCTGGGCGGCCATCCAGTTGGCCCAGCGGGAGGAAAATGCTGGCAAGACCATCGTGGTCCTGCTGCCGGACACCGGGGACCGCTATCTCTCCACGCCGTTGTTTGGGGAGGCGTGAGGGCACATACATACAAAACACCAGCGCGGTGGGGCCCCTTCCGGCAGCCCCACCGCGCTGGTCGTGCTGTCCATAAAAGCGTGTTAGCCGCCCCTCAAACCATCTTTTCCTGCTTCACCTTCTTGTCGATCACATGGCGCTTGGCCAGCTCTCCCCGCACATCCTCCAGGGAGATGCCCAGTTGCAGCATCAGCACCATCACGTGGTAGGCCAGGTCAGCGATCTCATACACCGTCTCGGCCTTGTCCTCCGCCTTCCCGGCGATGACCACCTCGGTGCACTCCTCCCCCACCTTTTTGAGGATCTTATCCAGGCCCTTTTCAAAGAGGTAGGAGGTATAGGAGCCCTCCTTGGGGTGTTCCTTGCGGCCTTGGAGCATTTCCATGAGGCTGTCGATGGTGAAGCCGGGGGTCTCGTCCCCTTCCCAGAGGGGGTTGTGGAAGCAGCTCTCCGCCCCGGTGTGGCAGGCGGGGCCGTCTTTGTTCACCCGGATCACCAGGGCGTCGTTGTCGCAGTCGGCGGTGATGTCGATGATGTGCTGCACCGCCCCGGAGGTCTCCCCCTTGCGCCACAGTTCCTGGCGGGAGCGGCTGTAGAAGCAGGTGCGGCCTTCCTTCATGGAGATTTCCAGGCTCTCCCGGTTCATGTAGGCCAGGGTAAGCACCTGGCCGGTGGTGCCGTCCACCACGATGGCGGGGATGAGGCCTTTTTCGTCGAATTTCAGTTGGTCTATGATGTTCATGGGTTGGTTCCTTTCTTATTGTCCTGAAACAGGTGGGGGTAACGGGAATATAACGCGGTGGGACAACAAAGCGCGGGATGCCGAGGGGAATACGGGGAAGCGGGACGCCGAGGAAAATACAGGGGACGGGACGCCGAGGGCGGCGTCCCCTACAAAGACGCGCCCGTGTCCTCACCACCCGTATGTTCACAATCTGCGTGGTTGGGCCTGCCGTGTGAACAAACCTGTCTTGCGTGTGCTCCCGTTGGATGTAGGGGCCGGCGCCCTCGCCGGCCCGCGGTGTTTCCACCGGCCTACGGTGTCATCACCTGCCTTCTACCGCACCAAAACCCCGTTCCTTCGCAGTTCATCCTTCAAGTCCGGGATGGCAATTTCCCCAAAATGGAACACCGACGCCGCCAGCCCTGCGTCCACGCCGGGGAGGGTCTGGAAGAGTTCGGTGAAATCCGCCATCTTCCCCGCCCCCCCGGAGGCGATCACGGGGACCTTTACGGCGGCGCAGACGGCCTGGAGCAGTTCCAAATCGAAGCCGCCCTTCACCCCGTCGGTGTCGATGGAGTTTACCACCACTTCCCCGGCCCCCAGGGCCACGCCCTGTTTGATCCAGGCGATGGCCTCCAGGCCGGTGTCGTCCCGGCCCCCCCGGCCAAAGACCCGGAACTGGCCCCCCACCCGCTTCACGTCGGCGGAGAGCACCACGCACTGGCTGCCGTAGCGCTGGGCGGCCTGCCGGATCAGCTCCGGGTTGCGCAACGCCCCGGAGTTGACGCTGACCTTATCCGCGCCGCATTTCAGCACCCGGTCAAAGTCCTCCAGGCTGTTGATGCCGCCCCCTACGGTGAGGGGGATGAACACCCGGCTGGCGGTCTCCCGCAGGATATCCGTAAACAGGCCCCGCCCTTCCGCGGAGGCGGTGATGTCGTAAAAGACCAGCTCGTCGGCCCCGTTTTTGCTATAGAACTCCGCCAGCTCCACTGGGGAGCTCACGTCGCCCAGGCCCTCAAAGCGGACCCCCTTCACCACCCGGCCGTCCTTCACGTCCAGGCAGGGGATGATGCGTTTTGTAATCATGGCGTTCCCTCCCCCAGGCGCACCGCCTGGGCCAGGTCGATGGTGCCGGCGTACAGGGCCCGGCCGATGATGGCCCCGGCGGCCCCGGCCCGGCGCAGGGCCTCCACATCCTCCAGGGAGGTCACCCCGCCGGAGGCGATGATATCCATGTGGTAGCGGGCGGAGAGGGCGGCGTAGAGCTTGTGGTTGGTGCCCCCCATGGCGCCGTCCTTGGAGATATCGGTGCAGATCACCGTCTGCACCCCCAAGTCCTGCATTCGGCCTAGAAAGACGTCCCAGCTCTCGGCGCTGGTCTCCAGCCAGCCCTTGATGGCGATCTTTCCGTTTTTCAGGTCCGCCCCCACGGCGATCTTCTCCCCGTACTGCTTCACGGCGGCGGCGGTGAAGTCCGGGTCCGTGACGGCGGCGGTGCCCAGGATCACCCGGCTGGCCCCGGCCTCTAAGTAGCGGCGCACGGTGTCCATGGTGCGGATGCCGCCCCCCACCTGGACGAACATCCCCGTCTGCTTGGCGATGGCCTCGATGGTGGCCAGGTTGGTGGTCTCCCCGGTCTTGGCCCCCTCCAGGTCCACCACATGGAGGCAGGTGGCCCCGGCGGCCTCGAAGCGCTCCACGGTGTGGAGGGGTTCCGGGTCGTATACCGTCATTTTTTCATAGTCCCCCTGAAAGAGGCGCACTGCTTGGCCCCCAAACAGGTCGATGGCAGGGAAAATCTTCATCTCACCAGTCCTCCTCGCAAAATGTCCGTAAAATCTGCAAGCCCACGTCCCCGCTCTTCTCCGGGTGGAACTGACAGCCCATCACCTTCCCGTGGGCCACGGCGGCGGTCAATTCCGCGCCGTACTCCGTGGTGGCGATGCAGGCATCGCCGCAGCCATCCGCCCAGAAGGAGTGGACGAAATACACGCAATCCCCTGCCTGGACACTGGCCAGGAGGGGGTGTTTTTCTCCCTGGGGGAAGTGCAGGGCGTTCCAGCCGATGTGGGGGATTTTGTAGTCCGGGGGGATGACCCCCGCCATGGGCACCACTTTGCCGGGGATGAGCCCCAGGCCGGGGCAGCGGCCGAACTCATAGCTCTCGTCAAAGAGCAGCTGCATCCCCAGGCAGATACCCAGGATGGGCTTGCCTGCCTGGGCTTCCTCCAAAATCACCTGGTCCAGGCCGGTGGTGCGGAGTTTTTCTGCCGCGTCGGCAAAGGCCCCTACGCCGGGGAGGATCAGGCGGGGGGCCTGGCGTAGTTGGGCGGGGTCTCCTGTTACCACCGGCGTTTGGCCGATGGCTTCTAGGGAACGGCAGAGGGAAAAGAGGTTTCCTACGCCGTAATCTATTATTGCGATCATACCATCGCTCCTTCCTGTTTCGGCGGTGTGGATGGGACACCAGGTCAGGTCAGACATGGGGTTCCAGGGCCACGCCAACCCAAGGCTCCTTTTGAAAGGAGCTCCCGGCGAAGCCGGGTGAGGATTGCCTCCGGGCACAAAAGGTGGGTTTTCCACCATGTCGTGAGGGGCACCCTACGAAGGGAAATCGTGTGGTTCTCTTTCTGTGTCGTCGGGGGCACTCACACTTCTGGGAATCACCCGTCACGGGCTTCGCCGTGACACCCTCTTTGGAAAAGAGGGCTTTTTGGGGGGGGCTTGTCCACAGGTTCTCTTAATTATACCAGCTTTTCTCTCATTACACCAGCATACCCTTCGTAGACGGCACCTGGTCCCCGGTGATCTTCACCGCGTCCCGCAGGCTCCGGCCCGCGGCTTTGAACACGCCCTCCAGGATATGGTGGCTGTTCTCCCCCGCCAGCTTGCGCAGGTGGAGGGTGCAGCCTGCCCGGCGGGTGAAGGCCAGCCAGAACTCCTTGGCCAGCTCCGTGTCGAAGCTCCCTACCTTCTGGGTGGGCAGGGGGATATCCCAGCAGAGCATCCCCCGGCCGGAGAGGTCCACGGCGGCCAGGATGAGGGCCTCGTCCATGGGCAGGAGGCTCTGGCCGAAACGCTCCACCCCCCGTAGGTCTCCCAGGGCTTGGGCGAAGGCGTCCCCCAGGCAGATGCCCACATCCTCCACGCTGTGGTGGTCGTCCACCCAGGTGTCGCCGCTGCACGCCACCGTGAGGCCGAAGCCCCCGTGGCGGGCGAAGCCGTTTAACATGTGGTCCAGGAAGCCCACGCCGGTTTTCATCTCCCGTTGGCCCCCCTCCAAACACAGGGTGAGGCGGATGTCGGTCTCGGCGGTTTTCCGTTGGATGCTTGCCTCTCTCATACCAGCCCCTCCTCTTCCAAAATGGCCCGGACTTCCTTTAAGAATGCCCCCATCTCCTCCTCGGTGCCGATGGTCACCCGGTTATAGTCCGCCAAGGCCGGGTCAGAGAAGTGGCGGATGAGGACCCCCCGTTCCTTGAGCTTCCGGTAGAGGGTCTCCCCAGGCAGCCCTTCCCGGCGGATAAAGAGGAAATTGGCCTTGGAGTCCGGGAAGGTAAAGCCCAGCCCCTGCAAGGCCACCCCGATGCGCTCTCTGGTGGCCATGATGCGCTTGGCGTTTTCCACAAAGTAGGGGGCGGCATCCACCGCCGCTGCCCCCAATTTCAGGGTCAGGCGGTTGACGTTGTAGGGGTTGGTGGAAAACTTTAGCTTTTCCAGGTCCTCGATGAGTTCCCTGTCCCCCAGGGCAAAGCCCAGCCGGGCCCCGGCCATGGAGCGGGACTTGGAATAGGTCATCACCACCAGCAGGTTGGGGTAGCGGTGGATCAGCTCTGCCGCGCTCTCCCCGCCGAAGTCGACGTAGGCCTCATCCACCAGAACCACCTGGTCCGGGTTGGAGACCACGATTTTCTCGATGGCGTCCAGGCCCACCGCCAGCCCTGTGGGGGCGTTGGGGTTGGCCAGGACGGTGAAGCAGCCTGTCCCCCGCAGCTTGTCCACATCCAGGGAGAAGTCCTCTTTCAGGGGCACCTCTCGGTAAGGCACCCCATGGAGCTGGGCAAACACGGGGTAAAAGCTATAGCTGGGGCGAGGGAACACCGCCCCCTGGGCCCCGAAGGCCAGGAAGGCAAAATTCAAAATGTCGTCGGAGCCGTTGGAGAGAAAAACGTTCTCTGCCTTGCAGCCGTAGTACCAGGCCAGCTTTTCCTTCAAGTCCTTGCCCTCCGGGTCGGAGTAGAGCCGCAGCTCCGCAACGTCCGTTTGGTTCAAGGCTTCCACCACCTCCGGGGCGGGGGGATAGGGGGACTCGTTGGTGTTGAGCTTGATATACTGCCGGTCCCTGGGCTGTTCCCCAGGGGTGTAGGCCTCTAGGGCGGCGAATTTTTCGTGGAGGAAACGGCTCATGACTTGCCCACCACCTTGGGGTCAAAGCGGATGTCGATGCTCCGGGCGTGGCCCGTCAGCCCTTCCTTTTTGGCAAAGTTGGACACCGTCTCCTGGGCCACGGACAGGGCCTCTGGGGTGTAGTACAGATACTGGCTCTTCTTGACGAAATCGTCCACCGACAGGGGGCTGGAGAAGCGGGCGGTGCCCCCGGTGGGCAGGGTGTGGTTGGGCCCGGCGAAATAGTCCCCCAGGGCTTCCGGGCAGTTGTGGCCTAGGAAGATGGACCCGGCGTTCTGGATGGCGTTGAGCCAGCGGAAGGGCTCCGCCACGGACAGCTCCAAGTGTTCCGGGGCGATCTGGTTGGCGATCTCCACCGCTTGTTCGATGCTCTGGGCCAGGATGATCTTGCCGTTGTTGTCGATGGAGGCCCTTGCAATTTCCTCCCGCTTTAACTGGGGAAGCTGTTCCTCCAGCGCCGCCTGGACGGCCTTGGCGAGAACCTCACTGTCCGTCACCAACACTGCGGAGGCCGCCTTGTCGTGCTCCGCCTGGCTGAGCAGGTCCGCTGCCACGATCTGAGGGTCGGCGGTGTCGTCGGCAATCACCAAAATCTCACTGGGGCCCGCCACCATGTCGATGCCCACGATGCCGAACACCTGGCGCTTGGCCTCCGCCACGAAGCGGTTGCCGGGGCCCACGATCTTGTCCACACGGGGGACGCTCTCGGTGCCGTAGGCCAGGGCCGCCACCGCCTGGGCGCCCCCCACCCGGAACACCCGGTCCACCCCGCACACCCGCGCGGCGGCCAGAATCGCCGGGGGGATTTTCCCATCCTTACCGGGGGGCGTCACCATGCACAGCTCCTTCACCCCCGCCAGCTTGGCGGGGATGGCGTTCATCAGCACGCTGGAGGGGTAGGCGGCGGTGCCGCCGGGGACGTACAGTCCCACCCGCGCCAGGGGCATCACCTTCTGGCCCAAGATCACCCCCCGCTCGTCGCTGGTCTGGAAGCCACTGCGCAGCTGATGCTGGTGGAAGGCGCTGATGCGCTCCGCCGCCCGGTAGAGGATATCCACCAGGGCCGGGTCCGCCCGGCGGAATCCCTCGTCGATGGCCCCCTGGCCCAGCTCGATACTGGACAGCTCCGCCCCGTCAAAAGCCTTGGTATATTCTTTCAGGGCCGCGTCGCCCTTGGTCTTGACGTTCTCGATGATGGCCCGGACCTCCGCCTCCGCGTCCCGCACCGGGTCTTGCCGGGAAAAAATCTCCGCCCCGGCGCTTGCCTGTAACATAGGGATCATTGCGCTGCCTCCTTTGCCGCCACCTGCTCCTGTAGGCCCTGGAAAAGGGTCTGGATGGCCTCATATTTGAATTGATAACTGACCTTGTTGGCGATGAGCCGGGCACTGATGTCCACGATGGTCTCGATGGGGGTCAGGCCGTTTTCCTTTAGGGTGGTGCCCGTCTCCACGATGTCCACGATCACGTCGGTCATCCCCAAAATGGGGGCGATCTCAATGGAGCCGTGGAGGCGGACCACGTCGATGTCCCGGCTCTGGCTGCTGTAGTAGCTCTGGGCGATGTTGGGAAATTCCGTGGCCACCCGGAGTTTTTGGTCCGGGTTGTCCCGAAAGCCCTCCAGAGCCGCCACGCACATGCGGCATTTCCCGATTTCCAGGTCCAGCAGCTCATAGACGCTGGGGGCATACTCCAGCAAGATGTCCTTCCCCGCCACCCCCACGTCGGCGGCCCCCCGCTCCACATAGGCGGGCACGTCGGAGGGTTTCACCCAGAAATAGCGCACCTTGGCCTCCGGATTCTCAAAAATCAGCTTCCGCTTGGGGTCCAGCAGCTCCGGGCAGGGGAAACCCGCCTGGGCCAGCATGGCATACACCCGCTCCCCCAGGCGGCCCTTGGGCAGGGCCACGTTCAGGAAGCCGTCGGCAGAGGTGCCGCTGTCAAACAAAGGTCTCATGCCTCTTCCCCTCCTCTCAGGTCCATGGTTTCCCTGGCCCGGACCCCTGTGGGGTCCCGCCGGACCAGCACTTGCTTCCCGGCGGCGGTCTGCTCCGCCAGGGTCCGGGTGAGGGCCGTCAGGTCGGTGGCGTCGTCGTAGCGCAGGAGCAGGTCCACGTCGAAGTCCGTCTGAACCGGGTCCAAGCGCTCCAGCTCGTTGAGGTAGAGGGCAAAGCCCATGGCCCCGCAGTGCTTGCCCATGCGCTCCATCAGCTTGTCATACTGCCCCCCAGAGAGCACCCCACGGGGCAGGCCCTTCAAAAAGCCCCGGAAGACGATGCCGCTGTAGTAGTCCATATCCCCCTCCACGGAGAAGTCCAAAAAGACCTTATCTCCCAGGCCGTTGGCCTTCAGCAGGGCCTGGATGCTGCTGAGCTCCTCCCAGGCCTCCCTGGTCTTTTTGCCCCCCACGCACAGGGGGGCCAGATCCTGCAGGGCCTGTTCCATGGGGCCGTAGGTGGTGATGAGTTTTTCCAACAAGGCGGACACGGTGCCGCTGCGGCCTGTCTCCTGGCAGTAGCGCCCCAGCTCCGTGCGGTTCTTCTCCCGCACCGCCTCCATCACACGGGGCAGGTCCTTGTCCGGGATCCCGGCGGCCTCCAAAAAGCCCCCCACCAGCCCCGCGTGGGACAGGTCCAAGATGTAGTCCTGGCGGATGGACGCCAAGCTCTCCACCGCCAGGGCGATGACCTCATAGATGTGGTACAGGTCCAGTTGGCCGATGCACTCCAGGCCCGTCTGCATGATCTCCTGAAAGCCCTCGTCCCCCTTGCCCCAGCGGTAGACGGTCTCATTGTAGTAGACCTTCCGGGGGCCCGGCGCCTGCTCCCGCGTGCTCTTGATGATGGAGAGGGTCACGTCAGGCTTCAAGGCCATGAGCACTCCCCGCTGGTCGGTGAAGGTGATCATCCGCTCGCTGACCAGAAAATCCTTGCTGCGGCCGTAGAGGTCGTATTCCTCAAACTTACTCATCTTAAAGGGGCTGTAGCCCCGGCGCTCATAGAGCTGCCGCAGGCGGTAGATGGTCTGCTCCTCCCGGCGCAGGATGCGTGTGTCCAGTTCCATCCTTCCCTCTCCTTTCCATGAAATCGTCTCAGTGTCTCACAGTTTATCACACTAGCACGATAAAGTAAAGGGAAAGCGCCCCCGGCCAAGGAAAATTTCCCGGCCTGGGCAGGCGGGGATTTGTGCAATATTTCTGGCGTTTTCCCATTGACAAAACCCGTGCCTATCCGCTATCCTATATAGAGTATATCACAACTGCATACCCTGCGCAATGAAGGGAATATGCTGTCTCCCCCTCCACCTCAGAGAGCGGCCGTCTGGTGCAAGGCCGTATGGAGCGAGGCACGCGTCTCACCCCGGAGCGCGAACTATTTGAGTGGGCGTTGTTGGACGCCAACAAGAGTGGTACCGCGGAAGCTATCCAGCCTTCGTCTCTTGATGTTCTTTGGAGAGACGATGGCTTTTATTGTTTCTCCCCGCCAAAAGAAAGGATATGGTTTCGTATGAAGAATTTTGACAAGTACAGTCCCGGCTATTATCTGCCTCCGGAGCCCTGCTTTGACTGGGCCAAACAGGACCGCCTCACCGCGGCCCCCCAGTGGTGCAGCGTGGACCTGCGGGACGGCAACCAGGCCCTCATCACCCCCATGAGCTTGGAGGAAAAGCTGGAGTTTTACAAGTTCCTCCTGGAATTGGGCTTTAAGGAGATCGAGGTGGGCTTCCCCGCCGCGTCGGAGACGGAGTACACCTTCCTGCGCACCATCATTGAGGAACACCTGATCCCCGACGACGTGACCATCCAGGTGCTCACCCAGTCCAGGGAGCACATTATTAAAAAGACCTTCGAGTCCATCAAGGGGGCGAAAAACGTCATCGTCCACCTGTACAACTCCACCTCCTTCGCCCAGCGCCAGCAGGTGTTCCGGATGAACGAGGACGAGATCGTGGACATCGCCGTCTCCGGGGCCAAGCTCTTTGACGAGTACGCCGCCAAGATGCCCGGCACCAACTTCCGCTTTGAATACTCCCCCGAAAGCTTCACCGGCACCGAGGTGGAGTTCGCCCTGCGGATCTGCAACGCGGTGATCGACGTGTGGAAGCCCCGCCCGGAGCGCCAGGTCATCATCAACCTGCCCTCCACGGTGGAGATGTCCATGCCCCACGTCTACGCCCAGCAGATCGAGTACATGAGCAAGCACCTCCATGACCGGGAGAACGTGATCGTCTCCATCCACCCCCACAACGACCGGGGCTGCGGGGTGGCGGCGGCGGAGCTGGCCCTGCTGGCCGGGGGGGACCGCATCGAGGGGACGCTCTTCGGCAACGGCGAGCGCACCGGCAACGTGGACATCGTCACCCTGGCCATGAACCTCTTCACCCACGGGGTGGACCCCCAGCTGGACTTTTCAGACATGCCCCATGTGGTGGAGGTCTATGAACGGCTCACCGGCATGACCGTGGGCTACCGCCAGCCCTATTCCGGCCACCTGGTGTTCGCCGCCTTCTCCGGCTCCCATCAGGACGCCATCTCCAAGGGGATGCACTTCCGGGAGGAGAAGGGGGAGGAACGCTGGACGGTGCCTTACCTGCCCCTGGACCCCCACGACGTGAACCGGGAGTACGAGACCGATGTCATCCGCATCAACAGCCAGTCCGGCAAGGGGGGCATCTCCTATATCTTGGAGCACAACTTTGGTTACTCCCTGCCCAAGGAGATGGCTGCCGAGGTGGGTTATTTTATCAAGGAGGTCTCCGACCACGCCCACAAGGAGCTCAGCCCGGCGGATATCCTGGTGGCCTTCCAGCATGAGTACCAGAACAAGGACATCCCCATCGCCCTGGACGATATCTCCTGGGTCCGGGAGGGGGGCAGCACGGCGGCGGATGTCACCTTGTCCATCAACGGCGAGCACTTCTTCCTCAGCGCCAAGGGCAACGGGCCACTGGACGCGGTGAGCAATGTGTTGAAGCTGGCCAATCCCGCCATTCAGTATCAGTTTGTGGACTATGAGGAGCACGCCCTGGAGACTGACTCTGACTCCCTGGCCTCTGCCTACGTGGTCATTGCCGATGCTGACGGCAACCACTACTGGGGCGTGGGTGTGGACAGCGACATTACCATGGCCTCTGTGTACGCCCTGGTCACGGCGGTGAACCGGGAGAATAAGGTGAAGCAGTTTATTCCGGTGACGGAGGGGAGTGACCGGTAAGGGGCCAAGATAGACGGTGGGACACCTGCGCCCCACCGCAACGTGGGCGGGTTAACCACGTAACGTGGGTTGGAAACCGCGGGACGCCGAGGGCGGCGTCCCCTACAAGGACACGCCGGTGTTCTCACCACCCGTAGGTTCACAATGGACGTGGTTGGGAGCTTCCCTGTGAACCCCACTTGTCTTGTGGGCTCCTGCGTTGGATGTAGGGGCCGCCCCCCTGGGCGGCCCGCGTTTCCCCACAATGTCCCTTGAAAACCACGGGGCCGGCCCCCATTGACCCCATCCATTCCATATCTTATAATAAAGCTGAATTGAAAGAAGGAGGCGTTCCCTATGGGAATGACAATGACGCAAAAGATCCTCGCCGCCCACGCTGGGCTCCCTGCGGTCAAGGCCGGTCAGCTCATCCGGGCCAAGCTGGACATCGTCTTGGGCAACGACATCACCTCCCCGGTGGCCATCCGGGAGTTTGAGAAGGAGGGCTTCACCGGCGTCTTTGACAAGAGCCGGGTGGCCATGGTCATGGACCACTTCACCCCCAACAAGGACATCAAAGCCGCCGAGCAGTGCCTGCAATGCCGTACCTTTGCCAAGCGCTTCGACCTGGACAACTTCTACGACGTGGGCCAGATGGGCGTGGAACACGCCCTGCTCCCGGAAAAGGGCCTGGTTGGGGCCGGGGACTGCATCATCGGCGCGGACTCCCACACCTGCACCTATGGCGCTCTGGGTGCCTTCTCCACTGGCGTGGGCTCCACGGACATGGCCGCAGGTATGGCCACTGGGGAGACCTGGTTTAAGGTCCCGGAGGCCATCAAGGTACATTTGACGGGCAAATTGCAGCCCCTGGTCAGCGGTAAGGACGTGATCCTCCACTTGATCGGCATGATCGGCGTGGATGGTGCCCTGTACCAGAGCCTGGAGTACTGCGGGGAAGGGGTGGCGGCCCTGTCCATGGACGACCGGCTGTGCATCGCCAATATGTCCATTGAGGCGGGGGCCAAGAACGGCATCTTCCCGGTGGACGACATCACCAAGGCCTACCTGGACGGCCGCACCCAGCGGCCCTACACCGTCTATGAAGCCGACCCCGACGCGGACTATGTCCGCACCATCGAGATCGACCTGAGCAGCATCGAGCCCACGGTCTCCTTCCCCCATCTGCCGGAAAATGCCAAGCCTATCTCCCAGGTGGAGGACATCCGCATCGACCAGGTGATCATCGGCTCCTGCACCAATGGACGGCTGGAAGATATGGAGGTGGCTGCCAAGCTGCTGGAGGGCAAGAAGGTGGCTTCCCATGTACGCTGCATCGTCATGCCCGCCACCCAGGAGATTTTCAAGACCTGCTCGGAGCGGGGCTACCTGAGCACCTTCATCGACGCGGGCTGCGCCGTCTCCACCCCCACCTGCGGCCCCTGCCTGGGCGGGCACATGGGGGTCATGGCCAACGGCGAGCGCTGCGTGGCCACCACCAACCGGAACTTCGTGGGCCGCATGGGCGGCATCACGTCTGAAATCTACCTGGCCAGCCCTGCGGTGGCCGCCGCCTCCGCCATTGCCGGGAAGATCGCTGACCCCCGTGGTCTGTAAGGAAAGGAGCTGCACACAGATATGAATGCAAAAGGACTGGTCCATAAGTACGGGGACAACGTGGACACCGACGTCATCATCCCCGCCCGTTACCTGAACATTGCCGACAAGAAAGAGCTTGCCACCCACTGCATGGAGGACATCGACACCAACTTCGTCAAGGTCGTCAACCAGGGCGACGTGATGGTGGGGGGGCTGAACTTCGGCTGCGGCTCCTCCCGTGAGCACGCCCCCATGGTCATCAAGGAGAGCGGCATCTCCTGTGTGATTGCAAAAACCTTCGCCCGGATCTTCTACCGCAACGCCATCAACATCGGCCTGGCCATTTTGGAGTGCCCAGAAGCCAGCGAGGGCATCGACGCCGGGGACGAGGTGGCGGTGGACTTCGACACCGGGGTCATCACCAACCTGACCAAGAACGAGACCTACCAGGCCAGCCCCTTCCCGGAGTTCATCAAAGAGATCATCCAGGCCGGGGGCCTCATGGCCTCCATTAAGAAGGGGGGCAACTGAGCCATGGAAGCAAAACTCGCCGTCATCCGGGGCGACGGCATCGGCCCCGACATCGTAGAACAGGCCCTGCTGGTGCTCCATAAGATCGAGGAGAAGTTTGGCCACAAGTTCCACTGCCAGGACGTGCTGGCGGGGGGCTGCGCCATCGACGCTGTGGGCAACTGCCTGCCCCAGGAGACCATTGACGTGTGCAAAGCCGCCGACGCGGTGCTGCTGGGGGCCGTGGGGGGACCCAAGTGGGACACCCTCCCCGGCGGGGAGCGCCCGGAACGGGCCCTGCTGGGGCTGCGCAAGGAGCTGGGGCTCTTCGCCAACCTCCGTCCCGCCATGATCTTTGAAGCCCTGGCCGGGGCCTCCCCCCTGAAGGCAGAGATCTTGGAGGGGGGGCTGGACATCTTGGTGGTCCGGGAGCTCACCGGGGGTATTTACTTCGGGGAGCGGGGCACCAAGGACACCCCCATGGGCCCCGCCGCCTACGACGTGGAGCAGTATTCCGAGGGGGAGGTGCGCCGCATCGCCAAGGTGGCCTTTGATATGGCCCAGAAGCGCAACAAGCATGTCACCAGCGTGGACAAGGCAAACGTGCTGGACTCCTCCCGCCTGTGGCGGCGCATTGTGGCGGAGGTGGCCAAGGACTACCCCGACGTGACCCTGGACAACCTCTACGTGGACAACGCCGCCATGCAGCTGGTGCGCAACCCCCGTCAGTTTGACGTGATTGTCACCAGCAACATCTTTGGGGACATCCTCTCCGACGAGGCCAGCCAGATCACCGGCTCCATCGGGATGCTCCCCTCCGCCTCCCTGGCGGTGGGCAACTTTGGGATGTACGAGCCCATCCACGGCTCCGCCCCGGACATCGCCGGCCAGGACAAGGCCAACCCCACCGCCACCATCCTGTCTGTAGCCATGATGCTGCGCTACACCTTCGGCCTGGGGGCCGAGGCGGACGCCATTGAGAACGCTGTGAAGGCCGTTCTAGCCCAGGGCCTGCGTACCCCGGACCTGTTCACCGGGGAGGGCAAGCTGGTGGGTACCCAGGAGATGGGCGCGGCCATCGCGGCAGCGATTTGATGCGATCAGCACAAGGTACCTCGCGGGGATCGGAGAAAAGATAAGCCTTAGCCCTAAAAAAGGCTCCCGCCTAGAGGGAGCCTTTGGGGCTGCGGTTACTGGTTGACAAACCTCCAAAACCGCCGTATAATAAAAACAGAAGGGCGCCGCTACTGACGGTCAGCCCCAATTTTCAATCAACAGAATTGTTGACCGCTTGGGTACCAGCCGAGCGGTCAACCTGCCTTTATGGCCAGCACGACCAGCGAACCCGCCAGACATGCCAGAACCCGCAGCGCAAAGAGCACTCGGTCCTTCCACATCAGCTACCACCTCCCCCCTATTTTGTATTCGCCAAGGGGTATTTACGGTGGGCCAACCGCATTCTGGAACATGCGGCATTTCATACACATCCAACTGAAACCCCGCACACTGCCCACTTGGGCGGCGTGCGGGGGTTTGGTTTTATCCTAGTCCCTCCGTAGATCCTCCACAATCTGACGCACATGGGCCACGACCTCCTGGGGAAGCCCACTCACATCCAAGCATTCCTTGGAGTCCAATCCTAGGAGGTAA
This sequence comes from uncultured Oscillospiraceae bacterium, assembly GCA_910578575.1. Classification (GTDB taxonomy): domain Bacteria; phylum Bacillota; class Clostridia; order Oscillospirales; family Oscillospiraceae; genus Evtepia. The sequence continues at coordinate 59,202 of CAJTQP010000002.1, forward strand.
TCTGTCGAGACGGAGAAAAAGCTTGCCAGCTTCATCAACATCTCAATGGATGGCTGGATATTGTCATTCTCCCAATTTGAAATACTTTGCTTTGTGACCCCCAGGCGTTTGGCAAGGTCAACCTGACTGATATTGCGTGCCTGCCGAAGGAGGCGGATCCTTTGATTCAGCATAGTAGAAACCTCTGAAATCAATATATACAATACTATTGTATCTTTTTACTTAACTCCCTAAAAATACTATGGTATTTTAATATTGAACTTTAGGAGGTTGATCCACGATAGAACCGTTTGTTGCGCAAAGGAAACTTCAAATCATTGGAAAGCATCTGTGTGTGTTCGCGCTCTTTATCATGGATTGCCACTGGGGATGCCCTATTTATTCTCTCTTTGGCATCGTCTGCCCTGGATGTGGGCTGACTAGAGCTTGGCTTTGTTTCCTTCATGGGGATTTTACCCGTGCGTTTGCCTACCACAGTCTGTTTCTCCCCACTCCCTTTTTTGTTTTTCTTTTTGCGCACAGAGGTACAAAGCTGATTGTCAGAAGCAAACTTCTTGATTCGCTCTTGCTAATCTATGTATTGATGTTATCTGTCTATCAATTATGGCGAGTATGCACCTCCTGAGTTGTCTTATATAAAGGAGAACGTGTAAGTATGACAAAAGATAAGGTTGATATGTACATAATGACAAACCAAAAATTCCTTCCTGCGGAAAAAACAGTTTTTCTAAAGCAGAAATTATTAGCGGCCGATGAAGCAAAGTTTAATTTGGCCTCATCCGTTGAGCTGAAAGACCCTACCACACTCCTGCTTGTTTCCATCTTCTTAGGATCATTGGGAATCGACCGGTTTATGTTGGGTGACATTGGCATGGGTATCCTGAAACTATTGACGCTTGGTTTGTGCGGCATTTTAACGATTATTGATTGGTTTACCGTCCAAAAAAGGGCCAGGGAACTAAACTACAGCAAGTTGATTGTTATTTTGTGATTTCATGCAAAACAGGTACTTTCCATCCGGAAAGTATGTTTCAGTCTGTCAAAAAGGTAGTTCGTCCTCTAAGAAAAGAAGCGGGAAACCTGTGGGCTGGCGAAGGCGCCGATCCTTACAAGGACACGTGAGTGGTCTCATCGCCCGTCGGTTCACAATGGACGTGGTTGGGTGCTTCCCCTGTGGCCTCCGCTTGTCTTGTGGACGCCTACGTTGGATGTAGCGGCCGGCGCCCTCGGCGGCCCGCAGGGGTGTACCCACTTCTTTGACACGCTGTTTTTCCCACTGATGCAGGCAATTTAAGCCTTCACCCGTTCCCGCCTAGCCACGTCGATCTCGGTCTCTTCCAAAGATATCCCGGCGGTCCCGTTCCGCCGCGCCTCCTCACCAAGCTGGTATCGCGCCCGGACAGCCCATTGGTTTTGATCCTCCTGCACCGGCAGCGTCATCTGAAACGGGACACCGTTGACCAAAATAGAGCGTTTTAGAAACATCCGAATGGCCGTAGACAGGTCCAACCCCAACGCCTCATATACACTTGCCGCCTGATTTTTCAATTCTTCGTCCACACGGACTTGGATCAAACTGGTAGCCATGACGCATCCTCCTTATCAAAATATATCATTGTACGATATTGTAATTTAATTATATTCTATTGTATGTCATCTGTCAAGAAATATATCCTCCCTTTCCCTGCCCTCCCCTCCCCCGCAAAAACTGTAGGATACCGCAAAATTTGTAGGAATTTTTCCAAAATAATTGTTGCATTCACAGGTAGGGCGTGATATACTTTCAAGTGCAAAGAGGGCAACGCAATCGAGTTGTCCTTGGCCCCACGTCTCCAGTATTTTCGCCTGAGCGAACAGGCCTAAATAAATCAACAAAAAAGGAGCAAACCCATCATGAATGCTTATATCGAACGCGTGATTGAAACCGTCAAGCAGAAGCACGGCAGCGAGCCTGAGTTCGTGCAGACCGTCGAGGAAGTCCTGAGCTCTCTGAGCCCCGTCGTGGATGCCCATCCCGAATACGAGGCCGTTGACCTGCTGGGCCGCATGGTCGAGCCTGAGCGTATGTTCACCTTCCGCGTGGTCTGGACCGACGACGCCGGCAAGACCCACACCAACATCGGCTATCGCTGCCAGTTCAACGGCGCACTGGGCCCCTACAAGGGCGGCCTGCGCTTCCAGCCCAACGTGTATCCCGGCATCGTGAAGTTCCTGGGCTTTGAGCAGATCTTCAAGAACTCCCTCACCGGCCTGCCCATCGGCGGCGGCAAGGGCGGCGCTGACTTCGATCCCTCCGGCAAGTCCGACGCTGAGATCATGCGCTTCTGCCAGAGCTTCATGACCGCTCTGTATCGTTACATCGGGCCCGACGTGGACGTCCCCGCTGGCGACATGGGCGTGGGCGGCCGTGAGATCGGCTTCCTGTATGGCCAGTATCGCCGCCTGAAGGGCACCTTCGAGAACGGCGTGCTCACCGGCAAGGGCCTGTCCTATGGCGGCTCCCTGGCTCGTCCTGAGGCCACCGGCTTCGGCGCTGTCTATTATCTGCTGGAAGTCCTCAAGCACGAGGGCGAGGACATCAAGGGCAAGACCATCGTGGCTGCCGGCTTCGGCAACGTCACCTGGGGCATCTGCAAGAAGGCCATGCAGCTGGGCGCTAAGGTCATCACCCTGTCCGGCCCCGACGGCTACATCTACGATCCCGACGGTGTCTGCACCGAGGAGAAGGTGGAATACCTGCTGGAGATGCGTTCCTCCGGCCGCAACCAGGTCAAGGATTATGCTGACAAGTTCGGCGTCAAGTTCTTCCCCGGCGAGAAGCCCTGGGGCGTGAAGGGCGACATCGTGATGCCCTCCGCTATGCAGAACGACGTCAACATGGAGCAGGCTAAGCGCATCGTGGAGACCGGTGCCAAGTACTACATCGAAGTGGCCAACATGCCCACCACCAACGACGCTCTGAAGTTCCTCATGGACCAGAAGAACCTCATCGTCGCTCCCTCCAAGGCTGTTAACGCCGGCGGCGTTGGCGTTTCCGCTATGGAAATGTCCCAGAACTCCGAGCGTCTGTCCTGGACCGAGGAAGAGGTTGACTCTCAGCTGCAGCGCATGATGGAGACCATCCACAGAGTGTCCGCTGAGGCCGCTGAGAAGTATGGCCTGGGTTACAACCTGGTGGCTGGCGCCAACATCGCTGGCTTCCTGAAGGTTGCTGAGGCTATGCTGGAGCAGGGCATCTTCTAATTAGACCCCCATTCTCTGACATTCAATCACGCGAGGCCCGGCCATTTCGGCCGGGCCTTTTCTTTCTTGACGAAGGGCCCGACGGATGATACAATAGAGCCGTATCAAAACGGGATCACGGACGAAAAGCCGGGGCTGCGCGGCCCTGGCTTTTCCCCTACCCCAGGGAGGGACGCCATGAAACGCCGTGTAATCAAAGTGATTTTGCTGCTGGTGCTGGTAATCAGCCTGGTGGCCCTGGGCCAACAGGCCTATAACAACCACCGGGCCAAGCAGGACAAAGCCGAGGCCGCCGCCCTGATGCGTATGGACCCCGGCTTCCCCACCAACACCTCCGGGGAGCCCCTGCCCAAGGAGGCCGCCGCCCTGGCCTATGTGGACCTGAAAGGCCTGCAAGCCATCAACCCCGACGTCATCGGCTGGGTGGAGATCCCCGGCACCGAGCTGGCCTACCCTCTGCTCCAGGGGGAGGACAACCAATACTATCTCACCCACAGCTGGAAAGGGGAGGAGAACTCCGGCGGCTCCATTTTCCTAGAGTCCACCAGCAACCCTGACCTCTCCGACTTCCACACCATCGTCTACGGCCACCGGATGTTCAACAACAGTATGTTCGGTACCTTGAAATACTACAAGGACCACAGCTACTGGGAACAACACCCCAGCGTCTACCTGGTGGTAGAGGGGGGTGTGTACCGCTACGACATTTTCGCCGCCTACCAGGCGGGGATCGAGGATACGGTCTATGAACTGCGTTGGGACGGCCGGGAAGAGAAATTGATCCAATACGCCCTGGAGCAGACCGTGCTGGACACAGACGTGGAGCCCCAACCGGGCCAGCGCCACCTGGCCCTGTCCACCTGTACCGGCCGTGGCCACGCCAAGCGTTGGGTGGTCCACGGGGTGTTGGGAGCAGAATATCGGGAAAGGAGTACAACCCATGCGGAAACGAATCAGCCTACTGGCCCTGTCTCTGGCGTTGAGCCTATTGGCGGCCTGCGGTGAGCCCACGCCGGAGCCCCCCAGTGAACCCACCGCCGAGACCAACCAAGCGGTGATGGAGGACGCCCAGTGGGCCGACGAGGCCCAGGCTCTGGTGGACTCCCCCGCCGCTGTCTCTCCCCTCCTCTTGCCGGAGGCCAGCGGCCGCGCGGTGGAGAAAAATCAGCGGGCGGAGATCGACTATTCCAACCTGAAGGACGGCTACGTCATGGCCCAGTTCACCGGCCAGACCAACACCCGCCTCAAGGTCCAGGTGGCCGGTCCCACCACCACCTATACCTACGACCTCCCCGTCCAGGGCTGGGCCACCTTCCCCCTCTCCGACGGCAACGGGGACTACAGTGTCACCGTGTTTGAAAACACCTCCGGCACCAAATACGCCACCGTCCTCACCGCCAGCTTCCCCGTAGCCCTGGAGGACGAGTTCGCCCCCTTCCTGCGGCCCAACCAGTACGTGAACTACCAGGGGGCGGACAACACCATCGCCCAGGCGGCGCAGCTCACCCAGGGCATCCGGGACCCCCTGGAAAAGGTGAGCAAAGTCTACGACTACGTGGTGGAAAACATCCACTACGACAAGGAGAAGGCCACCGGAGTCAAGAGCGGCTATCTCCCAAAACTGGACCAGGTGCTGGCGGAGCAGAAGGGGATCTGTTTTGACTACGCCGCCCTGATGGCAGGGATGCTCCGCAGCCAGGGGGTGCCCTGTAAGCTGGTGGTAGGCTATGCCGGCTCCGCCTACCACGCCTGGATCAGCGTCTGGACCGAGGAGACCGGCTGGGTGGATGGCGTCATCTTCTTCGACGGCACCACCTGGCAACGCATGGACCCCACCTTCGCCTCCTCCGGCAACAGCAGTGAGAGTATCATGGAATATATTGGGGATGGGAGCAATTATACGGCGAAGTATTTGTATTGAGCCACCCACAATGGTCCCAAGGAAAGATATGGGGTAAACCATGGGCCGGCGAGGGCGCCGGCCCCTACACCCATCGTGGAGCGTCCCCATGCCACGTGGGGTTCACAGGGAGACGTTTCACCACGTCCATTGTGACCCTATGGGCGTAAGGACCACGGCGCATCTTTGCAGGGGACGCCGCCCTCGGCGTCCCGCAGGTTTCCTCCGCGCTTCTTTGAAAAAGAGCGCCGCCACAAGCCGTGGCGGCGCAAAGCAGGAGAATGGAATGAACGATGTTCCGGCGGCAGGATCACCGCCAAGTCTATGGTATTCCAAATATTCCCATCCGTCAAGGGACCTTTTTTGTCGAATGCCGAATTTCTCACAGTTTCACCAAAAATAACGTGACTTTTTCGGCCATTTATGGTATGCTATGGGTACAGGAGGGGACCCCTCCTCCTGTACCCACGAAAGGAGCTGTCTTTCATGAAATTCACCTTTACTGACAAGAAAGTGAACATCCCCGACCGCGTTCACGCCTACGCCGAGAAGAAGATCGGCAAACTGGAGCGTTATTTCAAGAACGAGCCTGAGACCTCCGTGGTCTTCAGCGTGGAGAAGGGTCGCAACATCTTAGAAGTCACCATTCGCTCTGGCGCCACCATCATCCGCGTGGCGGAGAGCACCTCCGATATGTTCGTCTCCATCGACGCCGCTGTGGCCTCTATCGAGCGCCAGCTGCGCAAGAACAAGACCCGTCTGGAGAAGCGCCTGCGCAAGGAGGCCTTCGCCCCCGACGAGGAGGCCTTTGTCCCCGAATCTGACGAGGAGGAGGAGTCCTCCTATCAGGTGGTCCGCTCCAAGCGCTTCTTCTTCCGTCCCATGACGGTGGACGAGGCCATCCTCCAGATGAACCTGGTGGACCACACCTTCTTCGCCTTCCGCAACGACGACGAGGGCGGTGCCTTCTCCGTGGTCTATCGCCGCAACGACGGCGGCTACGGCATCATCGTTGACCAGGACTGATGGCGCAGCGCAAACGCTGAACATACAAACCCGCCCGGCAGGACAAGCCTGCCGGGCGGTTTTTCTATGGGTCATTCCTCCAACCTCAGGTCATTCTCCCTGATCCAGCCCATACGCCGGAAGGGGATGCTGATGAGCCAGGTGACCACGCCGGGGAGGACGAAGCACACCAGGACCAACCCCAGCCAGTCCAGCCCGGTGACGGCGGTCTTCAATCCCTCCGCCACGTCGTTCACCCAGCCGGTGTATACCCCAATGGGCCCCACCAGGCCGCAGGTCCCCATGCCGGAGGACACCGGGGTCCCGTTCATCTCCATGCGGAACAGGCAGGTGGCAATGGGTCCGGTGATGGCCGCCGCCAAGGTGGGGGGGATCCAAATCTTGGGGTTGCGGACGATGTTGCCCATTTGCAGCATAGAGGTCCCCAAACCCTGGGACACCAGACCGCCCCAGCGGTTCTCCCGGAAAGACATCACCGCGAAGCCCACCATCTGGGCGCAGCAGCCTGCCACGGCGGCTCCCCCGGCCAAACCTGTGAGGCTCAGGGCCGCGCATATCGCGGCGCTGGAGATGGGCAGGGTCAGGGCCACCCCCACGATGACAGACACCAGGATGCCCATAAAGAAGGGCTGCAACTCTGTGGCCCACATAATCAGCTGGCCCACAGCGGAGGCGGCTTTCCCTATGGGCGGGGCGATGACGTAGGCCAGGCCGATGCCCACCAGCACGGTGACGATGGGGGTCACCAGAATGTCCACCTTCGTCTCCTTGGACACGGCCTTGCCGCACTCCGCCGCCAGCACGGCGATCACCAGCACCGCCAAGGGGCCTCCCGCGCCCCCCAGGATGTTGGTGGCGTAGCCCACCGTCACCAGGGAGAAGAGCACCAGGGGCGGGGCTTGGAGGGCGTAGCCGATGGCCACCGCCATGGCAGGGCCCACCATGGCCGAGGCCAGACCCCCCACGGTGTAGGCGGTGGCGGCGTCGCCGCTGCCCACGGTAAGGACCGTGGCCTGCAAAAAGCCGATGTGGAATTGGGTCCCCAGGGTGTTGAGGATGGTCCCCACCAGCAGGGTGCAGAACAGCCCCTGGGCCATGGCCCCCAGGGCATCCACCCCATAGCGCTTGGCGGAGATGACAATATTTTTGCGTTTCAAAAACGCCCGGACTCGCTCCATGGCAGTTGGTTCCTTTCTCATACAAAGCAATAGACTTCACAGGTGTCAAGACACTTGTGAAGTCTATTGTACCATCTTTTGTGGGATTGTCAATGGGAAAAACGAAGGAGGCCCTGACCGCTCACTTGTTTTCCGTCAGGAGCTGGTATTTTACCTCCCAGAGCTTCTTGGACAGGTCCACATAGTAGTTGTGGGGGTTGTCAAAGCGCTTCACTTCCTCCCACAAGGTATCCATCTGTTCTTGGCAGTAGCGCTGGATCTCCTCCAGCTTGGGCAGCTGGTATACCAGCTCGCCCTGGAGGAAGATGGGTTCTTGGAGCTCCCTGACGTGGAAGTCGGTGATGGTCTTTTTCTTCCAGGTGGCGTCGGGGTCGAAAATGGTCAGGCTGCCGTCGGGGTTCTTGTTGCTCTCCACGTCCTCGTCCCGGACGCACAGCCAGTCCCCGATGGCCTTGCCGTGCTCGTTGTCGTAGAGGCGGTACACCCGCTTGAACTGGGGGGTGGTGATTTTGGCGATGTTTTCGCTGAGCTTGATCTTGGGGATCACCTTCCCGTTCTCATCCTCATAGCCCACCAGCTTATACACCCCGCCGAACACCGGTTCACTCCGGGCGGTGATGAGCCGCTCGCCCACCCCGAAGCTGTCGATCTGGGCCCCCTGGAGGAGCAGGTCCTGGATGATGAACTCGTCCAGGGAGTTGGAGACGGTGATCTTACAGTCCGGCCACCCGGCCTCGTCCAGCATCTGCCGGGCGGTCTGGGTGAGGTAGGCCATATCCCCGGAGTCCAGGCGAATGCCACAGTGGGTGATGCCACGGGGGCGCAGCACCTCGTTGAAGGCCCGGATGGCGTCGGGGATGCCGCTTTTCAGGGTGTTGTAGGTATCCACCAGCAGCACGGCATTTTCAGGGTAGACCTCGCAGTAGGTCTTGAAGGCCTCATACTGGCTCTCGAAGGTCTGGACCCAGGCGTGGGCCATGGTCCCCCCGGCAGGGACACCATAGAGCTGGTCGGAGATGGTGCAGGCAGTGCCCTTACAGCCCCCGATGAAGGCGGCGCGGGCCCCGTCGATGGCCCCCCCGGAGCCCTGGGCCCGGCGGGAGCCGAACTCCAGCACCGTGCGCCCCTTGGCGGCCCGGACGATGCGGTTGGCCTTGGTGGCGATGAGGCTCTGGTGGTTGATGGTCAGCAGCAGGAAGGTCTCCAACAGCTGGGCCTCGATGGCAGGGGCCCGAACGGTGAGGATGGGCTCCTGGGGGAACACTGGGGTCCCCTCCGGGACGGCGTAGATATCCCCAGTAAACTTGAAGTGTTCCAGATAGGACAAAAAGCCCTCGTCGAACATCTTCCGGCCCCGCAGGTAGGCGATATCCTCCGGCTCAAAGTGGAGGTCCTGGATGTACTCCACCACCTGCTCCAAGCCGGCGGCGATGGCGTAGCCCCCGTTGTCGGGGACACTGCGGAAGAAGAGGTCGAAGTGGGTGATGCGGTCCTTGTATCCGGCCTTAAAATAGCCATTGCCCATGGTGAGCTCATAGAAGTCACACAGCATGGTCATATTCAGGGTCTTACTTGTGTTCATGGTCAACACCTTCTGTTTTTATCCCCGCCCACGGGCAGGTGATTTGGCGTGGAAGGCGGGGCTTGCCTGATGGAAGCCTGACAAGACAGCCGTAAAGTCCCCCCACGTTCTTTCCTCAACTATACACGAAAGCGGGGAAAAATGCAAGGAATCCCCGCAAAAACCGAAGATTTTCCTGGGGGACAGCGCCGGTATGATGCGTGTTCCGTCATTTTACAGGCAGTTGGGGCCGCAGCCTTTCGCATTTCAGTTCAACACAGAACTTGTTTAGCAGAAAAAGCGTATCTCCTCCACACAAAAATGTTCTTTCCATTTCCGGCAGATCATAAAAAACTGCGCAGAAATGGTGTCCAGCAGCTCATTTAGATCGTTTTGGGGAATGCGTCCCGCATTGTTGGCAATGATACATTGCCCGGAGCGGGTCAACCATACCTTTGTTGCGTTTGGGGACGGCCTGCCTGTGGCGATATGGACATGGATCGGCTCATCCCCTTCGTTTGACCAGAAAAACACCAGATAGCCGCCAATACGAAACAAACTAGGCAAAGCGAAGCCCTCCCTGCGCTGCATAGCGATACAACAGATGCGCATTATGCTGCAAAAACTCCTCAAAGAATGCCGTCTCCTCCCCAGTAAAGCCTTCAATAAACTTCCACTGATAGGATGGCAGCACACAACGAGCAGACGCAAATCCAGTCTGCGTTGGACGTTCAAAATGGACCTCGACCCTCTGTTCTCCATCCTTCTCCATGAGATGGGAGTGGGTGATCTCGGTTTCGTCCGCTAGGGTCATATATGGGTACATCATCACAGCAGTCCACCTTTCCTGCGATATATTTTATCAGATAGAGTAGGGGAACGCAAGCCTACCCCACAGTCTGCAATAACGTGCATTCTTTTCCTTCGTATCCCTATTTTCTTGTCGGGGCGAGAAAGCGATTGCCGTCATGCCCCCAGAAGCCAATCCAAAGCATACTCCTGGCGAATCCCATTGTGGGAGATGGGCGGGTCCAGGTCCATGGTGAGCAGGTATTTGGGATAATGGTCCGCGATGCTGTCCAGGGGCCGCAGCTCCCGCTCCAGGGTCGCCGCCTCCCGTACCGTCCAAGCCACCTGGTAATAGCTCAGATCTCCCTCCTGGTCTTGGGCCACAAAGTCCACCTCCGCGTTCCCCACTTTCCCCACATAGACCCGATACCCTCTGCGCAGCAGCTCCAGATAGACCACATTCTCCAGGATGTGGCCCTGGTCCACATTGCGCTGCCCCAGGAGGTAATAGCGCAGGCCCAGGTCCGCCAGGTAATACTTCTCCTGGAGCTGGAGATAGGCTTTGCCCTTGATGTCATAGCGGCTGACACGGTACATCAACAAACTCTCCGTGATCCCTTCCAGGTAGTTCTCCACCGTGTGGCTGGAAATCTTCCGGCCCGCGCTGGTCATGCTGTCCGCGATTTTTTTGATGGTACAGGGATTCCCAATGTTGTCAAAGAGGAACTTGAGCACACTCTTTAGCATGGAGGGGTCCTGTATCTTTTTCCGGGCCACGATGTCGTTGAGGACCACCGAATTATAGATACCGTCCAGGTAGGCGTGGATATTGCGGCGGTTGTCCAGTTGGACGGTATAGGGGAAGGAGCTGTTATAGACATAATTGCGGTACAGCGCCTCCTTGCTGGCCCCTGGGTCAAAGGCACTGGCGTATTCCCGAAAGGAGAGGGGCAGCATTTTCAGCTCCACATAGCGCCCAGACAGCAGCGTGGCCAGCTCCCCGGACATGAAATAGGCGTTGGAGCCTGTGAGATACACATCGGCGTTTTTCTTCACAAACAGGCTATCCACAGCCTTTTGATAGTCCGCCACATGCTGAATCTCATCCAGGAAGATATAGTTCATCCGCTCTGGGCACATCTGCCCCTTGATGTAGTCATATAGTACCCGGTAATCGCAAAGAGGCTCGTTCTCCGCCTCTTCAAAGTTGAGGGTGATGATCTGTTCCTCCAACACCCCCAGGGCACGCAGCTGCTCCTGAAAGAGATCAAAGAGGGTGGACTTCCCACAGCGGCGGATGCCGGAGATCACCTTGATGATCTGCTGATCCTTCCACTCCATTAGAAAGTTCAAATAATCTGGTCGTTGGATCGTCATCCCTTCGCCTCCTCACTTTGTTTTCTAGTAGGATACCACAAATGCAGGAAAAATAAAAGCATTTGCATTGTACTTCAATCTTTTTTCTCCCCCGGCCCAAGGTAAAAATCAAACGCATTTTGCCGTTCCCCGTCATTTTTGCTTGTCCCCTGGGCATGAACCCCCGCCCCCCGCCATAGGGTTTAGGAGAAAGGACGGGATTACTATGAAGTTTCTACGCTCCAAGGAACCGCGGCGGCGGGTGATCGTCCTGCGCCGCCGGCATGTGGCCATCCCCGCGGCGCTGCTGTGCATCTGCGCCCTGTGCCTGCTGGCGAACCTGCCGGCCTACGTATCCGCCTCCACCGCCACCCGGCAGCTGCCCATCTACTGCGTCCAGCGGGACAGCAAGGTCTGCGCCCTCTCCTTCGACGCCGCCTGGGGCAACGAGGACACCCAGACCCTCATCGACATCCTGGGCCGCTACGACGTGAAGGCCACCTTCTTCGTGGTGGGGGAGTGGGTGGACAAATACCCGGAGTCGGTGAAGGCCCTGTCAGACGCGGGCCATGAGATCATGTGCCACTCCAACGACCACGCCCACTTCAACACCCTCTCCGCCGACCAGATCGCGGCGGATATCAACGCCTGCTGTGACAAGATCGAAGCCGTCACCGGCACCCGCCCCACCCTCTTCCGCCCTCCCTTTGGGGAGTATGACGACCATGTGGTCACCACGGTGCGGGGCATGGGCATGGAGATCATCCAATGGGACGTGGACAGCCTGGACTGGAAGGACTACGACGCCCCCACCATCACCCAGCGGGTGACCTCCAAGGTGGGGCCGGGGTCCATCGTCCTCTTCCACAACGCCGCCCTCCACACCCCGGAGGCCCTGCCCTCCATCCTGGAATATCTCCTCCAGGAGGGCTACGACGTGGTCCCCATCAGCCAGCTCATCCTCAGCGGGGACTATACCCTGGACCACACCGGCCGGCAGTGCCCGGTGGAATGATGCGAAAAGCCCAGGCGGTGAATCTTCTACCGCCTGGGCTTTCTTTGTGGTATGTCTGGTATTTCTCAGCGAATCCCAGCCGTCTCCCGCAGCTGGAAGCGAGACACCAGCTCCCGCAGCATGGCCGCCTGGCCGGACAGCTCCTCGCTGGCGGCGGCACTCTCCTCGGCGGTGGCCACGTTGGTCTGGACCACCGTGGAGATCTGCCCGATCCCCTGGGTGATCTCCTCGGCGTTGACATCCTGCTGGCGGGTGTAGTCGGCGATGCCGTCGATGAGCTTGCTCATCTCGTCGGCGTGGGCCACCACGTCCAGCATGGAGGTGGCCGTATCCTGGGCGGCCTGGACCCCCTCGTCCATGGACTCCACCGTCTGGCTCAGCAGCACCGTGGTCTCCTGGGCGGCTTCCGAGGATTTCCCCGCCAGGGCCCGGACCTCATCGGCCACCACCGCGAAGCCCTTCCCTGCGGCCCCGGCACGGGCGGCCTCTACGGCGGCGTTCAGGGCCAGGATGTTGGTCTGGAAAGCGATGTCCTCGATGGTCTTCACCACCTTGTGGATCTCCGTGGACTTGTCGCTGATGCGCTGGATCACCACCGTCATATTCTTCATCTTGTCGTTGCTGGACAGCAGCCCATCCTTCACCGCCTGGGAGAGGCGGCGGGCCTCCTGGGCCCCCTGGGCGATCTTATGCACGCTGTCGGACATGGCGTTGATGTGCCCCGCCAGGGTCTCCACCTCTGCCGCCTGCTCTGTGGAGCCCTGGGACAGGGTGGTGGCGCTGTTGGACACCTGCTCTGCCCCGGCGGCCACGTCCTTGGAGGCGGCCCGGAGCTGGCCCATGATCCCGTTCAGGGCGTAGGAGATCTCCTCCAGGCTGCTCTTGATCTTTTCAAACTCCCCGTTGTACTCCTGCTGGAGGGTAAAGGTCAGGTTCCCGTCGGCAATCTCCCGCAGGGTATCCGCGATCTCATTGATGTAGGTCACATAGCTGCGCAGTTGGAGGGTGACTTGATTGAAGTCGTCCGCCAGCACCCCCAGCTCGTCGTTGGAGTGGTAGTGTATCTTCTGGTTCAGCTCCCCCTGGGCAATGCGGGTGGCCACCCGGCTGAGCTCCTGCACCGGCCGACCAATGACCCGCCGGACCTGGATCACCACCAGCACCACCAGCACCAGCACCGCCAGCACTGCCACCAGCAGCATACTCCCGGTCAACTGGTTCAGCTCCTGGAGCACCTCCCCGCGGGAGACGTAGGCCACCGCCGCCCAGTCGCTGCCGGGGACCTGCTCCACCTGGACATAGCTGCCCTCATAGAGGTCCAGCCCGGTGGCCCCGTTGCTGATGCGCTGGCTCACATAGCCATAGAGGCCCTCTGTCAGCTCTCCCAGGGTCTTGCCGGTGATATTGGGGTCCTTGTGGCCGATGATGGTGTCTGTGCGGGTATCCACCAAAAAGATGCCGCCGGTGTCCTCGATCTGGACCTGGCTGACGATCTGGGAGATGGCGTCCAGATACACATCTGCCGCAGCCACCCCCCGCACGGCGCCGCCGCTGGTCTTCAGCACCCCGGAGGCCCCCACCACATAGGCCTGGCTGTCCTCATCAAAATACACATCCCCCAGGATGAAGTCCTCGGAGTTGATCCCATCTTGGTACCAACTCTTGGTGGTGGCGTCAAAATCCGGCCCCGGCACGAAGGAGGCGTGGTATAGGGCCCCGTCCGTCAGGGCCACATAGAGCCCGGCGGGGTAGGCCTCGTTCTGTCCCACGGTGTGGCGGATGTATTCCGACATGGCGGGGACATCCATATCCTCATATTCAATGGTATCCCGCTGGGCCTCCAGCATGGTCAGGGTACTGTTCATCCAGGCCCTGGTCTCCTGGAGGGTCCGCTCCGTGGTGGTCTGCAACAGGTCCTCGCTCTTGTCTGACAGCGCATGGGACATCTGGAAATAGACGATGCCAAGCAAAAGCGCCACCGCGATGATCACGCTGCCCACGATGGCCACCACCAATTTCCCCGTGATCCCCCAGCCTTGCCGGGTCTTACCGGGGCGCGCAGTGCCCTCTCTTCTCTGCTTCATACCGATTACTCCCTTATCAATCAACTCTTCCGTCATTTTACAGGGAATGTTTTCTTCCCATGAAACGATCCCTGCCGTATGACATCAAAATTATACCAAGTCAAACGTGAGAAAACAAGTATTTTGTTGGGATATGCTAAACTTTGCGGCAATTTCTCCCAACACCTCCCCAGGGCGTTGGCATCCCCCTTCCCCCAGCATTCCCAGGAGAAGGGTGTTGCGCTTCCAGCTTTTTTCGTGTATACTATACCATGAAGCTATCCTTGCGGGGTGAAGTAATGTATCAGGTGATCATCGTAGAAGACGACCCCATGGTCTCTGAGATTGAAAAACAATATGTGGAGCACAACAGCGACAAAATGGCCATAGCTGGTATTTTCCACAATGGGCAGGATGCGCTGGACTTCATCCGCTCCAACCCGGTGGACCTTATCATGCTGGACTACTATATGCCGGTGATGGACGGGCGCAGCTTCCTCACCACCCTCCGGGCGGAGGGTTATATGGCAGAGGTGATTATGGTCACCGCCGCCAGCGAAGCCAGCCATGTGGGGGAACTGTACGCCTACGGCGTCTCGGACTACCTCATCAAGCCCTTTGATTACACCCGCTTTCAGACCTCTCTGAAGCGTTTCCTCTCCCGGCGGGAGGCCTTCTCCGGCGACAAGGCCTTCAACCAAGAGGAGCTGGACCGGGTGATCTCCCCGGACGTACAGCGGGGCCTGCGGCTCATGGACAAGGGCATCCATCCGGTGACCTTGGAGCTGATCTGCTCCTTTTTGCGGGAGCACAAGAATGAGCGGCTGTCCATCGACGACCTGGCCAAAAACGTGGCCCTCTCCCGTGTGACCCTCCGGCGCTATATGAACTATCTCATTGACAAAAACTACGTCATCGGCGGTGTAGATTACTACACAGGGGGCCGCCCCTCCGCCATGTACACGTATATTGGGGATTGACCAAAGCCCCGGCGCGATCCACTCCGCGCCGGGGCTTTCTCTTGGAAACATAGGAACCAACCTTCCTTTTATCTTGACAAAAAGGATATCGTAAAATAAAGCGGTATGTGTAGGTGATTACGCAGGAAATCAGCGTGTACTTGAGGCTTTTTCTCAAATATGCGTTGATTTTTTTACACTTCTGGGTATAATGGCAGTGAGGAGGGCAATGGATATGTTGATACAGTTTCGATTTCAGAATTTCAAATCCTTCCGGGATGATACGATCCTGGACCTCTCGGCCACAAAAATCTCGGAATACAGCAATCATATTATTTCATCTGGCAATGAAAGACTTCTCCCTGCCGCCGCTATTTTCGGGGCCAATGCCAGCGGAAAATCGAATGTCATTGAAGCGCTGCGCTTTATGGCAACATACGTCATAGACTCCTTCATGTACGGCGGCGACAACGAAAAGGAGCGGATTGAACGGCTGCGGAACACCCCGTTCCTCTTTGATTCCGCCAGCGAGAAAGAAGCGTCTTCCTTTGAGGTCTATTTCACTGGCGATGAAGAGCATGGAGAAAAAACCTATAATTACGGTTTTACGTTAAACAACCACGGCATTGTTGAGGAGTGGCTGAACACCAAAGCAAAAACTGCAAGGAGCTTCCGGAAGATCTTCCATCGGAATCCGGAAGAACTGGTGTTAGACGGAATTTCTTCCGGGCAGGAAGAAAATATCAGACTTTCTTTGGAAAAGGAAGTTTTGGTTGCTTCTCTGGGCGCGAAGCTCAAGATAAACATTTTGAAGACAGTGCGGGATTGGTTCTATTTTCTGAACTTTGCAGATTTCGGAGATCCCAAGGAAAATGAATTTTTATCCTCCAGGATTCCCCGTGGGTTTTCTCAGAACAGACAAGTTCAGAGAGACGTTGCTTCCTATCTGGCAACCTTCGATTCCTCTATTGTAGATTTCAACGTCGAAGTGCTGCGGGAGGACAGCCAAGGTGAGCTTGTACGGATCGATGCTTTGCACCGTACCAGGGATGGCCGGATGGTTTCCCTACCATTCCCCCAAGAATCCGCTGGGACACGGAAGATGTTTGCCCTATATCCCTTTCTTCAGTATGCCCTGGAAATGGGCAGCGTCCTGCTGATTGATGAAATGAATGCACGCCTGCATCCCCTTCTGGTTCGGAATTTTCTGCTGGCTTTTCTGAATCCAGATGTCAATCCGAAACACGCACAGATCATTTTTACCACCCATGACGCTTGGCAGCTCTCCAACAATCTGCTGCGCCGGGATGAAATATGGTTTACAGAGAAGGATAGAGACGGCGCATCCAGTCTCTACTCCCTAGCTGATTTTACAGATGAGGACGGCTTGAAAATCCGAAAGGATGAAAATTACGAAAAGAATTACCTCCTTGGTAAATATGGCGCCATTCCAGATCTGCAATATATGGATGTGCTTAGGAGAGATTAGAGATGTCAAGAGAACGAAACGGCGTACGAAAACGGCGAGATAGTTTTCCCAAAAAAGTTCCAGATCTAGGCTACTATTTTATTGTAACGGATACCAAGGAAACAGAGCGGAATTATTTATATGGCTTGCGGGACGCCCTTCCAGCGCAGCTGCAAGGCCGAATTGTGATTAAAGTCTCATCTGCTAAAACAAAAGACCTGGTAAAAGCTTGCGAGCAAGCCAGTATCGATCCTCAATACCGTCAGTGTTGGATCGTCTTTGACCGGGACAAAGTCGTGGCCTTTGATGATATTATCAGAGAGGCAAGAAGTAAAGATATCAAGATTGGCTGGTCAAACCCCTGTATTGAGATTTGGTTTGACGCTTATTTTGGAAAGATGCCTTCGGTACAGGATTCTGTTGCCTGCTGGAAGGGGTTTGCCAGCCTATATGAGAAAGAAACTGGTCAGGAGTACGAAAAATCAAGCCAACAGATCTATGCCATGCTGAATCGCTTTGGAGACGAAGCTAAGGCAATACAAATTGCTGAAAAACGTCTGGAAACACATTTGGCAGGTGGAGAGACAAGACCATCCCAGATGTGCCCTGGTACGACATTACATCATTTGGTGGGTGAAATTCGCCAAAAAGTGCTTCAAAATTGACCAAAGCCCCGGCGCGATCCACTCCGCGCCGGGGCTTTCTCTCGAAAAAAAGAGGATGTGGTCAATCTTGTTCCACATCCTCTTTTTTACATTGTATACCCCCTCCGCCGGGGGCAGGGGACGGCCGTTCCCCCACCCCATCTTCGACGTCGGAGAAAGCAAGAAAACACCATGCAGGCATAATAATCTTATGTCCTACACAGTGCTCTTCAACATCGAACAAGAATCCAACCCCTACGCCTACCCCGTTGTGTATTTGCGATGCGTCTGCGCTGCCGTATGTTTATTGCCGTATATACGGGCTTGAAAAGTAGGCTAGGAATATGCTATAATGTTTGATAGGCGCGGGATGGAATCCCGTTGTGTAGGCGC
>CAJTQP010000003.1 GCA_910578575.1 uncultured Oscillospiraceae bacterium
AAGGCGGTGGCGTCGTCCTTATATTCTACGATAAAGCGCTCCGGGTCGTCGGTGCGAAAGACCTTTTTGGCTTTTCCCTCATACATCTGCTCCAGCTTTTTCATGGTAATCATTCCCTTTCTTCATCATCTGTCGTGCTTGTGGGGCGGGCAGGGTTTCTGTCCCCCAACCATTGTATGTGCCCCTATTCTCCCACAAAACCGGGAATTTTTCAATGGGTCCCTTCATCTTTGTTGCCAGGATTTCAAAAAAGCCCCTGTGCAAAGGCCACAAAGGCGGGAAAAAACACCAGTTTTTCACGCTTTTTCTTGACAGCGCCCGCCCCAGCCTTTATAATTCACATGAAGGGGGCGAGTGCTTCGAGGAACGAAGTGTACTTGTCCTTTGTTGTTTGAAAGGAGTATTTTCATGAGCAAATACACGAAAGAGGACATCATCCGCATGGTAGAGGAGGAAGGCGTAGACTTCATCCGCATGCAGTTCACCGATATCTTTGGTCAGGCCAAGAACGTGGCCATCACCCCCTCTCAGATCGTGAAAGCCGTGAACAATCAGATCTCCATCGACGGCAGCTCCATCGAGGGCTTTACCCGTATTCACGAGTCCGACCAGTATCTCTATCCCGATTTCGACACCTTCACCGTGCTCTCCTGGTATGAGCAGCAGGGCAAGGTGGCCCGGATGATCTGCGACGTGTGCAACCCAGACGGGACGCCCTTCATCGGTGATCCCAGAGGTGCGCTGAAGCGGGTGCTGGCACGGGCGGCCGAGATGGGCTACACCTTCAACGTAGGGCCTGAGTGTGAGTTTTTCCTCTTCGAGCTGGATCAGGATGGACGCCCCACCACCAAGACCGGTGACGAGGCCGGCTATTTCGACCTGGGCCCCATCGACCACGGGGACCACACCCGCCGGGAAATCTGTTTGGCCCTGGAAAAGCTGGGCTTTGAGATCGAGGCTTCCCACCATGAGTGCGCCGCCGGCCAGCATGAGATCGACTTTAAGTATGCCGACGCCCTCCACGCCGCGGACAATATCATCACCTTCAAACAGACGGTGAAGAAGATCGCCTATGCCAACGACCTCCACGCCACCTTTATGCCAAAGCCCGTCTATGGCACCGCCGGCAACGGGATGCACATCAATATGTCCCTGTTCAAAGACGGCAAAAACGTGTTCTTTGATCCCGATGGCCCCCGTGGCCTTTCCAAGGAGGCCTATAGCTTCATCGCCGGTCTTTTGACCCACGTGAAGGCCATGACCGCCATCACCAACCCCCTGGTGAACTCCTATAAGCGCTTGGTGCCCGGCTATGAGGCCCCCTGCTACCTGGCCTGGTCCGCCTCCAACCGCTCTGCCCTCATCCGCATCCCCGCCGCCCGTGGCAACAGCACGCGGGTGGAGCTGCGCAACCCGGACCCCTCCTGCAACCCCTATCTGGCCCTGGCTGTCTGCCTGGCCGCCGGCCTGGACGGCATTGAGCAGGGGCTGACCCCCCCGGAGGAGATCACGGAGAACATTTTCGACATGGACTCCGCCACCCGCGCTGCCCACGGCATCGCAGATTTGCCCAACTCCCTGGAACATGCCCTGGAGGACCTCCAAAGCGACCAGCTGATGCGCGCTGTTTTGGGCGACCACATCTACACCCAGTACATCGCCGGGAAGAAAAAAGAGTGGGAGGAATACTGCACCCGCGTCTCTAGCTGGGAGATCGCCAAATACATGGTGCTCTATTGAGCGCACCCGACCCGGAGAAAGCCGCTGTGGCTTTCTCCGGGTTTTTGCGAGAAATGAATAAATATACTGCTTTTATTCGTTTATTCACTCAATATTGTGGTGATTTACAAAAATTCCGCAAAAATACCCACTCCATTTTCTATTCTTTCTCCCAGAAAGCGCATTGACGAAATGATACTTTTCCGCTATACTTAAGAGTTAGAAATTGTACGGTTTTGATAGGACAAAGCGTTCGATTCCTGATATTTTGACGGATGGAGGAACACGATGAAGAAAGCATATCTCTATTTGGAAAACGGCCAGGTCCTGGAGGGGCAGAGCTTCGGCGCCTCAGGCACCGCCATGGGGGAGTTGGTCTTTACCACAGGCATGACCGGCTGCGTGGAGAGCCTGACGGACCCAAGCTATTACGGCCAGCTGGTGGTCTACACCTTCCCCCAGTTTGGAAACTATGGCATCTGCCACCAGGACAAGGAGAGCCCCCAGGTCCAGCTGGGCGGGGTGGTGGTCCGGGAGTACTGCCAAGAACCCTCCAACTTCCGCTGTGATGAATCTGTGGACAGCTTTTTGAAAGCCCAAAACGTGGTGGGCATTGCCGGGGTGGATACTCGGATGCTCACCCAGCAGCTCCGGGACAAGGGCGTGGTCAACGCCGTCATTACCACGGAGGAGGACAAGCCCGACCTGGAGGCGCTGAAGGCCTACCGGGTGCGCCAGTCGGTGGAAAACACCAGTGTGAAGGCCCCCGAAGTCCTCTCCCCCAAGGGTGAGGTCCGCTTCTCCGTAGCCCTGCTGGATTACGGCGCCAAGGACAGCATCGCCGCCTCTCTGCTGGCCCGTGGCTGCCAGGTGACGGTATATCCCTACAATACCCCGGCAGAGGATATCTTAGCCGGGAACCACCAGGGGATCATGCTCTCCAACGGCCCTGGGGACCCTGCGGACAACAGCGATAGCATCCAGCAGATCCAGGCGCTCTTCGGCAAGCTCCCCATGTTCGGCATCTGCCTGGGGCACCAGATGATGGCCCTGGCCGCCGGGGCAAAAACCAAAAAGATGAAGTTCGGCCACCGGGGGGCCAATCAGCCGGTGAAGGACCTGGTCACCGGCGAGGTGTCCATCACCAGCCAGAACCACGGATACGCGGTGGACCAAGACAGCCTCTCTGGCACCGAAGGGGTGCTTCGCTTCGTCAACGTCAATGACGGGAGCTGTGAAGGGGTGGACTACCCCGCCTACCGCGCCTTCTCTCTCCAGTTCCATCCGGAGGCCCACGGCGGCCCCCTGGACTGCCTGAACGCCTTCGACCGCTTTACAGATATGATGAAGGAGGGACGCTAAATGCCAAAAGATACTTCCATCAAAAAAGTTCTGGTCATCGGCTCCGGCCCCATCGTCATCGGCCAGGCCGCTGAGTTTGACTACGCCGGGACCCAGGCCTGCCGGGTGCTCCAGCAGGAGGGCGTGGAGACCATTCTCATCAACTCCAACCCCGCCACCATCATGACCGACAGTACCATGGCCGGGTCCGTTTATTTAGAACCCCTCACCACCCAAACCGTCAAGCGCATCATCCAGGAGACCAAGCCCGACAGCCTCCTGGCCGGCCTGGGGGGCCAGACCGGACTGACCATCGCCATGGAGTTGGCCCATGAGGGCTTCCTGGAGGCCAACAACGTCCGCCTCATCGGCACCAACGCCAGCGCCATCGACAAGGCCGAAGACCGGCAGATGTTCAAGGACACCATGGAGCGCATCGGCCAGCCCACCATCCCCTCCGACACCGCCAACGACATTGAGACTGCCGTCGCCATTGCAAACCGAATCGGCTATCCTGTCATTGTCCGGCCCGCCTTCACCCTGGGCGGTGGCGGCGGCGGCGTGGCCTACAACGAGGCAGAGCTGCGGGAAGTGGGTTCCGTGGGCCTGGACTACTCCCCCATCACCCAAGTCCTCATTGAAAAATACATCTTTGGCTGGAAAGAGATCGAGTTCGAGGTCATGCGGGACCACAAGGGCACCGCCATCACGATATGCTCCATGGAGAACTTCGACCCTGTGGGCATCCACACCGGCGACAGCATCGTGGTAGCCCCCGCCCTGACCCTGGCCGACCGGGAGTATCAAATGCTCCGCTCTGCCGCTCTGAAAATCATTGAGGAGTTGGGCATTGAGGGCGGCTGCAACTGCCAGTTTGCCCTGAACCCCGACAGCTTTGAATACGCCGTCATTGAGGTCAACCCCCGTGTCTCCCGTTCCTCCGCCCTGGCCTCCAAGGCTTCGGGCTATCCCATCGCCAAGGTGACGGCGAAAATCGCCCTGGGCTACTCCCTGGATGAGATCAAAAACGACGTCACCGGCGAGACCTACGCCTGCTTTGAACCCGCCCTGGACTACGTGGTGGTGAAATTCCCCAAGTGGCCCTTTGACAAGTTCCACGGGGCCAGCCGGAAATTGGGCTCTCAGATGAAGGCCACCGGCGAGGTCATGTCCATTGAACACAGCTTCGAGGCCGCCCTGATGAAGGCCGTCCGGGGGGCTGAGATCAAGCAGGACTCCCTGCGCCGGGAGGACAAGTCCGGCCGGCCCCTGGCAGAACGTCTGGCCTCCATGGACGATTTGCGGCTCTTCACCATCTTTGAGGCCCTGGAGCAGGGCGTCTCTGTGGAGGAGATCCATTCTATCACCAGAGTGGACAAGTGGTTCATTCATAAAATCCAGAACCTGGTGCGCTATGAGGCCTCCCTGGCCCAGGGCATCGACGAGGCATCCTATCTCCAGGGCAAGAAATACGGCTACCCCGACAAAGTCCTGGCAAAACTGGCCAAGGTGGAGGTCTCCGCCCTGCCCCACCGCGCCCCAAGCTACAAGATGGTGGATACCTGCGCCGCCGAGTTCCAGGCCCGGACCCCTTATTTCTACGCCACCTATGATAGCCTGTGCGACGCCCGCACCTTCCCCCGCAGCGGCCGGGAGACGGTGATCGTCTTGGGCTCCGGCCCCATCCGCATCGGCCAGGGCATTGAATTCGACTATAGCTCCGTCCACTGTGTCCAGACCTTGAAGGACATGGGATACGACGTGGTCATCATCAACAACAACCCGGAAACCGTCTCCACCGACTACGACACCGCCGACCGGCTGTACTTTGAGCCCCTCTCCCCAGAGGATGTCATGGGGGTCATCGAGGTAGAGAAGCCCGTGGGTGTGGTGGTGGCTTTTGGTGGACAGACCGCCATCTCCCTGACGGAATATCTGGATCAGCAGGGCATTCCCATCCTGGGCACCTCCGCCGACGGCATCGACACCGCCGAGGACCGGGGCCGCTTTGACGCACTGTTGGAGACCCTGAACATCAGTCGTCCCAAGGGCCGCAGCGTCACCTCCCTCCCCGAAGCCCTAGAGGCCTCCGAGGAATTGGGCTATCCCGTGCTCCTGCGTCCCTCCTACGTCATCGGCGGCCAGAACATGGTCATCGCCCATGACCGGTCGGACGTGGAAAAGTATATGACCGTGATCCTCTCTGGTGGCATGAAGAACGACGTGCTGGTAGACAAGTATATGCCCGGCACCGAGCTGGAGGTGGACGTGATCTCCGACGGTGTGGACGTCCTCATGCCCGGCATCATGGAGCACATTGAACGGGCCGGGGTCCACAGCGGCGACTCCATCGCCGTCTATCCCCCCTACAGCCTGACGGATAAGATGATGCAGGTGGTGGTGGAGTGCTCGGAAAAGCTGGCATTGGCACTGGGCACCAAAGGTTTGGTGAACATCCAGTACCTGATCTACCGGGGCCAGCTCTTCGTCATTGAGGTCAACCCCAGAGCTTCCCGTACCGTCCCCTATCTGAGCAAGGTCACCGGCATCCCCATGGTGGACCTGGCCACCCGGATCATGATGGGGGCCAGCTTGAAGGAGCTGGGCTATGCCACTGGCCTGTGGAAGATCCCCCCCTATTTCGCCGTGAAGGTCCCTGTGTTCTCCTTCGAGAAGCTCACCGACGCCAACTCCCTCCTGGGGCCTGAGATGAAGTCCACCGGCGAGGTCTTAGGGCTGGGCCGCACTTTCAACGAGGCAATCTTCAAGGGCCTGGCCGCCGCTGGGTATCGCCATTATGCCGGCAAAGGTGTGCTCATCAGTGTGGAAAACCACGAGCTACCGGAAGTGGTGGGGCTGGCCAAAAAGTTCGACGACCTGCACATGCCCCTCTATGCCACCGCTGACACCGCCAAAGCCATCGGCAGCCTAGGCATCGAAGCCCATGAGATCGGCCCCATCGTGCCTAAGTCCGAGGCTTATCAGCTGATGGAAGAGGGCAAGATCGGCCTGATCATTTACACCGGCGCCCTCTACGACGACACCATCCGGGCTTATATCGAGCTCCACCGGGAGGCCATCCGCCACAACGTGGCCTGTATCACCGCCCTGGATACCGCCAACGCCATGGCGGACATGATGGCCAGCCGCTTCCACCTGAGCAACACGGAGTTGGTCAACCTGAACAACATGCGCGATGGGCGGCAGTTGATCCCCTTCGCCAAAATGCAGGGCTGCGGCAATGACTATATCTTCTTCGATAACCGCGACGGCAAGATTTCCAGCCCCGGCTCCCTGTGCATCAGCGTCTGCGACCGCCACTATGGCATCGGCGGCTACGGCATCGTCCTCATTGAGGACTCTGACGTGGCCGACGCCAAAATGCGGATGTTCAACCGGGACGGCAGCGAGGGCAAGATGGCGGGCAACGCCATCCGCTGCGTGGGCAAGTACCTCTACGACAAGGGCATTGTCAAAAAGGAATACATGTCCATTGAGACCGCCGGGGGCATCAAGAGCCTGTTGCTCTACATCCGCAACGGTGTGGCCAACACCGTCAGCGTTGGCATGGGCAAGGCGGACCTGCTCACCAGTAGCCTGCCCACCACCCTCCCCGGTAACACCATCATCAACCGCCCTGTGGAGATTGCCGACGGCACCTATCACATCACCTGCGCCAGCATCGGCAACCCCCACTGCGTGGTGTTCTGCGACAATCCCTTCTCCCTGGACCTGGAGACCATCGGGCCCAAGTTCGAGCACGCCGCATACTTCCCCGAACGCATCAACACGGAGTTCGTCCGCATCGTCAACGAGGACACCCTGCGTATGCGGATCTATGAGCGGGGCAACGGTGAGACCGTGGCCAGCGGCACCGGTGCCTGTGCCGCCGTCATTGCAGCCACAGAAAACGGCTATGTGGAAAAGGGCCGGGATATCACCGTGAAACTGGTGGGTGGCGATTTGATCGTCAACTACACTGACCACGAGGTGATCCTCACCGGTGACGCCGTCATGGTCTATGAAGGCGTTTTGGAGTACTGAGCCTACCCTCGTCCTGGGCCGCTGAAACCACCGCTTCCGACAGAAAATACACCATATTCTATCTTCCTTCATAAGATGTACTGTCCCCGGTAAGGCAAGGTCTACCCCCTTGTCTCATCGGGGACAGATCTTTACAAGGAGGATTCCTATGCTTGACAGTTTTTTCTGCCTGGCGTTTCCGCTCCAAGCACTGATTGCCACCTTGTTTACTTGGAGCATCACCGCCCTGGGTGCCTGTGTGGTCTTTTTACTCAAATCCCCCAACCGCAACGTCATGGACGCCATGCTGGGTATGGCCGGCGGCGTGATGATCGCCGCCTCCTTCTGGTCCCTGCTGGCCCCCTCCATTGAGATGTCCGAAACCCTGGGGATGAATGCCTGGATGATGGCTCTGGCGGGCTTCATCAGCGGCGGCATCCTGCTCTTTGTGGGGGACCGGGTCTTTACCCACATGAGTGAGCGGGGAAGCTTAGGCCAACAGAGCGAAAACCACGGCTTGAAGCGCTGCGCCATGCTCATCTTCTCCATCACCCTCCATAACATCCCCGAAGGTATGGCCATCGGCGTGGCCTTTGGCTCCCTGGCCTACGGTTTGGAAGGCAGCACCCCCGGCGGGGCCTGGCTGCTGGCCCTGGGCATCGGCCTGCAAAACCTCCCGGAGGGGATGGCGGTGAGTGTACCCCTGCGTCGGGAGGGCTTTTCCAGGGGAAAATCCTTCTTCTACGGCCAACTCAGCGGGGTGGTGGAGCCCATCGCCGCCGTGCTGGGTGCCCTGCTAGTCTTGAAGGTCCGCACCTGCCTCCCCTTCCTCCTGGCCTTTGCCGCCGGCGCTATGATCTACGTCGTGGTGGAGGAATTGATCCCGGAGAGCCAAACCAACGAGAACAAAGACTGGATGGCCCTCTTTACCCTGGTGGGCTTCTCCATCATGATGGTCATGGACGTCGCTTTAGGATAAAAGAAAAAGCCTCGCAGAGTTCGCGCCCCGCAGGGCGTGAAAAAATTCTAATTTGTTTTTTTGTGGTTCCGCCGCCGAAAAAACACTTCTCGGCCTGCAAGTGCGCCTCCGGCGCGCGCAGCCAGGCCGCATCCTCCCAACAAAAATGCTTGCATTTTTGTTCCCCTCAATTCATATAGTCAGACAGTCACTCACATAGGAGGCGGTCTGACATGGAACAAAAGGAAAACCGGGTGGTCCTGCGGGGAACCATCGCCGGCACAGCGGAATTTTCTCACCGGGTACATGGCATTGACTTCTACCGGTTCCCCCTCTCCGTCCCCCGTTTGTCTGGGCGGGAGGATCGTTTGAACATCTTGCTCTCCCGCACCCCAGAGGAGGCCCCCATTCCGCCAGAGGGGACCTACGTCCAGGTGGAGGGGGAGGTCCGGTCCTTCAACAACCGCAGCGGCGTGGGCAGCCGTCTGGTCATCACGGTGCTGGCCCGCACCCTCAGCGAGAGCCGGGAACCCCCCTGCAATCTGGTCCAGCTCCGAGGGGTGCTATGCAAACCCCCCACCCTGCGCCGCACCCCTCTGGGACGGGATATCTGCGACCTACTGTTGGCGGTGAACCGGCGCTATCGCCGGGCGGATTACTTACCCTGTATCGCCTGGGGCGGCCTGGCCATCCACTGCGGGAAACTGAACGTGGGGGACCCCCTATGGCTGGATGGACGGCTGCAAAGCCGGACCTATCTCAAAACCATCGGGGATGTCACCCAGGAGCGGACGGCATTTGAAATTTCCATCACCAGCTTGGAGGAAACAGAGGAACAGGAGCCAGCTCAAGCTCTTCTCGATTGAACACAGCCGAAGGTCTAACGACCTTCGGTTTTTTCTTTTTGTTCATACTTTATTCACAGTTATACGCTACACTATTTGTACGTATTCTAACAATTTTCCCTGAACATTCGGAGGTTCCCCCATGAAAAAACAAGTCCTGGCGCTCTGCCTCTCCTGTGCCCTTGCCCTATCTATGAGCACCCCTGCCCTGGCCTTGCGGGTAAACACTGCCCCTGGCCCAAAGCCCTCCAGCAACTCCGCCAACGCCTCCACCCCCTCCGACACCGGCTCCCTGACCTTCTCTCAGATCGGCCCGCGGGTGGAGGGCAACAACCTCAATATCAAGTCCGCCAAGGAGAGCTTGGAGTCGGCCAAGGCTATGGACTGGAATGCCGCCATCAAAGAGGTGGAAGACGCAAAGGATACCTTAGAGTTCAGCATCCTCATGATGACAAGTTCCGCGGAACAAAGCATGGCCGCCGCTGCAAAAGCCCTTGAAAACGCCATGGCGGATCTCAGCAATAACATAACCCAATTACCCCAACTGATTGCCAACCTAAGTACGGCACAGGCAATGCTGGCCTATACCAAAGCGCAAGCATCCAGCATGGAAGCTAGCCTCGAATCCTTGGACAAACAGATCGACGACTTAAAGAAACAAGAAAAAGATTACACCAAGACCTTGGAGGAAACCACCCAACAAATCGACTTTTCCGTCAACCAGATCGTAGCAGGTGCGGAAACCCTTTACATCACCATCCTCTCCACCGAATTGCAGCGGGAGTCCCTGGTGGACACCCTGGAGAGCACCAAACGCACAGCAGCGGAAATGGAGCTGCGGTACAACCTGGGGCAGATCTCCCTCCTGACCCTCACCCAGGTGAAAAACGGGCTGGTCACTTTGGAGAGCTCCCTGGAAAGCCTGGACAACAGCATCGCCACCTTAAAGTCCTCCCTCCAATCCCTGCTGGGGGACACCCCCAATGGTGTGCTCGCTCTCACAGATACCCCCTCTGTCACCCCCGGTCAGCTCTCCATCCTCTCCTATAGCTCGGACCTGGTCAAGGCTAAGAGCAATAGCTACACCCTCTACGCCTCCACCCGCTCTGTGGAGAAAGCCGAGGATGAGATGAACGATGCCCGCTCTGACCACGGCAAGAACAGCTACCAGTTCAAAATGGCGGAACACAGCTATCAGGCCGCGATCTACAAAGACCAAGCCGCCATTGCCGACTTTGAGCTGGCCTTCCAAAAGCTTTACCAGGCCATCCCCCCCGCCCAGACTGCCCTGGCGGTGAAGGAAAACGACCTGCTCTATGCCCAGCAGAGCTACGCCGCCGAGGAGTTGAAGTTCCAGCAAGGCAACCTCTCCCAGGCTAAGCTCCTGGAGGCCAAGGCCACCGTGGACAGTGCCCAGCGGGACGTTGCCGCCGCCCAGCTGGACCTCTTCACCGCTTATCACAACTACCGCCTGGCGGTGGAGCAGGGCTTGGTGAGTGGTTAAAGCCCTGGGAATGTTTACAATTTCGCAATCAAATTCATAATTTAGAAACATCATTCCAATATTCTAGTCATAATTCCAGGGTAATATATAACCTGTAAGCAGCAGAAAACAAAAATCACTTCTGACTCTACTTACACACTCTCTTTTCTCTCTCTTTTCTCTCTTTTCAAAAGAAACGGCAGCGAAATCATATCGCTGCCGTTTCTTTCTGTTTTATTCACATCGACTATTCAAAAATATGCGTTGATTTTCATGCTTTACCGTGGTAGAATAAAGTCAGATTGTGTGCATTGCATACAAAATTTGTTCTTGACCGGAACCAGCTGCCGCACAAAATTCCCAATGACGGCTTTCCAGTTCAAGCAGGTTACTTCTTACCACTGAAGAAGGAGAAAAAGTTATGAATTTTGAACTCAATGAACAGCAGCTATCCATTCAGAAACTGGCACGGGATTTCACCGAAAAGCGCGTCGCCCCCGGTGTCCTGGAGCGGGATGAGTCCCGTGTTTACGACCTCTCCCTCTACAAGGAGATGTCCGAGATGGGCTTCATCGGCCTGCCCTATGCCAAGGAATACGGCGGCCAGGGTCTGGGCTACATGGAGTATGCCCTGGCCGTGGAGGAGATTTCCAAGGTCGACCCCTCCCTCTCCGTCTCCTACTCCGTCTCCACCTCTCTGTACGGCGGCAGCCTGTACTTCTCCGAGGCCACAGACGAGCAGCTCAAGCGCTTCATGCCCCCTGTCATCCATGACGGCCACTTTGGTTCCTTTGGCCTCACGGAGCCCGGCGCAGGTTCCGACGTCAGCGGCATGAAGACCTTTGCCGAGCGGGTGGGTGACGAGTACATCATCAATGGCGACAAGTGCTTCATCACCAACGGTCCCCTCTCTGACTATTTCGCCGTGTACGCCATCACCGACCGGGAGGCGGGTGCCAAGAGCATGGCCACCTTCGTGGTGGAGCGCAACACCCCCGGCTTCACCATCGGTGAGCGCCACAACACCATGGGTATCCGCAGCGCCATGGTCAGTGAGCTGCACTTCCAAGACGTACATATCCCTGCCGCCAACATGATCACTCCGCCGGGCAAGGGCTTCCCTGCCGCCCTCAAGACCCTGGATGGCGGCCGTATCGGCATTGCCTCCCAGGCTTTGGGCATCGCTGAGGGCGCTTTTGAGATCGCCCGGAAGTATATGATGATGCGTGAGCAGTTCAAAAAGCCCCTCTATAAGAACCAGCACCTGTCCTTCCGCATGGTGGACCTGGCCAACCAGATCGAGATGGCCAAGTACATGGTCTACAAAGCCGCCTGCGACAAGGACGGCCACAAGCCCTTCTCCGAGTCCGCCGCCAAGGCCAAGCTCATCGCCGCCGAGACGGCCATGAAGGTCACCACCGACGCTGTTCAAATGATGGGCGGCAACGGTTATATGAAGGAATATCACGTGGAGCGCCTGATGCGCGACGCCAAGATCACTCAGATCTATGAAGGTACCAGCGAGATTCAAAAAATCGTTCTCTCCAAGGGCCTCTTTGTGTAAACCCGCTTCCAACAAGATGAAAAAGTGCGCTGCTGGTTTTCCGGCAGCGCACTTTTCTGTTCAGGTATCGTTTTTATACTTCTTCCCTTAGGCATCTGCCACGGGAGTGTTGTCATTGTGATTCTTCGCCGCCAGCTTACTGAGCACGCAAATCGCGGCCACAACCGCGATCCCCGTAATATCCGTTACCGTACCCGGATATACCAGGCACAGGCCACCGGCGATGATGATGATCCGTTGCCAGACCTTTAGGTTGGAGAACACATAGCCTCGCAGGCCCGCAGCAACGCCAAACACACCCACCAGGGCGGAGATGACGGCCTGGATTGACGCAGGTATTGTACTGTCCACAAACAGCAGCGCTGGGTTCATACCGAAGCAGTAGGGGACGATAAAGGCCGCAATGGCCAGGGTCGTCGCCGTCACTGCCGTCTTCATAGGCTTCGACTTGGCAATGGCACTGCCTGCGTAAGCGGCCAGGGCCACAGGCGGGGTGATGTCGGCCACGATGCCGAAGTAGAACACGAACATGTGGGCCGCCAGCTTTGCCATGCCCATCTGAATGAGAATGGGGGCACAGGTGGTGGCCATGATCACGTAGTTGGCCGTGGTAGGCACGCCCATGCCCAGGATGATGCAGGTCACCATGGTCAGGAACATGGCAATGAACATATTCCCGCCGGAGAGGTTCACGATGGCGGAGATCAGCTTGTTGCCAATGCCCGTGGTGGTGATAACACAGGCGATGGTACCGGCCACCGCGCAGGCGATACCCACGGTAAGGGTGGAGCGGGCGCCGTTTTCCAAGGCGTCAAAGAACTTGTGGATATTGATCCGCGTATCCTTGGAGAAGAAGCTCACGCCGATGGCCACAGCGGTCGCTACCACAGCAGCCTGGCTCATGGTAGTCTTCATGATCAAAACCACCAGCACCACCAGGGGCAGCAGCAGATAGCCCTTGCGCAGGAACAACTTACCAAACTTGGGCAACTCCTCTCTGGACAAGCCCTTTAGGCCCATACGCTTGGCCTCCAGGTGAACAGAGATGAAGATGCCGGCAAAGTACAGCACCGCCGGGATGATCGCTCTCACGGCGATGGCGCCATAATCAACGCCCACATACTCCACCATGAGGAAGGCCGCCGCACCCATGATCGGGGGCATGATCTGCCCGCCGGTGGAGGAAGCCGCTTCCACGGCCCCGGCAAATTCCGGACGGTAGCCGTTTTTCTTCATCATAGGGATGGTGATGGAGCCGGTGGTCACCGTGTTGCCCACGGAGGAGCCGGAGACCATGCCGCACAGGGCGGAGGAGATCACCGCCACCTTCGCCGGGCCGCCGCTGGAGCTGCCGGCGATGGAGTTGGACAGCTCTATGAAGAACTGTGAGATGCCTGTCCGCTCCAAAAATGCCCCGAAGATGACAAAGAGCACAATGAAGGTGGAGCAGGCGCGGATGGGCGTACCAATCACGCCCTCTGTGGTATAAAACAGGTTATAGATGTTGATGGCCAGGGGTTTCCCCGCAAAGCCTATCATGTAAATGATAAACGCTGAGGAGACGATCACAATGGGGATACCCACCGACCTGCGGCAGGCCTCCAAGGTGACCACCACACCGATAATGCCAATGACGATATCCACCATATCCAGGCGGATGGTCTTGCTGATGATGTCCTGAAGGTTAAAGACAAAATAGAAGTAGCTCCCGCCGCCTAACACTGCCAGGATCACATCATACCAGGGGATATAGTTCAACTTCTTGCGCGCACCCTTTTGGGCAGGGAACACGATGAAGGTCAAAAAGACCAACAGGCCCGTGAAGGAAGCGCGCTCGATCCTGGTCTCCCAGTCGATCCCAAAGTTCAAAAGCACACTGTAGATGGCAAAGCCAACCAGCATATACCGCACAACGTATTTCGGAATGCCATCCCATATACGGACATTGGATTCCCGGTCGTACTTTTCCATGACGGCTTGTACATCCGCCTCAACCGTGGATTCCTCTCCGATTTCCGTGAAGGCAAACTCCACTTCCGGGTCCTTCTTGAATGATTTCTTTCCAAACAACGGCACGATACCTACCTCCTTTTCTCTCTCATTTGTGGTTCCTCATTGGTACTGAAACAGGACCTTGCTGCTCCGGCCGCACAGCTCCCGCAAGCTGATGGTCTCCTCCCCAAAATAGAGGGTGTGGTCGGAGATGGTCCCTACCACCAGGATCATATCATCCATACGCTTGTCGATATTGGAGATGATCATCTCTCCATCGTCGCCGTAGGAAAGGGTCTCCCCCTCCCCCAGCTCCGTCTCCACCCCAGCGCCGAAGCCATAATAAATACATTCCTCGTTCCAGATCGCCCCATCACGGATCCTATAGATATCCCGCACCGGGCTTTTGTTCACCGAGTGGATGAACTCCACAGCGAAGCTGTCTCCCTCCTTCAAGGGATAGCTGGCATAGACCTCGCCAGTCTCCGCGTTGGAGAGGACCAGCTTCGGACTGTCCTGGGTACAACCAAAGAGGAAAACAGCCGCCGTAATGAAAATCATTACGGCGGCTGTGACCGTAGTTCGTTTTACGGATGCCTTCACTTATTCGGCGGCTTCGTCAGCGGGGGTAGTGTCGCCAGCGGCATCGCCAGCGGTGTCAGCTGCGCCAGCGGCATCAGCCTCAGGGATGGTGATGTTGTTCTCGGTGAAGAACTTCACTGCGCCGGGATGGAAGGGGATGCTGATACCGGAGACAGCCTTTTCCATGTCCAGCTCGTTGCCCTTGGTGTTGCCAGCGGCGATCTGCTCCTGGTTGTCAAAGATACCCTTGATGAGGGCATAGATGGCGTCCTCGGACACGTCGTTTCTGGCAATGATGGTGGCCATAACCGCCATGGCGGGGATATCCTCGGTGACACAGCTATAGGTGCCGGCGGGGATCTTGTCATAGGTGTAGAAGCCGTACTCTTCCATCAGCTTGTTGGCATGCTCCTCGTCCACAGCCAGGAGGTTGAAGTCGTAGGTAGTTGCCAGCTCGGTGACGGCGGTGGTGGGATAACCAGCCACGATGAAAGCGGCATCAATGGTGCCATTCTTCAGAGAGTCAGCGGAGTCAGCAAAGCTCTGGTTGTTCTTGGTGATATCGTTCTCGATGTCGATATCATAGGCAGCCAAGATCTGGCGGGCGTTGAACTCCACACCGGAACCGGCGTCGCCCACGCTGACCTTCTTGCCCTTCAGGTCGGCAATGGAAGTGATGTTCTTGTTGGCGATGATCTGCACGTGCTCAGGATAGCAGGACATCACAGCGGAGAAGCTGGTAATGGGGTCCTTGCCCTCGTACATATCGGTGCCGGTGTTTGCGTAGTACATCACGTCGTTCTGCACGATGGCCAGCTGGTTGCCATTGGTGTCCACCAGGTCAATGTTTGCGCTGGAAGCGCCGGTGGACTGCACGCTGATGTTCAGGGTGTCGCCCAGCTTCTCATTCAGGACCTGAGCCACAACGCCGCAGAAGCCGTAATAGGTGCCGGACGTGCCGCCGGTGGCCATGCTCAGCTTGGTAACGCTGGCGGTATCGCCGCCTTCGCCCTCGCCTTCCGTGGACGCAGGCTCGCTGCCGCAAGCGGCAAGACCCAGGACCAGCACGCCGGCAAGAATCAGTGCAAGAATTCTTTTCATCTTAGATTTCCTCCTTAGAATGTTTTGGGGTACGACGTGAGGATCGGACCCCGTTTCGCGTGTTGACTGTTTCATTATACACAATTTATGGCAAAATTGCAAGGTTCTTCTGAATACAATTCACATAGATTCCAAAAGCCCTCTTTGTGAAATATGATATGCTTTTGAAAGTTTTGAATCATTTCCTGCATTTTTGTCATAGAAGCTGTCTGAGTTCCCCTAAAACTCAGCCCCTAAATAAGCGACACAGTTCGACGGCGCACCAGGATGTTGTTGCTCACCAGCGCCCAGTTCTGGGGGAAGGGCCGCAGGAGATTCCAATAGGCCCACCCCGACAGCGAAAGCTCCTGGGCCAACTCAAGTTTCGCTGCAATACTTCTGGCATCCTCAAACCAGACCACATGCCGCCTCCCATTGCGAGAATAATGAAAGAAGGGGGCCTGGGCCGATTCATCAAACTGTATCTCTGTTCCCATCTGGGACGCCAGGCGCACCGCCTCCTGGTTTCCCACCGTGGTGGCCCGCTGCCCCTCCCGCTGGGGCAGCGTCCAATCATAGCCGTAATTGGGCACCCCCATTTGGATTTTCCAGGCGGGGATTTCTGTCAGGGCGTAGCGCAGCACCGCCTCCACCTGGGGCAGTGGTGCCACCGCCATGGGGCTTCCATACGCATATCCCCACTCATAGGTCATCAACAACACCGAGTCGGCAATGGAGCCGATAACGCCATAGTCGTGGCCCTCATATAGCAAGCCCGGTTGCCCGGCGTAGGTCTTGGGGGCCAGGTCCACGTGGAGGACCCTGCCCTCTTCGTGGAGCCGGTCCTTGGCATTGCCCAGAAAGGCATAGTAGGCGTTGGCATCCTCTTGGGCGATGTACTCAAAATCAGCGTCCAGTCCGCGGTACCCCTTCTCCAGTATCACTTCCATGAGGTTGTCCAAGACCTCGTCCTGCAAGGCTTGGTTTTGAAAGAGACGGCTGGCGTGTCGGGTGGAAAAGCTGCCGTTCTCATCGATAGAGGTCAACACCAGCATGGCCCCTGCGCCAAAGCGTTCCGCCTCCGCCAACAGTGGCCCATCCTGGGGGACGATCAGGCTGCCGTCCTCTCGAAAGCCATAGGAAAAAACGGAGAGGTCTGTGAGAAAGGGCATGGCGCGCCGGAGCACATAGGAGCGAATATGGGGGTAGGCATATCCATTGATGGTAAAGGGGCCCTGCCGCTCCCCTTCTAAACCCAGTGCCAGGGTTTCCCCCGGAAGCAACGGCTGCCCCTGGGCCAGGACGGGGTTGTATTGCAGCAGCTCCAGAACCGTGAGCCCGGCTTGGGCGGCAATGCTGTACAGGGTATCCCCTGACTTCACGGTATAGGTGGCTGTGGGCTGCAACACCACCAGGGCTTGGCCTGGAACCAGGGACTGGTCGGGCAGCAGGCCGTTATCACTGCGCAGGCGGGAGACGGAGGTGCCGTATTGCCGGGCAATAGCGCTTAGATTGTCTCCCGATGTTACCACATGGATCATAGGATCATTCCCTCCATTTTCCGGGCACAAAAAGCCCCCGTTCCCTCAGTATATTGGGGAACGGGGGCTGATATGATCTTCCTTTTAGGGGACTGTCACGCTGCTCGCGACTGCTCCGCGCTTCTTAGTACATGGCACCACTCATATCCCCCGCAGGCATCCCTGCGCCGGTAGCGGAGGGGGGAGCCAGGCGGTCGCCCACCAGGGCTTCCGTGGTCAGGAGCATGGCGGAGATGGAAGCGGCGTTCTCCAGGGCAGAGCGGGTCACCTTGGTGGGGTCCACGATGCCGTTGGCGATCATGTCGCAGTACACTTCCTTATAGGCGTCGAAGCCATAGCCGGTCTCGTTGCTGCTGCGGACCTTCTCCAGGATCACGGAGGCGTCCAAGCCAGCGTTGGTGGCAATCTGGCGCAGCGGTGCGGTGAGGGCACGGCAGATGATCTGCACGCCGGTCTTTTCGTCACCCTCCACCTGGTCGATGAGCTTTTCCACCTCAGTGATGGCATTGACATAGGCCGTGCCGCCGCCGGCGACGATACCCTCTTCCACAGCGGCGCGGGTGGCGTTCAGGGCGTCCTCAATGCGCAGCTTCTTTTCCTTCATCTCGGTCTCGGTGGTGGCACCTACCCGCAGGACAGCCACACCGCCGGAGAGACGGGCCAGGCGCTCCTGGAGCTTCTCCCGGTCGAATTCGGAGGTGGAGCGATCATACTCGTTGCGGATCATGGCAGTGCGCTCCTTGATGGCGTCGCTGCTGCCGCCGCCGTCCACGATGATGGTGGTCTCCTTCCCGGCCTTCACCTGGCGGGCAGTACCCAGCATGCTGATGTCGGCGTCGTGGAGCTCCTGGCCGTAGTCGGAGGAAATCACCTGGGCACCGGTGAGGATGGCGATATCCTGGAGCATCTCCTTGCGGCGGTCACCGAAGCCGGGGGCCTTGACACACAGGACGTTCAGGGTGCCGCGGAGCTTGTTCACCAGCAGGGTGGACAGGGCCTCGCCCTCCACGTCCTCTGCCATGATGAGAAGCTTCTTTCCGGACTGGATGACCTGCTCCAGCACGGGGATGATCTCCTGGATGTTGCTGATCTTCTTATCGGTGAGGAGGATGAGGGGATCGTCCAGGACGGCCTCCATCTTCTCGGTGTCTGTCACCATATAGGGGGAGAGGAACCCGCGGTCGATCTGCATACCCTCCACCACTTCACTGTAAGTCTCAGCGGTCTTGGACTCTTCCACGGTGATCACGCCGTCGGTGCCCACCTTCTCCATGGCCTCGGCAATCAGAGTGCCGATGCGCTCGTCGCTGGAGGAGACGGTGCCCACGCGGGCGATGTCTTCGCTGCCGTTCACAGGCTGGGAGTTCTTCTTGATGGCCTCCACAGCAGCGCGGGTGGCCTTGGCCATGCCCTTGTTCATCACCACGGGGTTGGCGCCAGCCACCAGGTTCTTCAGGCCCTCATGGATGATGGCCTGGGCCAGCAGGGTGGCGGTGGTGGTGCCGTCGCCGGCCACATCGTTGGTCTTGGTGGAGACTTCCTTCACCATCTGGGCGCCCATGTTCTCAAAGGGGTCCTCCAGTTCGATCTCCTTGGCGATGGTCACGCCGTCGTTGGTGACCAGGGGGGTGCCGTAGGCTCTCCACAGGACTACGTTGCGGCCCTTGGGGCCCAGGGTAACCTTTACGGTGTTGGCCAGTTGGTCCACGCCGCGCTCCAGCGCCTGGCGGGCCTCTTCTCCATAACTAAGCAACTTTGCCATAGTATATTAACTCCTTTCGATTTTAGAGGATCAGTCTTCCACAACTGCGACGATGTCGCCCTGCTTCACGATGGTCAGCTCTTCGCCGTCCACCTTCACGTCGGTGCCCATGTACTTGCTGGTGATGACCTTGTCACCGGGCTTGAGGATCATTTTCACTTCCTTGCCATCCACCAGGCCGCCGGGTCCCACGGCAACGACGATGGACATGTCGGGCTTCTCCTTGGATGCTGCGGTGAGGATGATGCCCCCCTTGGTGGTTTCTTCCGCTTCCAGGCGTTTGATGACGACGCGGTCAGCCAGAGGTTTCAGAGTCATTTTGCGCTCCTCCTTATATGATTCAAAAATTCTTTTCCTGTTTCCGGTTTAGCACTCTTTTCTCATGAGTGCTAAGTCAAGTATTATAATACCCTTCCCGCCGGGATTCTGCAACATTGAAACTTCTGAAATGGGGAGAAAATTCCATTCTTTTTTTGTGCACTTTAGAGAAAAGGCCCCTCCATCCCCTCATTTCAAGGCCGATTGGGCCGTTTCACTCCGTATTGGAACAGGTCGCACTTCAACATTCCGTTGTATAGCTTCCGTTTCTTATCGGCACTTCGCCCAAAACTCCGCTCAAACTCCGTATGGGAGGAAAGCAGGTGGATCTTCCACCCTTTTGGCAGTCCCAGCGTTGTTTTGCCAAAATCCTGGTAGAGCTGTTCCGCTTCCTGGCGCTCCATCAGGCGCTCCCCATAGGGTGGGTTACAGACGATTCGGCCGTAGGGCTCTGTGCGGGAAAATCTGCGGGCATCCGCCTGGGTGAAGCGGACCAGATCCTCCACATCCGCCTTGACGGCGTTGCTCTGGGCAATGGCGATGGCCTTGGGGTCGATGTCACCCCCCCAGATATCATAGTTCCCGTCGTACTCCCGGTCCATGGCCTCCCCTGCCCCGTCCACCCAGACGCTAGAGGGCAGCCAGGTCCAGCGTTGGGCGGAAAAGCTGCGGTTCAATCCCGGTGCCCGGTTCTTGGCAATCAAGGCGGCCTCAATGACGATGGTGCCTGAGCCACAGAAGGGGTCGCAGAAGGGGTCCCGCCCCCGGTAGCCGGAGAGCAGCACCAGGGCTGCGGCCAAGGTCTCCCGCAGGGGGGCAGCCACCCCCGTGGCCCGGTAGCCCCGTTTATATAGACCGGGGCCGGTGGTATCCAACATGAGAGACGCGACATCCTTCATGATGGAAAACTGGATCTGATACAGATTGCCTGTCTCCGGTAAGCTCACCTGATGGAAGTGCTTGCCCAGGCGCTCGGCCACTGCCTTTTTCACAATGGACTGGCAGGCGGGGACGCTGTGCAACACAGAGTTCAAGCTAAACCCCTTCACCGGAAACGCCCCCTCCATCGGGATAAATTCCTCCCAGGGCAGGGCTTTCGTCCCCTCAAAAAGCTGGTCAAAGTCCCGGACCGGGAAGCTGCCCAGCAGCAACAGCACCCGCTCCCCTGTCCGCAGGTTCAGGTTGAGGCGGGGGATATCCTTGGGGGTCCCTTGGCAGAATACCCGGCCGTTTTCCACCCGGACCTCCTCCATTTCCAAGCGCCGCAGCTCTTCGGCGGTCAATCCTTCCACGCCCAATAAGGTCGGGATCACAAAGGTCAGCTTCTTCATTTTTATTCCTTTCTCTTTCGTGGCCTCGCATCCATGGAAGGGTTTCCTTCCGTCAAAGGATTATACCTGGTTTTCCCTCCTTTGGCAAACCCTTTCTTTCTCTTGTTTGAATCTGTCGAATTTCGTTGCAAAGCATTTATTTTCTGTGTTAAAATTGCAAATGAAAGCTACCCCTACAGCTGCTCTCGCTCTATGTAGGGGTAGCTTTCTAAAATTTTATAGAGAGTAGACCGCAGTCCAGCGTTTTCTCCTGTCTGGACCATTTGCGGTCGAGAGAAAGAGAGGTACTTACCATGAAAAACAACTTGTTAAAATCCTTCCGCATTTTCCTGACTGCCCTTGTCCTTCTGGCAGTATGTTCCGCCCCAGTCTCCACCTTGGCACTAGAGAACATGTCGTGTTCTATCCTCAATACATCCATCATCCCTTTGGACCGCGATAACATCATTCTTGTTTCGACCCCATATAACAAAGTATATGATGGCAGCAGCATCGTATGGCCTGAATTACAACTTGAAGGCATATCTCCCGGTGACGACGTTACCATAGAATATCTGTCCGCCAGGTATACGGACCGGTACGTAGGCGACCAAAAAACCATCCGTATCTCCAACCTTCATCTTTCCGGCCCAGATATGGCCAAGTATTCGCTCCAAGTAGACGAGATCGAGTTCCCAAACTGTGGCGCTATCACGCCCGTGATCCCTCAAATCACAACCCATGCCGAGCTGAACGTAGGTGGAGAGGTGTTGAACTTAGATGATCTCGTCTCCGGTTATGCGGAAGATGTAACCCCCTATTTCCAGTTTGCCTCCAGCGACACCAACGGATGCCAACTAATCGGACGGGAACTGACCTCTGGTGATATCCCTGGAGAGGTCAAACTAGAGGTTTCCGTGAATGCTTGGTATGTGAACGAGGATGATATTCCAGAATACAACGGCGCCCATGAATACATTACCATAAATATCATAGACCCCGAAGAAAAACCCACGCCCCCTGGTCCAGACGACACCGATCCCACGCCCCCTGAAAACCCAGGAGACAACACAGGAACAGGGGATAAACGGCAGGACCCGCTGGTCGTCACCGGCAGCAGCTCTATGGTTTACGGGGAGTCGCTCCATTTAGGCGTCGTAGGCGGTTCCGGCAGTGGTGCTGTGACTTACGCCATCACTGGTGGCACCGGCAGCGGGACCATCGACCAAAACGGCAGGCTCCAGGCCTCCAGGGTGGGGACGATTTGGGTTACAGCCTTCAAGGCGGGGGACAAGACGTATCAAATGCAGCGGTCTGACGCAAAGGTCATCACGGTGAGCCCTGCTAAAATCACCATCACAGCAGTCAATAAGACCATCCAGGTGGGCGAGCCTGCCCCCGACCTCACCGCGGCGGACTATATGGTTTCCGGGCTCGTGGGAAGCGATCACCTACGTACCCTCCCTACCCTGGTCTATGCCTTCACGCCGGACACCAGCAAAGCTGGGACCGTCCCCATTCACCCTGTGGGGGCGGAAGTCCCGGCCGGGGGCAACTATCAGGGGGATATCGCCTATGTTGCAGGCAGCTTGACCATTCAAGCCGTCAAAGCCTTTCCCATCACCATCCAGCAAGCCGCGAATGGGACCCTCTCTGCCGACCACCAAAGCGCCAAAGAAGGTACCACCGTTATCCTCACCGCCATTGCCCAAGAGGGCTTTGTGCCAAAAACGCCCACCGTCACCTATCAAGGCATCCAGTTGGTGGTGGCCGACAAGGGAAATGGCCGCTATGCTTTTTCCATGCCAGGTGGCCCTGTGACGGTAACAGCTTCCTTCACCGTCAAGCCTCCGATAGACACATCCCTCAATTTCTCCGATGTGCAGA
Source organism: uncultured Oscillospiraceae bacterium (assembly GCA_910578575.1). Lineage (GTDB taxonomy): Bacteria > Bacillota > Clostridia > Oscillospirales > Oscillospiraceae > Evtepia. Next base: position 22,406 of record CAJTQP010000003.1, read on the forward strand.
GCAGCGACTGGTTCTCAAACAGCGTCGCCTATGTCTGCAAAAACGGCCTCATGGTGGGCACCAGCCAAAACAGCTTCTCCCCCAACGACACCACCACCAGAGGTATGATGGTCACCATCCTCTACCGCACCGACGGAGAGCCAGCCGCCAGCAACCAGTCCCACTATGCCGACGTGCCCCCCTCCGCATACTACGCCGCCCCTGTCTCCTGGGCTTCCTGGTACGGCATCGCCAGTGGATATAGCCCGGAGCATTTCGGACCAGAGGACGACATCTCCCGGCAGCAGTTGGCCACCATCCTGTACCGCTATGCCAGCTATAAAAAGTTCGACGTCTCCCAGCGGGGGAATCTGGTGCAGTTCTCCGACCGGAACCAAATCAGCGACTATGCCATAGACGCCCTCTCTTGGGCCAATGGCGCAGGCTTGATTTCGGGAAAATCCGATCAGATCCTGGACCCCACCGCCTCTACCACACGGGCAGAGATGGCCGCGATTCTCCAGCGGTTCTGCCAAAAGTATGCCTTGTTCTAATGTTCTGTAACGTGCTGCCCTAAAAGTTCAGCACAAAAAAGAAGCGATAAGCACGGCGTGAGCTGACTTTCTATTGGAATCAGCTCGCGCCGTTCTTGTTCTCGTTTCCTCTTACCGAGTAGAACCTCGCCGCTGCAATCCAGACATATCAAGAAGCCCCTGCATATAGGCGTATGTCAATTCAAGCTGGCATTTTGAAAGTTGTTTTGTAAATTGGAGCAGCTTCCCGTTCTCATCGTCACAGGGCTTCACTGGATTGCGAATGTCTGACCTACCCATCAAATAATCAATGCTGGTATGGAATAATTCCGACATTTTTACCAACTGGATGAAACTGGGATAATGCTTCTGCTTTTCATAAGCACTGACGGTTTCCTGGGACACGCCCAATTCTGTGCTCAGGCGCAGTTGGGTCATGTGTCGTTCTTCGCGCAGTTCCCGGATTCGATTTTCCAACCCAAACCCTCCCATACAGTCTTTATAAAGGAAATTTTACAGGAATAACTTGTATTTTTCAGAGGTTAATGCTATACTGCATACAGGTCAAACCTGTATGCTCAACCATTCCACACAGGATTCCTCCGTGCTTCCCAGCCCACACTGCATACCCAGAGCGACCCGTCTGCTCATGGTTTGCATAAGACGAATGGATTATACGGGAAAGGAGATGCTTATGTTACGGGCACCACCAAGCACATTGAGCAAAGTCCCCTTCCCCCGCCAATGGGTGCGGGGGCCTCCTATCGCAGCTTCCTCAACAGGATATGGTTACACACAATCAAATAATCAAAGGAGGAAACGATACCCATGAAAAAAAGATTTGCAGCCGGTCTCATGACTTTGGCTATGGCGATGTCATTGCTCCCTGCAACTGCATTCGCAGCAGATTCGGAAGCTACGTTGCCCGATAACCTGAGCACTGTTGTAAGTGGCCTCAAAGTCGCTCCGCAAAACGGTCAGGCGGGAGAAGGTAGTAATCTTGCAGAAAATTATAAACTTGCTGAAACTGACTTTACCGCAAGCACTGAGATAAGCGAAGATGGCACCGTGACATATAAGGTCAAGGCAACGATCCAGGCAACGAAGGTAAAGATGCACTCCACTAACCCGTCCGGAGGTTCAGGTGGACAACTCGGCTGGTGGGTCGGCCTGGCAATCCCACAGCCCGTTGATAACAGTAGTGACGCAGGGGCAGGAAACAAAGCTTCGACTGCATCCACTGAGCACAAAGCTGGTGGTTATACCATCAAGTATAAAGTAGGTCGGGGTACGTATACCCCAAGCGAGAACACTGATAAGTCCGGTGATAATGCGTCCGATAGTAATGGGTCCGGTGCCGATGATACTTGGACAGATAGCGGCACAACCTACGACACCTTCTATTTCGATGCCAACAAGTTTGACAATGACCTTACCAAAGTCGCCAACATGGGTTGGATCGAAGCAACTTACACTGAAGCTGCTGACACCGAAACAGCTGCTACAACTACAGAAAGTGGCGGTGAAGGTAACACTGGCACTGAAACCACTTCCTACAAAATCGTATACAATGTAGACTTTAGCAACGTCACCTGTGAAGCTCCCAGCTTCTACGGCGTTGGTTTTAAGGCAGATGGCCGCGCAGCCAACAAAGCACTTACCGCCTTAAATGCAGAATCTCCTGTCACCGATTCCGAGCGTGATACGATCTATGGCCAGGTAAAGCTACCGGCAGTCGCATCCAGTGCGGATCAACAGTCCAAATCCAACAGTGATACTTATACTGTAGGCTTTTACAAAAAAGATACCAGCAACACAGCAGCGCAGACTGAGGGCGGCGTAACAGGTTGGACTTGCTTTTCTACCGCCAGTGGAATCAACAACGATGGTTTACGTCCTCGTACCTCTTTGCGGCATTGGCCGGGTTGCACGCATACGGGAGCGACTACCAGTGGTGACATAGCTGGTGCGTACAAATTGGTCCTGTTTAAGGATACAGGCGCAGCAGCTGCAACAGCCGGTACCCCCTCTGGACAGATCGTTGCGGTCTCCGACCCCATCAACGTTGTAAAGATCACCTTTGACCCCACCAGCAGCGGGACACTGTCCAACCTCTATGCCCATGAGGGGAAGCACAATAGCAGTGATGCTGCTCAGTCTCAGTTTTTCTTCGATTTGGATAATGTGACTCCTTCCCTGGTCACAACTGATGGAATCACTTCTTTGGCTCCCAAATCCGATGATACAGACAGCGGGAACGAAGGAAACACTGAGGAATCCTCTGGCAATGACACCACTGGCGGCAACACCGGAACGGTCCAGGTCCAAGCTGATGAAACTTCTGGTAGCAGTGGTGGAGACACAGAAACTGGTAGCGGCGAAACAAGCACAGACTACTCCGCAACCTACAGCTTCGCCCAAGGCCAAAAAATCAGCATTTATGCCGCCGCGGGCGATCCTGTAAGTGGTTTGCTCGTCAGCAACGCAAGCGACGGTACTTTCCAAGCTACTGGCGGAGGAACCTTCAGCAGTTGGAATCCCGCTACTGTACCGAATACGAATGGAACCATCACCGCACAATGGCGTAGCAGTGGTGGCGGTGGCGGAAGCACCACCCCCACCCCGCCCCCTGTTGTGGACCCCGAACCTCCCACTCCCTCCGACCCCACTGACACCGAAGTAAAGACCGAAGCCACCGTGGAAAATGGCAGCGCTAACGCCACGGTGGACAGCACCACCGCCGACAAACTGGTCAGCGATGCCGTGGACAACAAAAGTGAGAACGTCACCGTGAAGGTGGACGTCCCCGCCGACGCCGGCCCCATCACAGAGGCCACCACCTCCGTGCCCGCCTCCGCCGTAAAAGACCTGGCGGACAAGACCGACGCGAACCTCACCGTGGACACCCCTGTGGCCAATGTGACCATCCCCAACGAGGCCCTGTCCAGTCTGGGCAGCAATGCCAGCACCGTTACCGTCACTGCGGCCAAAACTGCTGACGACACTGTCACCGTCACTGTGTCCAAGGACGGCCAGGCCGTGAGCAGCATCCCCGGAGGTATCACCGCGGAGATCCCCGCCGGCAACGCCCAGCCCGGCACTGTGGCTGTGATCGTAGACGAGAACGGCAACGAGACCATCGTGAAAAAATCCGTGGCCGTAGACGGCGATATGAACGTGCCCCTGGAGGGCAGCGCCACCGTGAAGCTGGTGGACAATTCCAAGTCCTTCCCCGACTCCGACAGCCACTGGAGCAAGGGCGCCGTGGACTTCGTCACCAGCCGTGACCTGTTCAACGGCGTGAGCACCACCAGCTTTGCCCCCGACACCGCCATGAACCGGGCCATGCTGGTGACCGTGCTCCACCGCCTGGAGGACACCCCCGCCGGTGGCGTCCCCAGCTTTGACGATGTGGACAACGACATCTGGTATGCCGAAGCTGTGGCCTGGGCCAGCAGCAAGAACATTGTCAACGGCTATGAGAATGGCAGCTTCCAGCCCGGTGAAAACGTGACGCGGGAGCAGATCGCTACCATCCTCTACCGTTACGCCCAGGCAATCAAGCTCAGCACCAACGAGCGCGGCGCCCTAAACCGCTTCACCGACGGTGCCAGCACCGCCGGTTGGGCCCAGGAGGCCATGGCTTGGGCCGTAGGCGCCGGCCTGTTCGCCGGAGACAACGGCAAGCTGAACCCCCAGAGCCCCGCCAGCCGTGCCGAAGTGGCTACACTGATGATGCGCTTTGTGGAGTATATGGCGAAGTAACGACCCCAAGCTTTTCAGAAGGGACGGGGCATCTGCCCCGCCCTTCTCCAAGCCCTTGCCCCCAAAAGGGCTTGGAGAAGGGTAAAAAAACAGGGAGAGCTGACATCCTGTCGGCATCAGCTCCCCCTGTTCTCTTTCTTCTATTGGCGTTTCGGCTAAGGTTCTCGCACCGTTGTGCGGCCCAATAAATAGAGGGGGCCAAAGATGAAGAAAACACTATATGACCATTGCGTGGAACAAAACCGAGAAGACCTGCTCCGCCAATGGGATTCCACCAAAAACGGGGCTCTGACCCCCACCGGCCTCTCCTACGGCAGCAAGCAAAAGGTATGGTGGACCTGCGACAAGGGCCACAGCTGGATAGCGACAGTGTATACCCGCACCGGCGGCAGCGGCTGTCCCTACTGCGCCGGAAGGCAGGCGTGGCCAGGGGAAAATGACTTGGCCTCCCAGTATCCGGCATTGGCAGCGCAGTGGCATCCCACGAAAAATGCCCCGCTGACAGCCCGGCAGGTCCCGGTGGGGAGCCACCACAAGGCGTGGTGGCAGTGTGAACATGGGCATGTGTGGCAGGCGCCGGTGAAAACCCGCGTGGGCGGGACAGGCTGTCCCTACTGCGCCAACCGGCTGGTGCATTCTGGAGAAAACGATCTGGCAACCACACATCCAGCGCTGCTTCAGGAATGGGACGATGAGAAGAACACCCTGTCTCCCCTGGAAATCACCGCCGGAACCACCAGAAAAATATGGTGGCGCTGCGAGAAAGGGCACCAGTGGCAGGCAACGGTAGCTTCACGGGTCAAGGGAACAGGCTGCCCGGTGTGTGCCGGGAAAGTAATTGTGCCAGGAGAAAACGACCTGAACACCCACTTTCCCCACATCGCAGCCCAATGGCACCCCACAAAAAACGGAAGCCTGACCCCGGAGAACTGTTCTCCCTCCAGCAATCGGAAGGTCTGGTGGCGCTGTCCCCTGGGGCATACATACCAGGCAGCAGTGGGCGCCAGAACAGTCAATGGCTCCGACTGCCCCTACTGCGCGGGAAAGAAAGTCCTGGTGGGCTTTAATGACCTGGCCAGCGTAGCCCCCGCCGTAGCGGCCAGTTGGCACCCTACCCTCAATGGCACACTGACCCCCCAGGATGTGACCACCGGCAGCCGGCGGAAAGTCTGGTGGTTGTGTCCAGAGGGACACGTCTGGAAAGCCGTGGTCTACTCCCGCGCCCGGAAGCAGAAAACAGGGTGCCCGGTGTGCGCAGGGCGGACCAAAGAGTCCCCAACCTATGGCGCAATGACCGGCGGCGAGAAACGTCCCCTTGGCTGGAAAATGATATGACAAATGGTCCTCCCTGTGCTATAATGGCGAAACGTGGGAGGGCACTGAGACAAGCCCTCCTGAAAAATGACTTTAGGAGGTATTTTACCATGGGATTCGAGCACACAAAGACAGCGGAAAATCTCCAAAAAGCACTGGCAGGCGAATCCATTGCCCGTAACAAGTACACATTTTTCGCCCAAGTCGCACGGGACAACGGGAACGAGGACGTTGCCGTGGCCTTTGAGCAGATGGCAAAAAATGAGATGATGCACGCCAAGTTCTGGTTTGAGCAGCTTTTCGGCAAGCCCACGGACACAAAGGAATGCCTCATGCAATCCGCCCAGGGTGAGTACATGGAGTGGCACGATATGTACCCAGACTTCGCCCGTCAAGCCCGTGAGGATGGCTTGGAGGATTTGGCTGCCATGTTTGAAAAGGTCGCCGCCATTGAGCGCAGCCACGAAAAGCGCTTCATGATCTTGCTGACCAAGTTGGGTACGCCGGCAGAAAAAGCCGCTGCCACTCCGGAACCCATGGAGAAAAAAGAGGGCTATCGCTGTCAGTTCTGCGGTGCGCTGTTTGAAACCCGCCCCGACGTCTGCGACACCTGCGGGGCCATCGGCTCCTTTGAATACGCGGAATATTACGTATAAATACTATATAATATGTATCATAAGCAAAAAATATAAAATAAGCTTTACCGGAGTATTCCATCCTCTCCGCTCCTGTTACTTTGACAAAGTGTTTCATAAGAAGAGCCAACTGATCTTCTATTCGGATCAGTTGGCTCTTTTCTTCTCAAATCGAACTATTGACTATTATTTCCCCTGGTATTATACTACATGACATAATAATTTTGACCTACAGGGCCAAGTCTAGCCTTGTAACGCAGCGGTCGATCCAAAGGAGGTCTTAACGATGCTGACAAGCCAAGCCTATCTATCCGTGCTCCGCTTTCTTCGGCAAATGCCCACCAGAAATGGCACGCTCCTGCGGGATATCCTGCAACTGTTTGAACAGCATTTCCACGTTTCCACCTCCCTGGCTGTCACCTACCAAAAGGACCCGGACAGCGAAAGCGCCCTGCAATACAATTACATCGTGCGGGACCTGCCACCAAACCAAGTAAGCGCCTATATGGACCAGTTTGTCAAGTTCGATATCCGTAGCCGTTTGAAGGGGAAACAGAAGAAAAGCGTCGTCTCCCTCACCGCGCTGCTCTCCCCGGAAGAGCGGGCCCACACCCCGTATTATCAATATCTCCGCTCCCTAGGAATCGCCTACCAATGTTGTATCTTCCTCCGCAAGGAAAGGGAACTCTACGCCATGATTAGCCTCTTCCGCCCGGAGGCGGCGGGGGATTTCACCCCAGAAGAGCTGGAAATCTTTTCCGAGATCGAGCCCTTTATTACCAAGCAGTACCTGGAGAACAGGAAAAACCGGGAGATGATGTCCCTGGCCTATCATTTTGACGAATATTTCTCCCATCTCTCCCTGGGCGTAGCCCTGCTGGACCACAACGGCAAGATCCTCAAAGCAAACCACACATTCAACGACTATGCTCAATACATCTATGAGAATGGCAGCATCGTGGACAGCTTCGTCACCCGCGACACCGCAGATACCCCGGAGCATTATCTGTGGGGCCAGAAGCTTTTGAATTATTTCGGTTCCAAAATAATCTCCGCGCCGGAGGAGATCAAGGTGGAATGCCTCCTCCATCAGTTCAAGTTCTATAGCAAAGAGATCAGCAACCAGAGCCGGACCGTCATCAATCCAGGCCAATACCTCTATCTGATCTTTTTAATCCGCCAGGAAAAGGTCCACTCCCCCCAAATGTTGGCTGCGCTAAAGCAGCTCACTTCACGGGAGAAAGCCGTTCTGGACCACCTGTCCGCCGGCCTAAACAACACTGAAATCGCTGACGCCATGGACATCAGCCCCTTTACCGTCAAGACCCATCTGCAAAACATCTATGCCAAGTGCGGTGTGTCTGGGCGAAACGAGTTACTTTCCAAATTGAAATAGCCCTCCGCCCCAGTTGGAACAAAGACCTTGCGCCGATGGCGCAGGGTCTTTTCTCTCCCCGAAAAACAGCCGTTTCACTCAGCCTTTGCGTCAGAGGCTGTGTTTTTTTCGTCCGTTTTTCCTTCTTCTTTTTTGAGCTGTTCCAGTCCCAGGCGGATGAGCTCCGCCGTAGCTTCCGAACGGGTCTGATACCGGTTTTTGAAGCGGAAGTCCTCAATGGCTTCGAACATCTCGTTGGTCACGGAAACCGTGTACCTGGGCTTATCAGTCGCCATATCCATCACCTCAGTGATGATTATACCGCAGTGAACCAGTTATGTAAAGATGCAATCCCCCGACAATTTTCTTGACAGAGATTCACTGAACCACTATAATGGTATGCGGTTCAGTGATTCACTACACCGAAAGGAGGCCATCCCATGGCAGCGAATACAAGACGCATTATGGTATCCATCCCCCCTGACCTGGAACAGGGGTTGGACAGCTTGAAACGGGAGAAGTTTTACAACAAGCCCTATTCTGAAGTATTCCGGTATGTCTTTGCCCTTGGGTTGAAGGCAGCGGAAGAAAAAACGAAAAAAGAGTGTCGAGAAGCATCTTAACTACCATCTAATTTCTCATGAAATCAAACCACTTGAAAACAACTCTTTTCTAACAAGCTTACTACTCCGAACGGATGAGTTGGTCACACGGAATATCATCCCATTTTCGCAAAAAGGGCGGTTTAGAGTACGTCAAACGGCTGATGCGGGCGGGTTTTGACCCTAGTATACTGAACGCAGAAAACGAAAGGAGGTTCGACCATGGAAAAAACCTTGTCTATCACAGTAGACCAAGAAGGGGTCGCAATCCTGACCCTGTCCCGGCCGAAACTACTCAATGCGCTCACCGCACCCATGTTCCAGGAACTGGCCCAGCGGTTGCGGGAAATCGAAGCCTCCCAAGAGATCCGCGCCGTGTTGCTCACCGGCCAAGGCCGTGGCTTCTGCGCCGGGCTGGACCTGGGGGAACTGAAAGATGGATATGGCGGGCAGGAGGCATTTTACCGGCATATCGAGGCAGCCAACCGGCTCATCGTTTTGCTGGCGGAGCTGGACAAACCGGTGGTGGTTGCGGTAAACGGCATCGCCGCCGGGTCCGGTATGAACATCGTGCTGGCTGCGGACCTGGCTGTGGCAGCCACAGACGCCACCTTTTCCCAGAGCTTCGGCCATGTGGGCCTGATCCCTGACGTGGGCGGGACCTACCTGCTGCCGCGGATCGTGGGCGTCTCCAAGGCCAAGGAAATCATTTTCATGGACCGAAAGTTGGACGCCCAAGAGGCCCTCTCCCTGGGCATCGTCCACCAGGTGGTGGAGCCCGCCCAGGTACTGGCCACAGCCTACGCCGCAGCCCAAAAGCTGGCTGCCGGGCCCTCCTTTGCCTTCTCTGTGGCGAAGAAGATGCTCAGCCGCTGCAATGAGATGGACATTCATACCGCTCTGCACATGGAGGCCCTCTCCCAAGCCCTGGTCTCCAACACCGACGACTACAAGGAAGGGGTGGAGGCGTTCTTCGAGAAGAGAATGCCGGTGTTTACCCGATAAAGAGTAGAATCGCCCTCTAACGCCCCCTTCTCTTCTACTCTAAATAGAGTAATCTTCCCTCGCCCTGACCCAGCGCAACGGGCTCCCCATTTCGCTGGTTAGGAAATACAATCCTGTATGGCCCCATCCCCCAGCTGGACCATATAGCAGCCACTCCTTGTACCTGTTCAGGCCTGTCCTACCAGCGTCTTTTGCTGCGCAGTTCACCCGTGTGCCCGTACTTCAGGAGAATCCATCGCAAGACGTTAGGAGGCGAGACCGAAAAAAGAGCAGCCCGCGTTTCCGTATTTTGAAAAGATTTGGAGGGAAAAAGAAATGAATCTTATGCTGCCCAGTGCGCGGCGTAAGGACGGAGAGAAGCAACCCTGTATCAAGATTTGGAAATTTGACCTGCGTATCCCCTTCGTGCATTATGAGTGGGAAATTCCCGAAATGGTCCAGGCCCTCGTCGTCTTTATGACCGGTTCCGCAGCCACCGCTTACTTGCAGGACCTGTTTGGTTTTACCTTTGAGATGGCCCTGTCCATCGTGTTTGTCCATGAGCTGTTGTACATGGTCAACAACACCCTGGGTGACCCGCTGATCGGCGGCTGGATCACCCCCGCCGTGCCCTTGATTACCGCCTTCCTGCTCAACTATGAGCCAGGCCCCGACCGGGCCTATGCCCTGGTTGGCATGGAGCTGATCCTGGGCCTGATGTATGTCATCTTCGGCGTCACAGGCATCGCCACCAAGTTGGTGGACCTGTGTCCCCAGAGCCTGAAAGCCGGTATCTTGATCGGCTCCGGCTTCGCCGCCTGCGCCGGGAGTTACGGCTTCCGTTCCCTGGCCGACGGCGGTAAGGGCTTCTTCATGTATCCCATCTCCTGGTCCATCGGGATCGCCCTGGGCCTGTTCCTGCTGTTCTCCAACGGCTTTGGCAAGGTGAAGTTCAGCAGCAAGAACAAGGCCATCAAGCTCCTCACCAAGGCTGGCTTCGTCCCCGCCATCATCGTGGCAGGCATCATCGCCATGGTCATCGGTGAATGTGAACTGCCGGACTTCTCCGACGTACACGCCTTCTGGTTCAACCCCATTCCCGGCCTGATGTGGGTCTGGCAGAACTTCTCCATCGTGGGCACAGGACTCCCGCCCCTGGAGATCTTGGCCAAGGACCTGCCCATGGCTATCATGTGCTACGTCATCGCCTTTGGCGATATCGTTGGCGGCACCGCCTTCATGGAGGACACCAAGCGTTATCGTGAGGACGAGTACATCGACGTGGACCCGGACCGCACCAACATGTGCTGCGGCTTCCGTAACCTGATCGAGGCCTTCTTCAGCCCCACCTGCACCATGTCCGGCCCCCTGTGGTCCGCCATGACCGTGTCTGTGGCTGAGCGTTATAAGACCGGTAAGGAAAACATGTACTCCATCTTTGGTGGCTCCTGCACCTTCAACACCACCAAGTGGATCTGCCAGCTCATCGTGCCCCTGATGGCACTGATCCGGCCCATCCTGCCTCTGGCTATGGCCCAGACCCTGATGATCCAGGCCTTCGGCTCCTTCTACGTGGGCATCAACATGTGCCGCACCAACGTGGAGCGCGGCGTGGCGGGCATCACCGCCGGCGCCATCGGCGTGTGCGCCAACCCGTCCTATGGACTGTTCGTGGGCATCGCCCTGTGCCTCGTCATGGAGATGCTCAACATGAAGCGGGACGAGCGCCGGGCCAACGTGGAGGAAGGTCTGGAGATCTACATCCACAACACCCGCGCAGAATTTGAAGAAGTTGCCGCCAAGGATGCCGCTGCCGACGCCAAGAAACTGGCAAAGGCCAACAGATAAAGGAGATTTGCAACCATGAAAAAGATCATCGCCCTCTGCCTGGCAATGGTTTTGAGCCTTGCCCTGCTGGCCGGCTGCGACTCCGCCGACCCCAACAACCCCTACGGTCAGGAACCCGCCCCCAAGGTGGAGACCGAAGCAGAATAAGTCTCCCTCAGGGGCAACCACAAATAAAAAGATTTCCTCATTACTCATTCATCCGAAGGTCCCCGGTCTCCGGACCGGGGCCTTCGGGCCTCAAAACAAAAAAACACCCCTTCTTCCAAGGGGATCAGGAGGGCTCTCCATGGATAACAAGCAAGCAAGAAAGACCGGGCGGACCATCATGGTCTGCGGCTGCATTCTCATCCTGCTGACCAAGGTGCTACTGGGTGGGATCATGGTGGCCTTGGGTGCGCTGTTTTCCCTGCTTTTGGGCCGTTGTCCCCACTGCGGTAAGGTCATGATCGGCCTATCCCCCAGCGCCACCAACTGTCCCAAGTGCAAGGGGCGGTTATAACGAAAGTTTCCGCAACGCAAGAGAAGGGAGAAACACCATGTTCGGTCGAAAATCAAAAAAGGAAAAGAAGGCGGAGAAAAAGGAAGCCTATCGCCGGGAAGTGCGCAAGGGCCTGCTGTTCTGGCTCCCCGGTGGCTCCACCCGCTTAGACATATATCTGGACTACTGCATCCTCCACGCCCTGGGGCGGACCAAAATGAAGGAGAAATCCAGAGTGATCCCCTTCAACGACATCACCAAGGTAGTCTACACTCCAGCAACCAGCGTCCGCCACGCCTGCCTGCAACTGTTCACCAAGGACATGCCGGAGGTAAAGCGCAGCTATTGGTACGCCTATGAAAACAATCTGGTGGTGGTACACCCTTCCACCGAAGAGATCGCCCAAAAGGTCATAGAATTTCTGCGCAATCCCAATGGCTCCAACGTAGTTCCACCGGACTACCTGAACCAACTGAAAAAGGAACGCAAGCGGGAACTCCGGGAAGAAGCTGAGGCCGCCAAGGCCCAGGAAACCAACTCCGCCGGGGAGAAGGAAGCGGTATGATCGGAGGGATTCGCCGTGAAGTATCAGATCAAAATGGTCTATGACCAGTCCGACGTGGCAGCCCTGGTCCGGGTACTGGAGTACCGCCGCCATCCGGAAAAGGGTTTGCGCACAGCCCGGCGCATTGGCTATCCGATTTTCGGTGTGCTGCTCATTGCCGCCGGGATCGCTATGCCAGTGTCGGGTATGCTCTCTCTGGCTGGGATCTGCTTGATGGTGTTTTGTGTCCTCATGGGCATCCTCCTCCTGCGCCGGGCAGACCGGCGGGGGATGGAGCGGCGGTCCTGGCGGCGGTATCCCAACAAGGGCCTGACCTTGACCTACACCTTCTACAATGACCACTTTGAGGAGGAGGACCAGGTCTCCGGTCAAAACGAGTTCCGATACATCAGCGTGAAAAACGGCAATTTGGATGCGGGGCATTTCTTCCTGTTCACTACGGGGAATATGGCCCACATGCTCCGCAGGGACAGCTTTACTTTCGGGAACCCAGACACCTTTGCAAATTTTATCAAGATACGGGCCGCGGTAACCCTGGACCCGGTGGAATAGAAAGCTGCCTATGATAGTATCCATACTGTTTAAGCCATGTCCAGCATCCTTTCTTGACAAGCAGCATTCCCTATGTTATAAATTGTATCAAGAAATATTTGATATAATTGGATCAAACTTTGGCTCCAGCAAGGGATGCGAGACTCTGCGTAGGTGCGGGCGGAGTTCCGGCACTACAGAGGATGTGAATGACAGCAATTCAGGCTCAGGCAGGGGAAGGACTTTTGATCCAACCCCTGCCTGTTTTGTCCCCTGAAGCTTTTATTCCTTACACTTCCATCTTTTCCGTTGGGCCCTGGCGGTCTCTTCCTCTAAGCATTCTTGCTGCTCTTCCTCTTCTTCTTGGTATTTGAAATGCTTACAGATCACGTCGTGGAACGCAAGCCATTCTTCTTTGGAAAGCATCGCCGCAAATCTGCAAAAAATCACGAAGCGACACGCACACTTACCGCGCTCATAGTTCCCATACATACGTTCCGATACCTTCAGTTTTGCTGCCATCTTTTCCTGGGTCAGCTTCAACTGATCTCGTTTCTCTTTCATCTGTTTGCCAAGATAGGCCACTACAACATTGTGGTATGCTTGCATAAGTAATTCCTCCATAATTCGTAAAATATGGATTTACTACCCATGCCGGAAGGGCTCTTGCAACTTCTCCCCTTCCGCTTGTGTATTGATCTATCATTGGGCGAACCGTGCCGGGTCATCGCCTCCTCTCTCATCAGCACTGGTAGCCTCGGCCCGCTGCCCTCATCCCTCCTCTCAGCTGCAGCCCCAGCGTTCCAGACACACCGTCAGGCAGACGCAACCACGGGTGGCGGCAATTTGTTCTGCCTTCATTCCACGCCAGTTTTCAAGCCTGCATCATCCCTTGCCATAAATTTTTATCGGCAGAAATATACTATATCATAATTCTTTATTCTATTTTTCTACCTCTTTTTTTCTTCATAAATACTCAATTTCAATGATATTTCAGATGCAAGGCATCGTTGCATAAGACAAGGGCCAGCCGATCAACCGGCTGGCCCTTGTGGTACCATCAAAGCTTAAAAATTCTTTCCATTCCATCCCCAGTCCCGAATGCCCTGGTAGGAGATATACAGGTTCTTCGGCGGGATATCCAGCTCCTGCTGGAAGATCTCTGTGACCTTGGCCGTCATGGCCTCCGTATCCTGGCGGGCAGGCTCACCCAACATGGCAACGGAGACATACGCCCCCTTTTCCAGCTGCTTCCCACCCATATAGAGGTCATATTGGTCCTGAAACCCGATCATCAAAAAGGATTCCGGCTTTTTCAGTAGAGAGATGGCCTGTCCCAACTGGGTCTTTAGAGTCTCTCTCTGGGCCGGAGTCACTGTCCCGGTGATTTTTGCGTCAATATACGGCATAGTAGCGTCCTCCTCGTTGTAAGATTTGATACCTGCCCTTACTCTACTGGCCGCCGCACCCTTTGTCAAGGAAAAATCCAGCTTTCTTGCAAACCTACCGTTTTCTGGATATGCGTCATGAGCAACAAGTAGGCTATAGGTCCAGGCACAGGTATTTCGGAACCAACAGGTTTTTTGTAGGGCATCCCCGCCTCAAATTCCCCATCTATTCTTGCTTTTCAACGCCCTATGTGGTATGCTAACAGTACAGGGATATGGGGCTGCGGGGCAATCCTCTGGATACCGGCCTCATACCAAAAAATCTTTTAGGAAAGCTGAGATGATGCGTCCCTTATGGACAGTACCTGTATTACCCTTGCCCTGATTCTTGTGGTCCTGATTGCCCTCTCCGCCTGGTGCTCCTCCACGGAGACCGCCTATTCCTCCGTGAACAAGGTGCGCCTCAAAAGCAAGGCCGAGGATGGCAACACGCGGGCAAAGCTGGCGTTGGACCATCTGGCGCAGTATGACAAGCTCCTGTCCTGCATTCTTATCGCCAACAATATCGTCAACCTCACCGCCGCCACCTTGAGCACCATTCTTTTCACCAAGCTCTTTCCCATCTACGGGCCGGCGATCTCCACCATCCTCCTCACCGTACTGGTGTTGATTTTTGGTGAGATCACCCCCAAGAGCCTGGCAAAGGACCAGGCAGAGCGGGTCTGCATGTCCGCCGCCCCCATTCTGCGGGTGGTCCTGCTGGTGTTCACCCCCCTGCACATGTTCTTTGGCCTGTTTTACAGGCTGGTCACCCGCCTGTTCCACCCGCCCAAGGATGAGGGAATCACCGAAGAGGAACTCATCACCATGGTGGAGGAGGCCGAGAGCGAAGGCGGTTTGGAGCACCATGAAAGCGAGCTGATCCGTGCGGCCATCGAGTTCAACGACATGGAGGTGGAGGAAATCCTCACCCCCCGTGTGGACATTCTGGCCGCCCCGGACACCGTCTCCATGGAAGAGCTGGCGGTACTCTTTGCGGAGAGCGGGTATTCCCGCATCCCCATCTATCACAGCTCCATCGACGATATCATTGGCCTGGTCCACGAAAAGGACTTCTTTTCCGCCCGCTACCACAACCATTCCGACGTCTCCAGCCTGATCACCCCGGTGTATTACACCACAGGCTCCGCCCAGATTTCCGACCTGCTCCGCCGGCTCCAGCACCGCAAGACCCACATGGCCGTGGTGGTGGACGAATACGGCGGCACCATGGGTCTTGTGACCTTGGAGGACATCCTGGAGGAGTTGGTAGGCGAGATTTGGGATGAACACGACGAGGTGGTGGAGGAGTTCAAAAAGCAGGAGGACGGCAGCTATCTGATCTCCTGCTCCGCCAACCTGGACGACCTCTTCGACCGCTTCTCCATCCGGGCGGACGACATCGACTCCGCCTCCATCAGCGGCTGGGTTTTGGATCAGTTGGGCCGGCTCCCTGTGGAGGGAGACCAGTTCATCTATGAAAACCTGGCAGTCACCGTCACAAAGCTGGATCAGCGCCGGATTTTAGAAATTCGGGTGGCTGTGCTCCCAGAGGAACCTGAAGAAAACGGCAAATAGGAAAAATTCCCGGTATCTCACGATGCCGGGAATTTTTGTGCCGTTTCCGCAGTTCATATTTTTCAAAAATCAGAGAATACTAGCAAGACCAAGAGAAAAACCACTGTATTTTGTCAGGAGGTGGCGGTTTGATCCCCTGTACCGACCCATGTATCTATCAACAGGACGGCTGTTGTACGCTATACCGGGCTGTCTCCGGTGGCCATCCTAGCCCGGAGCAGAACTGCATCTACTTCCTGCCCAAAGGGCTACAGCAGCACCGCCAGGGCCTCCCGGATGTTGCGCACCGGGATCAGTTGTAAGCCCTCCGGCGCCACCACCGCCTGTTTCCCCCGTCCCTTGGGCACCAAGCATTTTTCAAAGCCCAGACGGTGGATTTCCGCCAGACGTTGGTTGATGGCGGAGACCGCCCGCAGCTCTCCGGTGAGGCCCACCTCCCCCACTGCCACCAGGTCCGCCGGTACAGGCTTGTCCCGGAAGGAGGAGGCTAAGGCCAGAATGGCCGCCAGGTCCGCCCCCGGCTCGTCCAGATTCAGCCCGCCGATGACATTCATATAGGCGTCACAGGTGTTCACCGCCAGGCCGCCCCGCTTCTCCAGCACCGCCATCAGCAGCATCGCCCGGTTATAGTCAAAGCCGTTGGTGCTTCGTCGGGGGTTGCCAAAAGAGGTGGGGGTCAACAGCGCCTGGACCTCCGCTAGCACCGGCCGTGCCCCCTCCATGACACAGGTGACACAGGTGCCTGGCTCGTCGGTGATCCGGCCCTCCAGCAGAGCCTGGGAGGGGTTGGGCACCTCCCGCAGGCCCGTATCGTCCATCTCAAAGACGCCGATCTCGTTGGTGGCCCCGTAGCGGTTCTTGGCCGCCCGGAGGATGCGGTAGGACTGCCTGTCCCCCTCAAAGTAGAGCACACAGTCCACCATGTGTTCCAAGACCTTGGGGCCTGCCAGGTTCCCCTCCTTGTTCACATGGCCGATGATAAACACGGTGATATTCTGTCCCTTGGCCAACTGCATCAGGGCCATGGTACACTCCTTCACCTGGGAGATGCTGCCAGGCGAAGAGCTCTGATCCCCATGGTACATAGTCTGGATGGAGTCCACAATGAGGATTTCCGGCTTTGTCTCCTCCACCGCCTGGAGCACCGATTCCAGGTTGTTTTCCCCAAAGAGGTAAAGGCCCAAATCCCCCGCCCCCAGGCGCTGGGCCCGGAGCTTCAACTGCCCCTCTGACTCCTCCCCGGATACATACAACACCTTGGCAACGGAGCACAGCTGATGGCAGATCTGGAGCATGAGGGTGGATTTCCCGATCCCCGGCGCACCGCCGATGAGGACCAGGGACCCCTTCACCCCGCCGCCCCCCAGGACCCGGTCCAACTCCGCCATCCCTGTGGAAAAGCGGATCTCCTGGGTGCTGCTGATCTCTGAGACCAGCTTGGGCTGACGAAGGGAAAGCCCCCCCAGGGGGGCGCGGTCCCGGAGGGTGCTCCCCTTCCCCTTGGGCTTTCCCGGCTGTTCCACAATAGTGTTCCACGCCCCGCAGGCAGAGCATTGGCCCTGCCACTTGGGGGTCTCGTTGCCGCATTCCGTACAGTAAAACATCATCTTCGCTTTCATATCAGAGATTCTCCCTCCTGTGTCTCTCCGCTCTGGATATAGCTGGCCCCTAGCACCATGGCCAGCTTCATCTGGTAGGCTTTCTCCTGCAATAACCTCTCCTCCTCCGGGTTGGAGAGGAAGCCACACTCCACCAAAACCGCCCGGCAGGAGACGTTTTTCATCAAATAGACCGTACTCTGGATCCGCTGGGGGGTACGGTTGTTTTCCGGATCCAGGGCAGACTGCATGGTCCCTTGGATGCACTTCGCCAAGGGCTGTGAACCAGCTCCCCCACCATAGAATACTTGGGCCCCATGGTAACGGTAGTTGGGAAACGAGTTTTGGTGAATGCTAATCAACGTGGCATTCTCGATGCTGTTGATCAGGGCCACGCGGTTGTGTAAGTCCGAGACCTTCTTTTCCCGAAGTGTCCGGGCCCCCGCATCGTGAATGGAGATATCGTCGTCCCTGGTCAATACCGTAGGTACCCCGTAAAAGCCCATGAGCTGGTCCAGCCGCAGGGCAATGGCCAGGTTGACGGCGCTCTCCGTATGCCCGGAGGCAGAGAGCGCCCCCCCATCCTCCCCGCCGAGGCCGGGGTCAATAATCAAAGTGTGTTCCTCCATCCGGGCAAAGGCCGCCACACTGTCCCTACTTAAGAGCAGGTACACTGCCGCACCCAGCACTAGAAGCGCCAAAAGGATGCAGCCTATCCGCAATTGTTTCTGAACCTTCAAAACCATCCCTCCCCTGCAACTGTATGCGCAAGACGGGATGGGCAGACCCGCGAAAGGATTTGGAAGAAGTTCCTTTTTGTCGGTTCCCCTTTCCATCCCTGTCGCATAAGCTGAAATGAACGCAGAGAAACCTCGTCCTGCGTCGTTTTTATCCATAAAAGGAGGCGCTTCCATTGTTTATTGAGATCGAAAAGCCCAGTAAGCCCAACGGAACCCAGCCAGACGATGCCTGCCAGACCTGCGAAAGAGGTCTGGGCAGCCTGCCCGATTGCGGGCCGTTTGCCGTTCCCTTCGTGGCGAAGCAGGCGTCCGCGAATCCCCGCTACGGTGATTTGCAGGCCCTGGACTACGGCACCCTCTTCCCCGACCTGAATCTGCCCTTCCACCTAAAAATCAACCCCGCTGAGCTGGCGGACACCCCCCTCAACCAGCTTCGTGCCTTGGATTTCGTCATCTTAGAGCTTGGGCTGTATCTGGACACCCATCCTTATGATGCCGAGGCCTTCAGCCTGTTCCAGAATTACGTAGCCCTGGAGAAAACCGCCAGGGAGAACTATGTGGCCCAGTTTGGCCCCCTAAGCCAGAAGGACGCAGGCCTAGGCGGCGCCTATGCCTGGGTAAAAGGGCCCTGGCCCTGGCAGTATTCTGAGGAGGTGTAAGCCATGTTCATGTATCAGAAAAAACTACAGTATCCCGTGCGGATCCGCAACACCAACCCTGCTCTGGCCGCCCAGATCATCTCCCAGTACGGCGGCCCAGATGGCGAACTGGGGGCCTCCCTGCGCTATCTCTCCCAACGGTATTCCATGCCTTATCCCGACGTGCAGGCCCTGTTGACCGACATCGGCACCGAGGAACTGGGGCACATGGAGATGGTGGCGGCCATCGTCCATCAGCTCACCCGGAATCTCACCGATGACCAGATCGAGAAGAACCCCGGCTTCGCCGCTTACTTCGTGGACCACACCACTGGCGTCTACCCCGCCGCCGCCGCCGGCTTCCCCTGGAACGCCGCATCCATGGCGGTCAAGGGGGACCCGATTTGCGATTTGACGGAGGATTTGGCTGCGGAACAGAAGGCACGGGTCACCTACGACAACATCCTGCGCCTGGCCAAGGACGACCCGGATGTCACCGACGTGATCCGTTTCCTGCGGGAGCGGGAGATCGTCCACTTCCAGCGCTTCGGCGCCGCCATTGAGCAGGTGCGCCAGCACTTGGATACCCGCAACGTCTATTATACCAACCCTGCATTCGATCCCAAGCCTGCGGTGGAGTAACGCCCCACAGGTAGCGCAAGAGGGCCGGGCATGTTTGTTGACGCAAACGTGCCCGGCCCAAACCCATTGCAAAAAGCCTGGGTCCTGTTGCTTTTCTCAGGTTTTCATAGTTGATATCGCCGCTTCCGGGCCATCATTCCTTCACGATACCGGTATAAAACCGCTGCAAGATGGTGGCAAACTGGGCGCGGGTGGCTGTGCCACTGGGGGCCAAGGTGTCGGCAGTCATGCCACCTATGATGCCGTTGCCCACAGCCCAGGACATGCCCTCCTGGGCATAGTCCGCCACGCTGCCGCCGTCCACGAAGCCGTTGAGCTCCACGGAGCCGTTGATCTCATAGCCCCGCAGCTGGGTGTAACGATAGAGGATGGTCACCATCTGCTGGCGGGGCATATCCATGGTGGGATCGCTTCCGTCAGAGACCCCGTTGCTCATGGCCCATTCCCTGGCGGCAGCCATATCCACAGGGGACTGGCCGCTGAGACGGGCCAGGATCATCCACATCTGCTCACGGGTGATGTTGCCGTTGGGGGTGAAGGTGGTCAAGCCTGTACCATTCACATAACCGCGTTCATAGGCCCAGGCAATGGCGTCCTTGGCCCAAAAGTCCTCCGGCACATCCTCAAAGGGCGTACCGCTGGCCGCCGGGGGCTGTTCCTCCACTGCCTGGAAGGTTGCCTCCACCCGGACTTCTCCCTCAGGCATGGTGAACACATAGCTGCCATTCTGCTCTTCCAGGGCGATCTCCTTGCCGTTCTTGTCCAGGACCCGTAGGGTGGCGATCTGGTAGCCCTCCTCTGGGTGCAGGGTCAGGGTCACCCGCTCCCCTGCCTTGGCCTGGTTGGTGCTCAGGGACACGCTGCCGCCCTGATAGGTCCCCGTGGTAATGCCGTGCTGCGTTCCATTGTTGGAGCTGCCGCCGCCGGAGCTGCCCCGGCCGATATTTACAGTATTGTCGTAGGCCACCTTGGCGTCCCTGTCCAGAAGGGTCAGCTTCCCTGTGCTGGGAAGGACCGCCTCTGGATTCCCCAGGTTCAACGTGCCAAGCTGTAGGGCATTCCCTGCCGAGCCAATATAGCTCTGGCCATTGGGCGCCATGTAAAGGGTCACAGTGGTCTTGCCGTTGGCCACTTCCACACGACAAGGGGCTACATAGGTGTTGGCCAAGTTAGAGGTAAAGCTAACGCTTCCAGCCTCCAACGCTCCATCCACCTCCAACGCAAGTTGGAGGCCATAGAGCTTATCCGCACCCTTATCCAAGGTCAGGGTATAGCTCCCGCTGCCCCCCTGATAGGTCAGGACTGGGGCCTTGATGGTGGCAGCCAGGGCGGCGCAGGATAGGAGCAACACCAGCCCCACCAGGAGCAATCCGCTTCGTTTCAACTGTCTCATAGTTCCTCCCTCACTTCAGCACCACAGTGGGCAAATCGGTCCCACCGGGGGCGTTGGTCCACAAGGTTTCGGCAGTCACACGGGCGTCGCCCGCAGTTTCCGGCAGATCGGTACGGTAGAGTACCGCTCGGATCCGGCTGGGCAACAGGTTGACACCGCTGCAGTTGCTGGACTCCCCTTGCAGCTGCGCTTCCCTCTGCACGTTGGGGATGAAGATGAAGATCCCGTCGCTGATATCGCTCACTTCTCCTCCGTCGGTGGGGACTTCCGCAAACATCAGGAGTTTTCCGTCCATGGGACGGGTCTCTACCGTGGTCGCACCCTGGCCTTCATCTGTAACCTCTGCCTTGGTAAACTCACCTTCAATTCGGATTTTCTGGAACACTGGGTTACCGCGGTAATTGCCTATAATCACCAAGGTTCCTGCGGAAATCTTCTGTTCTTCTGTATCACCATACTGATAGTCCTTGGACAACACACCTGCAAAGCCACCTTCCAGGAAGCTCACATCGTCACCGGCATAGCTGACCAGTTGGATGTTGGACAAATCCATATCCGCCGGAATGCCAGTGATGGTCACGGTCTTGGCATCATAGGTCCAAATCCGGGTGTCCTCCGCAGCGGCGCCAGGCTTTTGGAAATAGGTCAGATAGCTGTTGCTGTCGTCTACCGCCAGGTTGTTTTCCTTGAAGTTACCGGAACGGGCAACGGTGGCCTGATCATCAGCGTCCTCAACGGGTCTTGTAATGGTAACCGCAAAGTCTCCCTCTGTGGGCCGACGATCCCCCACAAGCTTCAAGCCAGAAACGGCTGTCTCCTTGTTGAGGGTAATGGTCACGCTGGTATCCTCATTGCGGACAATTTCATACGCATTCGGGTCCACGGTCTTGTCGTAAGCGATCCGCATTTCCTGGGACTCTGCTGCGCCCACCTGGTTGCCCAACGTATCGTAGGCAACTACCTTGTAGGTAAAGGTCCGGTGGTTGGCGGAGCCGATCACGTCCTCATACTTGACATCGGTGGTAAACGCGATGGACTTAAATTCCCCACCTGTGGTGCTGTCCTTACGGAGAATCTCATAGCCCTGAATCGTCCCGTTGGCCACATCGGTCTTCATGGTCAGCGCAATGGTCTTGTCGTCAACGGTACCATCTTCATTTACCTTCTTCGCCGCTGTCACAGAAACCGTACCCGTAGCCGCTGTCTTTCCCTCCAGACGGTCCCGACGGCTCTGGTCATTCAAGTACCAAATGGCGCGGTCTTCCTTCGCCTTGCTCCCCAAGGTAGCCTTGGTGCTATCGCTGAGGGTCATGCCCCAGCGGGTGAAGAACTCGGTCAGGTCCTTCCCTGCCACTGCGGAAGCCGTGAGGGCAACCTTGTCGTCATAAGCGTTGGCACCATTGAAATAGGTCCCCTTCTTCCAGGCCTTGAAGAACTTATTGTAAAAGTCCATGGGGGCGTCGCCGTTGTCATAGGCCAGGTGGAGCTGCCAATACATCCCAAGCTGAACAAACACGTCGTTAGAGGCACCGGGGATACCCTCAGCTACCCTTTGGAAGATCTTGGGGTACTTATTGCTCTTCTCCAAGCGGGAGGCCAAGGTATTCTGTTTCCCATCATAGGTTTGGACCATGATGGAATAGATGTTGTTGGTGATCTCCGCCTTGCCCAGCTTATCCATATTGTGGCCGATCTCATGGGCAATGCCCCAGCCGAAGAGGCCGTTGGCCGTGGCGTTTCCATCCATCTTAGAAATGGGCGTGCCGCCTACCATGCCGGAGCAGGAGCCATAGCCAATGCCGATGTGGTTCCCGGCAGCGTACATGAAGGCTCCTGTGAACATCTGCATACAGCGGATATTCTGGCGGGTCTGCATGTCGTTCTTCTCATAGGTGTTGTCGATGCCCTGGGTGGTCTTGCAGATGTGCATCAGATCCTCCCAGGCTAGGACGCAGTTGGTCAACTGTTCCACCTTGTTCCCGTTGCCCAAACCTTTGTTGGCCGCATTCGCCGCCAGGGACAGCAGGACGGTGGGGGTAGAGATTTCCGTCACATTGTTCCAGGCGTTCGGATCAATGCCCCCTCCAACATAGGCAGCCAATTCCTCTGTATAAGCCCGGATGGCATCGTTGCGCGCTGTCTCATCCATGGTATACCAGTTGGACAGGTTCAGCACGGGGATATCGGTGGCCCGGCGGACGTGGAGCTTGATATTTCCTGCGTCTGCCCCACTATAGGTGAGATACAAGCTGCCGCCTCTGGGGGTATTCTGGCTGCCAATCTTGGGAATGGTCAGGACATTTCGCCCATTGGTGAGGGCCCCCGCCTTGGCCTGCCAGGCATTTGCCTCGGCGTTGAACTGGGTGGCAATCACCTCCACCTTCTGCCCCTCAGGAATACCGGTGGCATAAATGGTAATCTCCTTCCCTGCCTGTGCAGCAACACCCAAAGGTTGGAGCACACTGCCGCCTTGGCTATATTGATTGTCCAGTGCGGGATTCCGGCTCTCAATCCCATTTACTATAACGCCGTTGCTCTTGCCTGCCAGCAGTTCCTCTGCCAGTGTCAGTTCATCCTTCAATGCCTCTACATATAAGTAATAATTTTTTTCGTCGCCATTCAGTCGTGCCCGGAGGGCATCAATTTCCGCCTGGGTGGTATCAGATTTCAACGCAGTATGGAGCTCATCTGTGAACAGCGCCGCGATCTCTTCTGGCAAACATTTTGTCTCATCATATTTCTGGAACATCAGCTCGGAACAACTGGTGAGGTTATACCCCACCTGCTCCACAGCCACACTGATCTGTTTCACATTCTTCACCGGGCCATCAAAGGGCAGCACGGCGAAGCGGGTGTTGGCCGGATCATTGCGCACAGCGGGCCAGGTAGACATACAGCTGCTGTTGTCCGCAGCGCCGTCGTCCCATCCGCCACCTTCCGGATCAGGCACCAGCAGGTGGCCCTCCTTGTTCAAATCGTCATCCTTATACCAGACAGTCACACTGTAAACACGCAGCCACTTGGGATAATTGCCATCCATTCTTGGTGCCCAAATGACGCTGTTCAAGTCTACAGGTTGTGTGAACGTTGTAATGATGTGCTCGTTACTATACCAATTCTTAGCCGTCCAACTGGTACTAAAATCACCGTCTATCAGGCTGTTGGGATCAAATGTGCCACTGAAATTATTGGCATCCGCCAAGCGAATACTTGCAATCTCGTCCTTGGTCACGAGTCCCTCCGAGGGAATCCCATCTGGACGGTCGTAGTTTGTAGCCTTTGGGGTCGCTTCGGAGATACGAGATTGTCCACTCTCCCCGATGGCATTCCCGGAAATGACATAGACTGAATAGGTGGTATCATTGATCAAGCCGCTGATGGTGGTGCTGGTGGTACTGAGCTGTTCCCCTGCCTGGGTCCACTGGGTTCCGCTGTCCTTTACCTGGTAGAACACTTTATAGTAGGTAGCGTTCTCCGCCTTCTTCCAGGACACCGATAATGCGCCGTCCTGCACACCCAGGTTCACCATGTCCGGTGGGGCTGGGGCTTTGCTGGGCACAGGCTCGGCCTCCACCACAGGGGATGTGATCCCCTGCCAGCTTCCGTCCACAGGTGTGACGGTAAAGCAGTAAATTTTGTTGTTCTCCAGGCCGGAAATCACAGCATTGGGTGCGCTCACTGTGAGGGACTTCTTGCTGTTGCTATCCTCCTTGAGCCAATAATCCACTCGGTAACCGGACACGTTGGGCAGCTCGGCCCAAGTCAGGCTGACCTGTTCACTCCCCGCTGTCGCCGCCACGTTCTTGACCTCACTGTTGGGGGCAACAGGGTTCTCCGGCACGATATCCTTCAAAAATTGGATGGACTCAATGGTCACATAGTTGTCGCTGGGGTCCTTGTATACCGTAATGGTGATTTCCTTCACCGCCACACGGCGGCCCAGGTTTACGGTGATCACTTGATTACTCAGTGCGTGAACCGCCTCTGGCAATTCACTGCCAAAGGAAATCCCCTCTTGTTCCCCATTTATTTTTACGCTACCTCTCAGTATCCCAGAGTGCCCCTGCGGAACATTGATCTGAACCGCGCTGATTTCTGCCTCTTGTTTCAGTTCAACAGGAATAATAATCTCATCGGACAAAGCATTGGGTTCCAGGGATACCGTTTCCCCATTTTGTTTGAATAAATTCTCTAAATCACCCGTCTTCACATGTCCTTTGAGTTCTTGTCTAACCTTATCAATATTCACCGGGTTCAACAAAGCAGTTTCGCTGACCACAGCGTTACCTGTAGCCTGTATATTGCGGATAACATAGGACAAATCAATGACAGAAATCTCTCCGTCGCCGTTGAGGTCATAAGTAAGTATGTTCTCTTCTTTTCCCAAGTTTTGAGCAATGAGGTCCCGATCTGCATCATTCACCTGTCCGTCGCCATTGACATCCCCCAAAGTGATGGTAGCATCCCCTGTCCCCACGGTCACATGCTGGGCGTAGTTTCCCAGCGTCACCTCTTGGGTATAGTTGCAATAGCCATCCCCTGTAAACACCAGTTGATAGGTTCCCGTGGGAAGGTTATCAATCCTGACATCCACAGAACCCGGCCACACACCTGCTGGGATTCCACCCTCTGTATTCTTCAGCGTTACAGAGGCTGGGTATTGATTGCTTAACTGTTTGTTCTCCTGGTCCTGCGCCAAACTCAGTGTTCCCAAGGACTGGCCGCCCTGTTTCAGTTCAACCTGTACCTTCCGGCTCTTCAACTGCTTGATTTCCTGGGGATAGTCCAGCCGCAGGGTCGCAGAAATTTGGCCTGTTGTGGTGTCGCTCCTGCTATCCTGTGCCGCAAATGCCCGTGTGGGGGTAAAGACGGAGCCCAACATGGCACCTGTCAGCAGCAAAGATAACATGCGCTTTGGTGTTTTTATCATAACTGTTCCCTCTCTTCTTGATCTGTGGCAGCAGGGCAGGCCTGGCCAGTGCGTATAATAGGTCGGCATTATTATACCATTTTTTTCATAATTTTCAACCGTTTTGTTAGAAAGTTGTTACTTTTCTGTTCCCAGAGAAAAATCCCGTCAAACGGATCCAAGTGGACCGGGAATATCCTGCAAAAAATGCCCTCACGGCTGATCCGATCATCAACCGTGAGGACATTTGCGATTGCGTAATTGCTCAAAAGCCTGCGTCGGCTTTCAGCTTCTCCAAAAGCTGTTCCGTCTCCTGGGCCAGCTGCTTCAAGGCCCCCTCCTGGAAGGGCGAGCGCAAGCCGGCCTCCTCCAGCAAGTCCGTGAACACCTTCTCCCCACCCTGGGAGAGGAAGCGGACATAGCGGGCAAACGCCCCGTCGTAATCCTTTTGGGACTCCAGCAGGAATTGCAGGGCCGCTGTCTGGGCCAAGCAATAATCGATATAATAGAAGGGCGTCTCATAAATGTGCATCTGATACTGCCAGCGGGTGCCCTCCTCCAAATAAGGGATGCCCTCGAAGTGCAGGTGGGGGCGGAACTCTGCCTCCAGTTTCCGCCAGGCGGCCTTGCGCTCCTCCGGGGTCCACTCCGGGTTCTCATAGACTTGGCGCTGGAAGTCGTCCACAATGGTGCCGTAGGGCAGGAAGGACAGGGCGTCCAGCAGGTGCATAAACTGGTAGCGCTTGGCATCCTCCCCGAAGAAATGCTCCATATAGGGCCAGGCGAAGAACTCCATGCTCATAGAGTGGGTTTCCGCTGTCTCCATGCCCCCTACGTTCAGCTCCACCACATATTCATTGTTGGCGATGGTGTAGTCGGCAAAGGCGTGGCCCGCCTCATGGGTCACCACGTCCACATCCCCGGAGGTTCCGTTGAAGTTGGCCAGGATGAAGGGCTGATGGTAGGCCATAAAACTGGTGCAATAGCCGCCCCCCCACTTGTTCTTCCGGGACTCCACGTCGAAGGCGTCGGTGTCCAGCATGAAGTCGAAAAACTCCCCCGTCTCCTTGCTCATGCTGTGGTACATGGCTTTGGCGGCGGCAAAGATCTCCTCCTTGCCACCCTTGGGTGCAGGGTCCCCCTGGGGGAAAATCAGGTCATAGTCGTAGAGCATCAGCTTGTCTACGCCCAGGGCCTTGCCCACCTCTTCCCGGAGCCGGGCCACCACAGGCACCACGTCCCGGCGGATGTTCTCCCGGAACTGTTTCACTTCCTCCGGGCCGTAGCACAGGCGGCCCATACGATAGTAGCCCAGCTCCACAAAGTTCTTGTACCCCATACGCACCGCCATCCGGTGGCGGATGGTCACCAGTTGGTCAAAGAGGCTATCTAACTCCTGGCTGTGCTCCTTCAGGGTGCGGCCCAGGACCTCATAAGCCTCCTTCCGGGTGGCCCGGTCGGGGGATTTGGCGTACTTCATCAGCATGGGCCGGGGGAGCTTTTCCCCCCGGAAGTCAAACTCCATCCCCGCCATGAGCTGGGAATACTTGCTTACCAGACGGTTTTCCTCCACCATCTCCTGGATGATACAGGGAGCCATGGACTTCAAGTCCACCTCCATGGAGCGGTACATTAGGGGCAGCAGCTTCCCGCTGTCCTCCAGCTCCTGGCGGTAGGGGCTGTTTACCATCGCCCGGCTATAGTCCTGCATCAGGCTCTGGGCCTGGGGGCCGGTTTCGTCGTAGTAGTCCTTTTCCGCCAGATAAAATTCATCGGCGGTGTTGATGCTATAGCGCATATAGGACAGGGCCTGGGCGGTCTCCAGGCGGATGGACAGCTTTTTATAGCGCTCCCGCGCCTCCAACACCTCCTGGGCAGAGTTGGCCCCCTTCACTTGGTGGATAATCTCCTTCATTTCCCCGGCAAACTCCTCCAGGGAAAGCCGCTCGTATTTCAATTCCGATACTTTCATGCAGCGCTCCTTTTTCCAAACATTCAAAAGGGCAGGTCCCGCAGGGCGGGCCGCCCGTGTAGACTCTCCGCCTGGCGCACCGAACGGTGGATGGCCTCCTCCACGGCCCGCGCCGCCAGGATGCCCACCACGTCCGGGTCGGCGGGGACTGCGCCACAGCACATGGCGAACATACAGTCCCCGTCAAAGGTGGCGTTGGCGGGGCGGACGGCACGGACCGTCCCGTTCTGGGCCACCGCCGCCAGCTTACTGGCCTGGGCCTTATTCAGGGCGGCGTTGGTCACCACGCAGCCGATGACGGTGTTCTCCCCCGTCATCTTACCACTGAAAATGTCCTTCTGCCGGGTGCTGTGGGCAATGAGCCACTCCTCGCTGGAGAGGAAGCCAGTGTTGTCCCGGTTCCGGGCCCCGGCGATGATCCGGCCCCCATCCACCACGTCGCCCACGGCGTTGCAGGCCACCACAGCCCCCACCAGCAGTTCCCCCTGGCGCAGGGCGTAGGCCCCCACGCCGCCTTTCATGGCCCGTTCCGGGCCCAGGAGCTTCCCCACGGTGCAGCCCATCCCCGCGCCAAAGTTCCCCTCCCGGAAGGGCAGTCCCTCCAGGGCGGCGATGCAGGCGGCGCGGCCCATGGCGGCATCTGGGCGGCGGTCCATGCGGCCAAATTTCAGGTCGAAGAGGACGGCGGCGCAGACGTTGGGTACCTTCGTGACCTCCACGTCCCGGCCGATGCCCACAGACTCCAAGGTCTCCATCACCCCGCCGGCGGCGTCCAGGCCAAAGGCACTGCCCCCGGTGAGCAGTACGCCGTGGACCACCTCCCGGTTGCACCGGGGGTCCAGGGCGTCGGTGTCCCTGGTGCTGGGGGATCCACCCCGGACATCCACCCCAGTCACCGCCCCCTGGGGGCAGAGGATCACCGTGCAGCCGGTGCCCGCTTTCTGGTCCTGGGCCTGGCCGAAGCGAAAGCCGGGGATCTCTTGAATATTTAGTTTCTCCATTTTTTCTTTCTCCAACCATGAATGCCGCCATTCCCTGGGAGAAAATTCTGCTTTCTCCCAGGGAATGGCGCTGTCGATCTCACTGCGCTTTCGCGTTCTTCGCTGTCTGGCTGTCCCGTTTGGCCAAGGACTCCCCAACGGTATAGATATTCCCCGCCCCCACGGTGAGGATCAGGTCCCCTGGCCGGGCCAGGCGGTAGAGCCAGTTGGTCAACTCCGCAAAGGAGGGCGCCACCAGGGCACCGGGGATGGCATCCGCCAGGTCCTGGGAGGAAATCCCCACGTCGTTCTTCTCCCGTGCAGCAAAAATTTCCGCCAAAAATGTCACGTTGGGCTTTTGCAGTGCCTCCACAAACTCGGAAAACAGCGCCTTGGTCCGGGTATAGGTATGGGGCTGGAAGGCACAGATCACCCGCTGATAGCCCAGGCTCATGGCCATATCCAACAGGGCGTTTAACTCCCCAGGATGGTGGGCATAGTCATCATAAATGGCGGCCCCCTTCACCATTCCCTTGTATTCAAAGCGGCGGCCTGCCCCCCGGAAGTCGTTCAGGCCACGGGCGATGGCGTCCCCGGAGATACCCAACACCAGGGCGGCGGCAGCGGCGGCGATGGCGTTCTTCACGTTGTGCATCCCCGGCACCTGGAGGGAGATGTGGGTCACGGGCTTCCCGTCCTGGACGATATCGAAGCTGGGCAGGCCACCCTTCCAGCGCAAATTCTCCGCGTGGAAGTCCCCATGCTCCAGGCCGAAGGTCAGGACCCCCTTCTTCCCCTTCAGGGCCTCCATGGTGTTCTCGTCCTCTCCGTTGGCCAGGACGGTACCCCCGCTGGGCACCAAATCGGCAAAGGCCCGGAAGGAGTTCTCCACATCCTCCAGGTCCTTGAAGAAGTCCAGGTGGTCCGCCTCGATGTTCAAGATCACTGCCACGGTAGGATAGAAGGACAAGAAGGAGTTGCAATACTCACAGGACTCCAGGATGATGGTCTCCCCCTTCCCCACCCGGTGTCCCGTCCCCAACAGGGGGAGGGTGCCACCGATCATCACCGTGGGGTCGATGCGGGCGGCCATGGCGATGTGGGTACACATGGAGGTGGTGGTGGTCTTTCCGTGGGTGCCGGAGATGCACAGGGCGTTTTTATACCGGCGCATAATGGAGCCCCAGGCCTCCGCCCGCTCAAAGACGGGGATGCCCTGGGCCCGCGCGGCGGCGATCTCCGGGTTGCTGTCGTGGACGGCGGCGGTGCGGATGACAAAATCCGCCCCGGTCACGCTCTCCGGCAGATGGCCGATGGTCACCTGGATGCCCAGGGAGCGGAGATGGGCCACGGAGCTGCTGTCCAGCATATCCGAGCCAGTGACGTTCAGCCCCTCCCCCTGGAGCACCTCCGCCAGAGGGGACATGGACACGCCGCCGATGCCCACCAAATGTGCCCGTTTTTTGGGCACGATATATTCATGAATGCAATCATTTGCCATTGGGTTTACACACCTTTTCTATTCAGCTATAATGTAGTCCAAACAAGTGTTTCTCATTATATCCAATTTCCCGCACCTTGGCAAGTGTTTCCGCTTGATTCAGTATAAGCGGAATGGAAGAAAATCATAACTGAAAGGGGGGTGTTTTTTGAAGCTATATGGGACCCACGGGGGCAGCGGGGCGGCGCTGCTGGCCCAAGCCGTGGCCGATGCCTGGGGCATCTCCCCCCTTCCTCCCCTGGAACGGACGGAGACGGGCAAGCCCTTTTTTCCCAAAAATCCCCAACTCCACTTCAATCTCAGCCACAGCGGCACGCTGGTGCTGTGTGCCCTTTCTGACCGCCCGGTGGGGGTGGACATTGAGGTGATGAAGCCCCGCCGCCCTGCCCTCCCCCGGCAAGCCTTGACCCAAGAGGAGTACGCCTGCTACCAGGCCCTGGGGGGGGATTGGCCCGCCTTTTACACCCTCTGGACCCGGAAGGAGGCCTGGTGCAAATACAGCGGCCTGGGCCTAGGACAACAGTGGGGGAAAACACCCCCGGAGCATGAGCATTTCCGCAGCTACGCCGGGCCAGACTGGCGGGCCGCCGTCTGGGGTGAGGAGCCGCCCCCGGAACAGATCATCTGGCTGAAAGGAGACCACACCCCATGAAACTCCCCCGTGATTTTTACCAGCGGGACACCCGCACCGTGGCCCAGGACCTGCTGGGCAAATACCTGGTCCGGGTCCTGGACGGCCTGCCCCTGGTCCTGCGCATCAACGAGACCGAGGCCTATATCGGGCGGATGGACAAGGCCTGCCATGCCTACGGCTACCGCCGCACCCCCCGCACGGAAACCCTCTTTGCCGCCCCCGGCACCGCCTATATCTATCTCATCTATGGGATGTACCACTGTCTGAACTTCGTCACCGAGCCGGAGGGGGAGCCCGCCGCCGTGCTCATTCGGGGTGGGGATGCCCGCGGAGATGTGGAGCTGCTCTCCCGCACCCGCTATGGCAAGGGGTTTTCCGAACTCTCCCCCTACCAGGAAAAGAACTTCCTCAACGGGCCGGGGAAGCTGTGCAAAGCTCTGTCCCTTACTAGAGCGGAAAACGGTTGCTCCCTGCTAGGGGACAGCCTCTTCGTCTGCGACGACCTCGCCCCCCTGGGGCTGGATGTCCCGGAACAGGATGCCCTGCCCTTCTCCATCCAGTCGGGAAAGCGGGTGGGCATCGACTACGCCCAGGAGGCCATAGACTTTCCCTGGCGGTATTGGATCGATGGGGGTAGATGAGCAAAAGAGGAGGGACCCCAACGGTCCCTCCTCTTTTATGTCCCCTGTGTTGTGCCGCCGCGGTAGTCGCATTTTTCGCACTGGGTCATGGTATTGCTATAGTCCTTCTTGTGATAGATGCCGGACCACTGACAGATGCTTTGCAAGATGGGCACCACGGACTGGCCCTTTTCCGTGAGGGAATACTCCACCCGCGGAGGGATCTCATCGTAGGACTGCCGGGCCACGATCTGGTTGCCGATCAGCTCCTTCAGGGCGGCGGCCAGCACTGCGTCGGTGATGTTCCGCATCTCCTTGCGCAGGGCACTGTAGCGCAGCACCTCCTTGGCCGCCAGGACGCAGATGATCCTGGACTTCCACTTCCCGCCAAAAATCTCCAAGCCGTACTCCAAGGGACAGCGGATATCCTTCTCTAGCTTATGCTGATACATGCAGCCGCCTCCTTCTTCTTGATGGCCTCAGTGTACCCTATCTCTCGCCATCCGGCAAGTCACTATGAAATTTATAAGTGACTGATAAATTTATTGATATCTTCCCTGGGGCGAGAAAAGGCACTATACTGTACCCAAGCTCAAAGCAACGAGCAAGTCCTTCCCCATCAACATAAAACATTTAGGAGGCTACTGTTATGAAAGTCACTGCTTACCTGGAAATCACCATGCACATCGACCCCGCCAACCGTCCCGCCGCCGCCAAGGTTTATACCGACTACCGTGGTCCCTTCCTGGACACCATCCCCGGCGCTCTCACCAAGGACCTGCTGGTCCGGGATGAGGACGTGCAGGTGCTCCACGGCTTCGACAGCGCGGACCACGCCCAGGCTTATCTCAGCAGCGAGATGTTCCAAACGGACGTTTTCGTGGGCTTAAAGCCCCTGTGGAGTACTGACCCCGACGTGCGCATCTACACCGTGGCCTAAATCGATCCCTGGGAAACCTACGAACCCGTTTACTTCTCTCAAACAGACCCGGCAGCGTAGTTTTTCGCTGCCGGGTCTGTTTGCGCTTGTCAAAGAAGGAACGGATTCCAGTGGCAAAGCGCGAGAGGAAACGGCTGAAGGGCTGTCTCATCGTGAGACAGCCCTACCTGGAAACATGACATGGGATGATCGGGTACCTATAACATACAAATCGTCCGGTAAAATTACCGTTCCTTCCTGAATGTAATAACGAACGCCCCTTTCACCTGTATTGAGGTTGCCATATAATCGTATGTCACAAGCTCCCATCCATCGGCAGCTCTCTGGTTAAGGACCGTGTCTAACAAAGAGATATCCGCTTGATCTGCTTTGTCTGAAAACCATTTTGTCCCTACTGTTAAAAGTTCTGTTTTATAAGTATACATAATTCATGTCCTCCTGTTATTCCTATGAATGATGGGTATCGTACCATAGAACACGACCATCGAAACGCAAGTTCCGTACACAATATAATTTATTTCTCTTGAAATGTCAAGTTTTTCATACATCTGGAAAGAAAAAGAGCTGTTCCTCTTTCGGGAATAGCGATATGGCTTATTGCATTGTGCAGGCTATCTGATCTTCCTTAAAACCAACAAAGCAAGATCAGCCGTGAAAAGAAAGAGCGTATAGACCAATTGTATCCCATTCGCCAATCGAACAATATCCTCCATATACCAACACAAGAAACATGAGAAAATATTGAGAAGGACAAACAGCATAGCAAATGCAATCAGGGAAGCCGTGGCTACCAGCCCCCGTCCTCTCTCATCCTTTCCCTCTTTGGAAAAATAGAAAAACACAAAAAGGCCCAGAAACAGGAAGCCCATCACTGCATTGATCCGCATGAAAATTCTGCTGTCAAATAAAAGCGTCACCCATTCAATCATTTAAGTTCCTCTCTAAAGTCGAACAAATCTTCTATCGTCACGTCAAACACTTTGGCTATGCTATACGCCAGCAGCATAGAGGGATTATAGCGGTTTCGTTCCAGCTGCATGATCGTCTGTCTTGAAACCCCCACCAAATTGGCCAGCTCTTGTTGTGTCATTCTTTTCGTCGCCCGATATATGTGAATTTTACTGTCAAATTTATACTTGTTCTTATTCGCCACTGTCTCACCAGCTTTCACTATTTTTCATTTCTTGTGCAGCTTCTGTGGAGTGGCGGCCCGACGTGTGCAGTTACACCGCCGCCTAAATAAAACACTACTGGAAAAACTCCAACATTTTTCTCTCTCATGTAGACCCGGCAGCGAAGGCTTGTCCTCGCTGCCGGGTCTGTTGTCAGTCCGCCTGCTCCTTCTTTGGGGTGATACTCCAGGAAATCATCATGGAAATAAACCCCAGGGCCAGGTATGCCCCAGCATAACCGGCCAGGTCCTCCCATGCAGCGATCACAAGTCTTCCCTCTAGCAAAAGCAGAGTAGGCGCCAGGAAGGGCAGAATCCAGCGGTGG
Organism: uncultured Oscillospiraceae bacterium; assembly: GCA_910578575.1. GTDB lineage: Bacteria > Bacillota > Clostridia > Oscillospirales > Oscillospiraceae > Evtepia. The sequence continues at coordinate 56,084 of CAJTQP010000003.1, forward strand.
CGGAGGTCCTTTCCCGCAAAGATGCCCAAAAACACAGAGTAGGTTGGGTCCACAGCGAAAAAGAACAGCACAAACATTACCATGCCCGTACCGAAATCCAAAAGGAGTGTCAGCCATGGCAGCACGCACACAAGCACCACCGAAGTTGCCCCCCAGCGGAGCACAGCCCATCTCTCTGTTTTCGCTGCGGCCTTTCCCATGTCCTATCCTTTCATTCTACCTGTTCGCTGGCACGCATGGCCTGGATGGTCTTGTCGATGAGCTCATCCAGCTCCCAGCCCAACATCTCCGCCCCTTGAAGAATCACCTCACGGGAGCAGCCGGCGGCGAATTTCTTGTCCTTGAACTTCTTCTTCACGGACTTCACCTCCAAGTCCGACACGCTTTTGGAGGGGCGCATCAGCGCCGCCGCGCCGATCAGGCCCGTGAGCTCGTCGGTGGCAAAGAGAACCTTTTCCATCAGGTGCTCCGGCTTGATGTCCGACACCAGGCCGTAGCCATGGCTGGCGGTGGCCCGGATCAGCCGCTCCTCCAGCCCGCGCTCTCGCATGATCTCCTGGGACTTGACGCAGTGTTCCTCCGGGTACTGTTCAAAGTCCAAATCGTGGAGCAGGCCCACGATGGACCAAAACTCCCGCTCGTCCCCATAGCCAAGCTGTTCTGCGAACCAGCCCATGACGTCGGAGACCACGTAGGCGTGTTTTAGGTGGAAGTCCCCCTGGTTGTACTCCTTCAAAAGGTCCAGGGCTTGCGCGTAGGTCAATTCCATGGAATATCCCTTCTTTCTCTGTCATTGCCCCCATCATAGCACAATTTGGCAGAAAAAGCTATGGCATCCTCCACAGGTATTCCCTCCGTAGGTACCCCAAACTACAGTGCCTGAGTCTCTTTCGCCCACTCCCCCACCTTCTGCTGTACGATGCGTACAAACGCAGAGGTAAGCGGGGAACGCTTTCCGTCTCGGAGGCAAAGCAGACTGATCCTGCGGATATAATTCTCCTGCAAGGGCACCGTCGCAATATTCTTCCCAGGACACAGGTACTTCAGGGAGAGTTTAGATAGAAGCGTGATCCCCAAACCCTGGTTGACCAGCGCCATGCACGTCTTATCCTCTTGGGGGTCAAAGTCAAAGCGGCTATTGGGACGCAAAATGCGATAGATCTCCCGCAGAGCGCTGCCCTCGTCAACACTCTCACTATTGGGGATAAACACGCGATCCTTGATATCCTCCACACACACCGACGGGTAACTGGCCAGGGGGTCATCCCGCTTGACCACCAAAAAATACGGATCATCAAAGAGCGGGAAGGTCTCCAGCCCCCTGGGGCAAGTTCCTGTGAAAAAGCAGCAGTCCAGTTGGTGCTCCTTCACCCCCAGTTCCCCCTGCAAGTAGTTGAGCTGGTGTTCCAGCTTTACCAGGGTCTGGGGATGGACCTCATAAAACGCCTCCAGAATGCGGGGCATCCACTGGACCGACACACTGGGAAAAATGCCCACCCGCAGCAATCCACCCTGGCTAGCCTTGGCCAACTGCTTGATCTTTTCCTCCATCTCCTCCACCTGCTTCATAGGCTCCAAGAGCTGCTCTCCCTCGTCTGTGAGGGTCACCCCACGTTGGTCCCGATGGAAGAGCTTACAGCCAAGCTCCTCCTCAATGTTGTTGATGATATAGCTCAAGCTTGGCTGGGTATAACCCAGTACCTGTCCAGCCTTGGTGAGACTTTTACACTCTGCCGTTTTAATGATGGGCAAGTATTTTCCCATTTTCTTCTCCCTCCCATGGCCCTGCGCCATTGCAATGGTTTCCTGTTTCTTTCGTCGTGGTTTGCAGATAGATTTTATCTCCCCTTCCTCATTTACACAAGCCCCAAATGATAGAATCCTTCTATAGCAACATCACATTTTTCGTTGATTTGAACATTGAATAACGATATTGACAGCGTCAATTTTACATTTTGCCCAGGTTTTTTTATACTATTGGTATGCAAAAATTGGCTGCTCCTCACCGAACATATCCGGCGGGAAGGAGGCGCGGGAGAAGCCGGGACCCAGTCGGTTTTTGCGGTTATACATATTCAGAGAGAAACTACATGTGGTCGTGATTTCCACGGCCAAATAAGAAAAGAGGTATGTTATGAGTACTCCTGAACGGAAAAAAGTAAGCGCCATTGACTTTTTCTGTCTCGGCTTTGGCGCCATTGTCGGGGTGGGCTGGGCTGTGTCCATCAACGGCTGGATGACCAACTGCGGCGGGCCCGTTCCCGCTGGGATCGGCTACCTGCTGTGCCTGATCATCATGGTCCCCGTGGCACTGTGCTACTGCGAACTGGTGCCCATGATGCCTGTTGCCGGTGGCGGCATGGCTTTTGCCTTTCGGGCCTTTAACGAGAAGGTCGCCACCATCTCCGGCTGGGCTGCCTTTGGCGCTTTCGTGTTCATCATCCCCTGGGAAGCCATTCAAATCACGGACGTGCTGGGCTATCTGATTCCCGCGCTCAAGGCAGGCAACCCGCTCTACACTGTGTTGGGCTCCGACGTTTACCTGTCCACCATCATCATCGGCGTGGTCTGCTCCGTGGCGATTTTCGCCATCAATATGCGGGGCCTGGCCTCTGCCGCCTTGCTGCAAAAGATTTTGTGTTTCTTCCTGATCGGTTGTGCCATCGTGGGCGCCATTGCCGCGCTGGTTGGCGGCACACCCGGCAACTTGACGCCAATTTATGACGTCAGTGACCCCACCATTTACGGTCCCACCGCCGACGGGCTCAAGGAAGTCAGCCACAGCTCTATGTTCGGCGGCTGCTTCGCCATCGTCTCTCAGGCAGCTTTCTTCCTCTCTGGTTTTGAGACGATTCCCCAGGGTGTCGAAGATGCCGGAGGCGACCTGAAGGGCGTGGGCAAAACCGTGGTTCTGTCCGTATCCATGGCCTGCATCTTCTATGCTATCCTGTTGTTCTGCTTCGGCTATGGCTATCAGTGGCAGGCGTTTGCCCATCTGGCCCGTCCCGCTGCCGCCTCCATGTTCCCCCTGATCTTCCCCGGCACAACGGGCACTGTCCTGTTCTGGATTTTGACCATCGGCGCCGTCGCTGGTCTGCTCACCACTTGGAACGGCTTCTTCACCGCCTCCGCCAACCTGCTCATGGCCATGGCCCGTGGACGTTTGATCCCCAAGGTCTTTGCCAAGCAGAACGCCAATGGTGTTGCGGTCAATGGGCAGCTGGTCTGCTTCCTCCTGTCCCTGGCCGGTCCCTTCGTGGGCGCCAACATGATTGACCCGCTGACCACCTTCTCCGCTGCGGCCTTCATGCTGTCCTGGTGCCTCACCGCCTGGTCCCTGGTGCTACTGCGGAAGAACCACCCGGAGATGGAACGGCCCTACAAGATTCCCGGCGGTATGGCCACGGGTCTGTTTGCCGCCATTCTCATGACTGTGGTCCTGGTGTGCGCCTTCATCCCCGTCAGCCCCTTCTATGTGGGTGACATGGCTGTGAAGATGTTCATTATCTGGATGGCCATCGGTGTCATCTTCTTCCTAGTCTCCGGCGGACAACGCAAGGGTCTGTCCGAGGCTGAGCTGGAGGAGGGCGTGTTTGGCAAAAAAGACGCCTGACACACTCCCCACGCACAAACACAACCCTTAAAAAGCCCGGTGGCATGGCAAGTGCTATGCCGCCGGGCTTTCGGTTGTACTTTTCCCGAAACTGTGCTACACTGAGACCCATCAAATCCTATGGAGCGTGAAAACCATGTCCTACCCCTACGCATCCCTGTTCCAACCCCTGCGCCTGGGCAGCAAGCTCACCCTAAAAAACCGTTTCTGCGCCGGGCCCCTGACCCTGCCCTCTCTCTTCGACCCCCACGGGGCCTTCTCCCCCGACGGCCTGGCCTACTTTGAGGCCCGTGCCAAGGGGGGCTTTGGGCTAATCTACACCGGGGCTTTCCACCCAGACATACTGGTGGACCCTGTCCACCCCCTGGACAGCAAGCAACCCCTGAAAGCTCCTAAGGCCTTCCAGCGCTCCGCCGTAGAACTGCTGGAGCGCTTGGACGCCTACGGCGCCAAGATGCTCCCTCAGGTGTCCATGGGCTATGGCCGCAACGCCATGGGCTGTTACGGCCCCTCGGAGATCCCCTATTACCACGACCCCTCCAAAACCACCCCGGCCCTCACCAAGGAGCAGATCCAGCAGAAAATCGACCAAATGATCGCCACCGCCGTCTTTTTGAAGGCCTGCGGCTTCCCCGGCATCGAGGTCCACGCCATGCACTGGGGCTATCTCCTGGACCAGTTCGCCCTGGCCTACATGAACCACCGGGAGGACGAGTACGGCGGGACCTTGGAAAACCGCCTGCGCTGCGCCAGGGAGATTGTGGAGGGGGTCAAGGCCGCCTGTGGTGCTGACTTTGTGGTGTCCATGCGCCTGGCCCTGAAAACCTATCTCAAGGGCTACAACCACCCCTCCCTCCACGGGGAAGATGAAGTGGGCCGCACCCTAGAGGAGGGGGTAGAGATTTGCCGCCACCTGGAGGCCTACGGCTACGACTGCCTCAGCGTGGACTTTGGCCAGTATGACTCCTTCTACTACGCCGCACCCCCCTGCTACATGGAGAAAGGCCGCATTCTGGACCTGGCGGAACAGGCCAAGGCTGCGGTGAGCATCCCCATCCTCTGTGGGGGCGGGATGAACGCCCCGGCGCTGGCAGCACAGGCCGTGGCGGCGGGGAAGATCGACGCCATCGTCCTGGGCCGCCCCTCCCTGGCTGACCCGGACTACCCCCAGAAGGTAGCGCGGGGCGTTGTGGAGGACATCCGCCCCTGCATCGGCTGCAACCAGGGCTGTATCGGGGCCCTGAAGCTGGGACGGCGGGCAGGCTGTGCGGTGAATCCCCAGGCTGCACGGGAATTTAGCTTCGCCCCGCTGCCCGTCTTTGCAAAAAAAGAGATCTTGGTGGTAGGCGGCGGCGTGGCCGGGATGGAAGCCGCCCGCACCGCCGCCAGCCGGGGCCATACTGTCACCCTCTGCGAGGGTTCCGGACAGTTGGGGGGCAGCCTGCTCCCCGCCGGGGCCCACGATTTTAAGGAAGTCCTAAACGAGCTGAACCTCTGGTATCAGCGACAGCTTGATAAGCTGGGCGTCACCATCCAGTTGAACACCCGCATCTCTGCCCAGGATATCCTGGCCCGTAAGCCTGACGCCGTAGTCCTGGCCGTGGGGGCAGAGCCGGTCATTCCCCCTGTGCCCGGCATAGACGGCAACCACGTTCTGGACTGCGTTACCGCCCTCACCGGCGCTTCGGTCTCCGGCAAAAATCTAGTGGTCATCGGCGGCGGACTGGTGGGTTGCGAGACCGCTTTGGGCTATGCCCAGGAGGGCCGGGAGGTCACCATCGTGGAAGCTCTGCCCAACATCCTCTCCGCCGGCGTTCCCGTCCCGGAGAGCAACCAGCAGATGCTGGAGGACTTGTTGGAAGAGGCAAAGGTCCACATCCGTACCGGCAGCCGTCTGGTGCAGGTCAATGAGGACAGCGTGGTCATTGCCACAGCCCAGGGAGAGGAGATGCTTCCCACTGACGGGGTCATTCTGGCCGCTGGGTTCCGTCCCCGCCCCTCCCTGGCTTCCGCCCTCACCGGCAGTGGTATCGAAGTCTATCAGGTGGGAGACGGCAGCAAGGTGGGCAGCGTTATGACCGCCGTGGCCACCGCCTATACTGTGGCGCGGGCCCTGTAAGTCCCGCCAATCAAAGAAGTACACAGGAGGACGCCCCATGCAAGAGCCCGTTTCCATGCACGTCATCGCCACCATGCACAGCGCCTTTCCCGCCAAGTTTGGCATCCCCCGCCAGAGCGGCTTAGTGGAAAGCCTGCGTTCCACCATCGTCTTTGAGCCGGATTTTCGCAATCCCGATGCCCTGCGGGGAATCGAGGGTTTCTCCCACCTGTGGCTGATCTGGTCCTTCTCCCAGTCGGTGCGGGAGGGCTGGTCCCCCACAGTCCGCCCACCCCGGCTGGGGGGCAACACCCGCATGGGGGTCTTCGCCACCCGCTCCCCCTTCCGGCCCAACGCCCTGGGCCTGTCCTCGGTGAAGCTGGAGGGGGTAGAGCAGCACCCAGAGTTCGGGCCGGTGCTCCAGGTCTCCGGGGCGGACCTGCTGGATGGCACCCCCATCTTTGATATCAAGCCCTACCTCCCCTACACCGACGCCCACCCGGAGGCTACAGCGGGCTTCACCGCCCAGTACCAGGGATATCATTTGGACGTGGTGTTCCCCCCGGAGCTGTTGGTCCAGGTGCCCCCGGAGCAGCGAGAGGCCCTCACCGGCGTGCTGGCCCAGGATCCCCGGCCTTCCTATCAGGAGGACCCGTCGCGGGTCTACGGCATGGCCTTCGCGGGGTTGAACGTGAAGTTTTCCGTGGCGGAGGGGGTGCTTACGGTGCGGGATGTCACACCCTTGCCGTGATTCCTTTTCTCTCGAAAGTATAAACAGGGCGCAGGATCCCCGCTGTGGGTATCCTGCGCCCTGCTTGTCTGTTGCTTGTCAATCTGCTAGGAGGAATGCGCTAGACCAGGCCAACACCTGTTCCAGCTCCCCCTCTCCCATGAGGTTGTGCTCCCCCTGGGGGATGGTGTGAAAATCCGCGCCGGCGGCAGCGGCGAAGGCCTGGGCGGCCTGGTAGGGGGCCACCGAATCCTGCCCGCCGTGGACCATACTCAGAGCCGCAGTCCCCGCTTTGTAACGGTCAAAGACGTTGTACGCCTCCAAGTCCTGGAGGAAGGCATCCGTGACCCGTATCTCCCGAACATAGTCGTAATCGGGCACAAAATAGCCCTGCCGGGCGATATCCTCCCTGGCCTTCTGGTCCACCCAGGAGTCCACCAGCGCCGGCATGGCCACCGCCGCCGAGCGCAGAAAGGCCCGCTCCCCGTGGACCGCCGCCTGGGACAGATACAATAACGTGATATAGGCCCCAAAGCTGGAGCCGAAATAGCCGATCTTCGCCTGGGGACGCTGGGCGCGGACATAGGCCTCCACCACAGCCAGGTCATCGATGCAATAGGGCACCCGCAGGCCCTCCTGCCACACCGGGCTCTCCCCGTGGGCGGGGAAGTCGAAGCTGACCACCCCGCAGCCCTTCTGGGGAAGGGTCTGGTTCAGGGCCTGGATCATGGGGCTGGCCTTGCTGCTGCCAAAGCCGTGGCAGGCGATCACCACCCGTTCCTCCCCGGCCCAAATTGCCTGGGTGGGAATCGCATAGCCGTGTTTGCTGTTCAACCGTTCCGTTTGCATATTGTTCCCTTTCCTTTCTCAAAAACCCCCGCCCCGGACAAACACGGGGCGGGGGCTCTGTCTTGGGTTATCCTTTGGTGTTCTCCGGCTCTGGACGCTTGACGGTCTGAATCACGCCCTCCGCCAGACCAGCCAGCCCCTGGATTTCCGAGGGGATGATGATCTTGGTGGCCTTGCCGTCGGCGGCAGCCTGGAAGGCCTCCAATGCCTTGAGCTTGATGACCGGGTCGGTGGGGCCGGCCTCGTTTAAGAGCTTCAACGCCTGGGCGGTGGCCTCGTTCACCCGCAGGATGGCCGTAGCCTCGCCCTCGGCGGCCAGGATACGAGCGGCCTTTTCCGCGTCGGCCCGGAGGATCCGGGATTCCTTCTCGCCCTCTGCCACCAGGATTTGGCTCTGCTTCTGGCCTTCGGCCTGAAGGATGGCTTCCCGGCGTTCCCGCTCGGCCCGCATCTGCTTCTCCATGGCGTTCTGGATGTCTCTGGGGGGCAGGATGTTCTTCAGCTCCACCCGGTTGACCTTGATGCCCCAGGGGTCCGTGGCCTCGTCCAGGATGCTGCGCATCCGGGCGTTGATGATGTCACGGGAGGTCAGGGACTGGTCCAGCTCCAACTCACCGATGATATTACGCAGGGTGGTGGCGGTGAGGTTCTCGATGGCGTTCATGGGGTTCTCCACCCCATAGGCATACAGCTTCGGGTCAGTGATCTGGAAATAGAGCACCGTGTCGATCTGCATGGTGACGTTATCCTTGGTGATGACTGGCTGGGGCGGGAAGTCCGCCACCTGCTCCTTCAAGGAGACCACCTTCAAGACCCGGTCGATCACCGGGACCTTGAAGTGCAGGCCCACGCTCCACACGGTATAGAACGCACCCAGGCGCTCAATGACGTAGGCCTTGGACTGTTGGACGATGCGGATACATCTGGCCAAAATAATCAAAATGACAACGATCAAAACAATGACTGGGATACCTATTCCTGAAATAAACTCCATTACGTTTCTCCCTTCTCGTTTTCCAATCTCTCTACGATGGCTTTCACGCCTTCAATGCGCAGGACACGGACCAGGCTTCCCTCTGGGATCACGCTGTCGTCGGCGGAACGGGCGGTCCAAACTCCGCCGCCTACCTTGATCTGTCCCTGGGCCCTCAGGTTGTCAATGGCCTCCATCACCACGCCCTGGCCATCCAGGATGCGGTCAGCGTTGGTCTTTTCCGCCTTTGGCAGCCACCACTTTCGGGCCAGCGGCCGGATCAGCGCCATGGTGAGGACAGACACCACCACGAACAGGCCTACCTGCACCACCAGGTTCGCCCCCATCCAGGCGGCGAACAGAGCCACCAGGCTGCCCAGGCAGAACCAGATGGAGATGAGCCCTGCCGTCAGACCTTCGATCCCCGCCAGGGCGATAAACAGGACCAGCCAGACCATGGGAAAGCTCACATGGGTCGTCAAAAACATAAACAAGGAAACCTCCTTTCCCTCTCTCCTACCTCTATTTCCTATTATAGTGATATTATAACAAAGCCTTCCCTTGGAAGCAAGTGCCATTTTCCCCCGTATCCTCCCCTATCGCGCCGTATCCTCAAAGAATTTTTCGGAATCTTCCTCCTTCGCTTGCAAGCTCCCCCAGGCTTTGTTATACTAGAGAGGATTTGGGGCCTTTTTCCTGGCGTCCCCTTTTTTCTATGTTCGATTATCCCCTGTTGGAACGGAGTATCTCTTTATGAAACCACAAGCGAAAAAAATCTTCTTCATTTTTGGCATCGCCCTACTGGGGCTGGTGGTGGTCTTTCTGGTGGTCCGGATCATGCTGAATCTGGACAGCATCGCCACCACCCTCGCCGCTGTACTGGGTGCCCTGCGGCCCATCCTGCTGGGCTGTATTTTGGCCTATCTGCTCTACCCTCTCGCCCGCTTCTCCGAGCAATTTTTGCTCTATCATAAGGTGCGGCAGAAAACGGCCCGGTCTCTCTCCACCATGTTCACCACCCTGGTGCTGCTGCTGTTCATTGTTCTGCTGATTTATTTCATCATTCCTCAGCTTTTCATCAACCTGCCCGACTTGGTGCAGCGGCTGCCCAGTATGATCCAGTCCTCCTCCCAGCAGCTATCAGACTGGTTGACTGCCCACGGGCAGCAGGCGGACATTATACAAAAGGCCACGGATACCATCACCAAAAAATTCACCGAATGGCTCTCCACCGGCTCCCTGTCCACCCTGCTGGACCTGGCGGGCCGGGTAGCCCAGGCGGCGGTGAGTGTGTTCCACTTCCTCATCGGCATCATCGTCATGGTCTACGTGCTTATGAGCCGGGACCAGTTCGTGGGCCAGGCCAAAAAGCTCCTCTTTGCCCTGAGCCGTAACCGCAGCTTCTGCGACAGGCTTCTGCATCACCTGCGGGTCATCAACCGCATTTTCAGCAACTTCGTCTCTGGCAAGCTGTTGGACTCCCTGATCATCGGCCTGATCTGCGCCGTGTGCCTGAGTATCATGCAGATGCCCTACACCGCCCTCATCAGCATCATCGTGGGCATCACCAATATCATTCCCGTCTTTGGCCCCTTTATCGGTGCCATCCCCAGCATCTTCCTGCTGCTGCTCACCGATCCCTATAAGGCCTTGATTTTTGCCGTCTTTGTCTTTATTTTGCAGCAGGTAGACGGGAACATCATCGGCCCGAAGATTTTGGGCAACTCCACAGGCCTTTCCGCCTTTTGGGTCCTCTTCTCCCTGCTGCTGTTCAATTACTTCATGGGCTTCTGGGGCATGCTCTTGGGGGTCCCCCTCTTCGCCTCCTTCTACTACTTGGCCAGGGAGTTCATCAACTCCCGCCTGCGGCGCAAGTCCCTGCCCATCAATACCCTAGAATATGTCAATGCCGCAGGCTTTGATGACAAGGGTGCCCTCACCCATGTGGAGCCCAAGGGCATTGAGTTCAACCCCCTCTTCCGGGGGGAGAACAGCCTGTTCAACCAACTGCGCCGGATGCTGAAGGAAAAGGCCACCCACCCCCACGGCAAGGGGAAGGCCGACCTCAGCGACGACAAACCAGACGATCAGCCCTAAGGAGGCGTGGCTTCATGCAAAACAAAGCCAGTATCCGCGTGGCCTTTTGCGGCCTCTCTGCCGCCCTGATGTTGGTGGTGATGCTCTTGGGCACCATGGTCCCCTTCTCCACCTTCCTCTGTCCCGGCATCGCGGGAGCGCTGTCCATCCCGGTGCTGTGGGAATTTGGCCTGCGGCCGGGGATGCTGCTCTACGCCGCCGTGTCCATCCTCAGCCTGATCCTGGCCCCGGACAAGGAAGCCGCCTTCCTCTTCGTCTTTCTCCTGGGCTGGTATCCCATCCTGCGCCCCAAGCTCCAGCACATCCGGAAGAGGCCCCTGCGGGGGTTGGTGAAGTGGGTCATCTTCGCAGTGGCCATCTGCGCGGTGTATGCCCTGCTGCTGTTCGTGTTCACCATGCCGGAGCTCACGGCGGAGATGGAGGAATGGACCCTTCCAATCCTTACCGGCCTGCTCCTGCTTGGCAGCGTGACCTTTTTATGTTATGATATCCTCCTAGGACGCTTGCAGCTTCTCTATGTGGCCCGGCTGCGTCCCAAGCTATTCTCCCGAAATCCATGACCCCTGACATTTGCGAGGTAATCCATGAAACAAAAATTATTATCCCTGCTTCTGCTCTTCGGCTTAACGGTCTCTCTGGCCGCCCCTGCCGCCGCCGTGGAGCCCCTGCACTTCACCGACGTGCCTACGGACAGTTGGTACTATACATACGTGCAGGACCTCTACACCGCCGGTGTGGTGGACGGCATCTCCCTCACCACCTTTGGTCCCCAGGAGGATGTCACCTTAGGCCAGGCCTTAAAATTGATCCTCTTGGCGGCGGACTGCCCGGACACCGCCCCCACCGGTGACCACTGGGCCAGCGGCTACTATAGCTTCGCCAGAGAGCAGGGCTTCCTGCCGGAGGATATCCCCACGGACCTGGACGCCCCCATCCAACGCGTGAAGATCGCGGAAATCGCTGTGCGTGTCCTGGACCTCTCCCGTACCGGCAGCGACAATCCCTTTGCCGACACCGACAGTGAGGCCGTCCTGACCCTCTTTGACCACGGTATTTTGTTTGGCACCGTGGTGGACGGTCAAAATCACTTCTATCCCCAGCAGAGCATCACCCGCGCGGAGATCAGCGCCATTATCTGGCGTATGGACCACTTGGGCCAGCCCACCCCGGACCCCAAACCGGACCCGGAGCCTGACCCCAAGCCCGAACCGGACCCGAAGCCTGAGCCAGATCCAGAGCCCGACCCGAAGCCGGAACCCGATCCCAAACCGGACCCAGAGCCCGACCCTGACCCTGAACCCACCGACTACTTCAAGTGGGGCAACCATCAGATCCCCATTGCCAGTAAGATTCCTGTGAATAGCTACAACAAGGACCTGTTCCAGAAAAATGACAAGGGCTACATCACCTATAACAGCGATCAGTATACCTCCCGCATCGGCATCGACGTCTCCCGCTATCAGGGGGACATCGACTGGAAGCAGGTGAAGGAGGCCGGCGTGGAATTTGTCATCATCCGCCTGGGCTACCGGGGCTACGGCACCGGGAAAATCGTGACGGATTCCTATTTCTATAAAAACATCAAGGGTGCCCAGGCCCAGGGGCTGGACGTGGGTGTGTACTTCTTCTCCCAGGCCATCACCCCGGAGGAGGGGGCGGAGGAAGCACGGTATTGTCTGAACGCTCTGAAGGGCTACAACATCACCTATCCCATCATCTTTGACTGGGAGCCCTACCCCGACAGCTATGATGCCCGCACCAAGGACCTGGACGACAAGATCCTCACCCAATGCGCCGTATCCTTCTGCGAGACGGTGAAAGCCGCAGGACATCAGCCCATGGTGTACGCCAACCTCACCTACTTCTACCTGCACTTCGACATGACCAAGCTGGCAGATTACCCCTTCTGGCTGGCACAGTATAGCGCCAAGCCCACCTTCTACTATCACTTCAATATCTGGCAGTATTCCAGCACCCTGGAAGTGCCCGGCATTGAGGGCAACGTGGACATGAACGTCCATCTCATCCCCCGCAGCTAACGATCAAACGTGCCCTGGATGGCGAGACCGTCCAGGGCACGTTTGATATCCCTTTATATCTCCTGGGCCTTTTCGTAAAAGCCAGGAAAATCTGTAAGGTCCGGCAGGTAGAGGTGGCTCACCTTACGCAGGGCCCTCTGGTCACTATAGGGGTCTGCCACGCCGGCCACCCGGTATCCTGCCTGGAAGGCCGTAGACGCGGCGTGGACAGCATCCTCAAACACCCAGGTCTCCCCTATCTCCGTGCCCATCTGCTCCCGTACATAGTGGAAGAGAGCGGGGCTGCGCTTGTCCATGCCCAGGTCGCCGCAGGTGTAGACCCCCTCCAGCAGAGGCAGCAGCTCCGTGCGCGCCAAGCCCTCCAGGATCACTGAGCGGTCCGTGGCTGTGGCCAGCGTACACGTTACGCCCCGCGCTCGCAGCGCTGTCAAAAATTCCTTGGCCCCTGCCTTGGCCTGGACCTGATGGCGGTAAAAGCTGCGGATGGTATCGTTGATGCCGTCCTCAATGGCCTGGTGGGAGAGGGACAGCTTGTATGCCCTCTTCAAATAGACGGCACACTCCGCCAGGCTCAAGGGGAAGAGCTCTGCCCGCAGGCCAGGCCGGGCCGTGATGCCCAGGGTGGCCAAGTACCGGTCCCCCACCGTCTCCCACATGCCCATGGAGTCCAGCAAGGTCCCATCCGCGTCAAAAATCGCCCCTTGTATCATAACTGCCCTTTCCCTCTTTCTCTTTGGAATCACACCGTAGCATTTTACCATAGTTTGTTGTACAAATCCACCCCACTGTGATACA
>CAJTQP010000004.1 GCA_910578575.1 uncultured Oscillospiraceae bacterium
CCGCCGGGACCTACTACGTCTGCCTGAAAGCCACCGACACCCATGAGGCAGGCAGCGCGGCCACCGTCACCGTCCCGGCCTACCAGGCCCCCACGGACCCCGGCACCAAGCCCGACCCCGGCAACAACCCGGATAAGCCCAACAACAACAAGCCCGGCACCTCCACCGGGGGCAACACCTCCACCAGCCGGCCCGTCACCAAACCCGACGGCACCACCGTGACCACCACCACCGACAAGACCACAGGTACCGTCACCGTCACCACCAAGCGCCCCGACGGCTCCCAGCGAGTGGAGGAGACCCGGAAGGACGGCACCGTGGTCACCACGGAGAAGTCCGCCAACGGCTCCACCACCCAGACCATCAGCTTCACCGATGGCTCCAGCGACACCAACATCAACCAGGCAGGCGGCCTCACCGCCAGCCTCTCTGTGGACGCCAACGGCAAGGCCACCGGAGAGGTCCGCCTCCCCGCCCAGCTCAGCGGCGGCGGTCAGAGCGTCTCCCTGCCCATCCCCGCCGTTCAGGTGGCCTACAACGGCCAAAACGCCTCCTCCCTCACCCTGTACACCGGCCGCAGCTACCCGGTGACAGTGGCCATCCCCACCCAGACCACCAGCCCCGGCACCGTGGCGGTGCTGGTGAAGGGCAACGGCCAGGAGGAAGTGGTCAAGACCTGCGTGATCCAAAACGGCAGTCTGGTGGTGGACGTCCCCGACGGGGCCTGCGTGAAGATCCTGGACAACGGCAAGAGCTTTGCCGACACCAACCAGCACTGGGCCAGGGATGCCATCGCCTTCACCTCTGCCCGTGACCTCTTCTCCGGCACCTCTGCCACCAACTTTACCCCCGACGGCCCCATGGGCCGGGATATGCTCATGACCGTCCTGGCCCGCTTCGACGGGGTGGACACCTCCGGCGGCAGCACCTGGAGCGAAAAGGGCATGGCCTGGGCGGTGGCCAACGGTATCAGCGACGGCTCCGACCCCACCGGCCGCATCTCCCGTGAGCAGCTGGTGACCATGCTCTACCGCTACGCCGGCAGCCCCAGCGTGAACAGCAGCCAGTCCCTGCCCTTCCAGGACGCCGGCGCCGTCAGCGGCTATGCTCAGAACGCGGTGCGTTGGGCGGTGTCCCAGGGCATCCTCAACGGCTACAACGACGGCAGCCTCAACCCCGGCGGCGACACCACCCGCGCCCAAGCGGCCACCATCTTCATGCAATACGCCCAGTACCTGGCCCGCTGACCCCAAGATAAACAAGATAAAAACCTGGAGGTAACCCCCATGGAGCGATTTTTGCAACCCTCATACTATGTAGACCTCCAGGCGGAGAACATCCAAGCCACCGCGAGGGCCCTCTTCGCCCCGGACATGACCCCAGTGGAAAAGGCCCGCACCGCCTACCACTTTGTCCGGGATGAGATGCTTCACTCCTTCGACTGCCACGCCCAGGTGGTCACCGTCCGGGCCTCGGAGGTCCTCCACCACCGCACGGGGATCTGTCACGCCAAAGCCAACCTTCTGGCGGCCCTGCTGCGCATCCAGGGCATCCCCACAGGCTTCTCCTTCCAGCGCATCACCTATGCCGCCCAGGACGAATCCATGGGCTATTGCACCCACGCCTTCAACGCCGTGTACCTGGGGGGCCATTGGGTGAAGCTGGACGCGCGGGGGAACAAACCAGGCATCGACGCCCAGTTCTCCCTGGGCGACCCCATCCTGGCCTATCCCCCCCGGCCCCAGTTTGAAGAGTTCCTCTATAAGGGCATCTATTCCCACCCCCAGCCGGTGACCATGCGCAAATTGGAAAATTCCCAGCACCCCAAGGAGCTCTACTACGGCTTCCCCGACGAGCTCATAGAGCTGCCGGACATCCCCGAAGTCTAAAACCCAGAAATCCCCCTTGCCAAGAGGCGAAAATCTGCTATAATAGACAATAGATAGAAATCCTTTCTTCTTGGAGGTGACAGATATGATCAGCGGGATCAGCAGCATCGGCAGCGTTGCCTATCATCCCTACTTCAACCAGCCCCAGGGCATGGAGCGTGTTGCCGCGGCCCAAAATGCCCGGCAAACAGCCTCTGTCATGACCGCCCACAAAGCGGCCCAGCCGGAGGTCCCCGTCCAGCCGGTCAACGCGGTGAAGGCGGTGAACGCCAACGCCACAGACGCCATCAGTTGGGCCCAGCGCCAGGGGGCCGACCCTGTGGAGATGGCTGTGCGCATGCGCATCCAGTATCCCGGCGACGCCCAACAGGCCGCCAACGCCGGCCAGGCCTCCACCCTGGGAGCCGCCGCGCAGCAGGGCGCGAAGACAGAGTATCCCACCCTTCCCGGACAAGAGCCGGAGGAGGCCGCAGCCATCCCCGGCCTGAAGACAGAAGAGGCCAAAACGGCCCAAGAGGTGGCCCAGGAGGGGGAGTGCCAGACCTGTAAGGAGCGCAAATACCAGGACGGCTCCGACGACCCAGGGGTCTCCTTCAAGACCCCCACCAACGTGGACCCCTCCCAGGCAGCATCCGCCGTCCGGGGCCATGAGATGGAGCACGTGACCCGTGAGCAGGCCAAGGCCCAGCAGGAGGATCGGAAGGTGGTCAGCCAGAGCGTGACCTACCACACCGGCATCTGCCCGGAGTGCGGGGACGTCTACGTCTCCGGCGGCACCACCCGCACCGTGACCAAAGCCAACCCGGAAGCTGAGCAGCAGCAAGCCCAGCAACAACCCCAATCCCAAAACCAAGCCCGCGTCCCCTTCTCGGCGGTGGCGTGAGGGCAGCACAGTTTCATGCAGCAATATGACAAAAACTTCTGATTGACAGAAGAGGGCATTTTGCATATAATAACGGTGAGAGGTTTGTCGGAGTTCTCTGGCCAATAAAAAACCGAAGAAATTGTGTGGGGGTTTGTCGGATGCACCCGGCGAATAAAAAACCGAAGAACTTTTGATAAGGGAGAACGAACGTTCTCCCTTATTTCTTGTAAAAGGTAGATAAGATATGATAAACCACAACTGTTGTTACATAAAAGAACAATTCTTTCTTGACCATCCTGATTATCAAAAAATGCTTGATCCAGGGAACACCTCGAAACAGTCCAGAAGAACGCATGTTTGTGTGCAGGTTACTGTTGATTCAAACAGCTTCTATATCCCGCTTCGCAATCACCTTGGGGACGCGGTACGAAAATTCGGACGGATCGGTCATTCTGTTCCCTCCCAGTCCCGCCCCAATGCGGGATTGGATTTTCGCTATACAGTGATTATAAATGACCGTCAGTATATCGAGCCGCACACCACACAGAAGTTGCCAAATTCTCAATATAGGATTCTCACAACTGCGTATGAAGAGATCAAACAACAGTTTCTTGTCTACCTAAACGGCTACAAAAGAGCCGCATCCAAAGGGCGTATTGCCAGGGAGCCGTTGTATCGGGAATCCTGCCTAATCAATTTTCACAAAGAACTGGGTCTACAATAACGACAATGGCTTTGCGGGGTACAGGTCAAACCACCTGTACCCCGCAAGGTCTTTTTTGCTTATGGGTGCTCAAGCCCTTTTCAAAATCGTATGCTCCGTCGCGATACGCAACGGCTCAATGATCACCAGCGTAATCACCGCCGCCACGCCGATCTGCACCAAGTTCCCAGGAATGGAGGCCACGGGGGCGATCCAGTTCCCCATGATGAACCCCTCCGCGATGTAATACCCCACGATTTTCACCACGCAGGCCACCACCATAGCCAGGATATAGCGGGGGAAGCTCTTTTTCTTCTCGGTGATCCAGCCCATCAGGAAGCCCATGAGGCCCACCACCACCAGGGTAAAGGGAGCCCAAGGGGTCCAGCCGGACACCACGTCGAAAATAGCCATCCCCACGCCCCCGGCGATCATCCCTGTGCGCTTGCCAAAGAGGATGGCCGCCACAAAGAGGGGCACGTTGCCCAGGTGGATCAGCCCGCCGTTGGCGGCAATGGGCAGGCGGATGTTCACCACGGCGGTAAAGACATACACCAGCACGATACACATGGCGGTGAGGGTCAGCTCCATCACGTTGCTTACGCTGTTGGGCCGGACGGCATCGGTTTTTGCAGACATATCAAACACACTCCTTGTTTTTCCAACTTGCGCAGGGTTCCGAGCTGCCCCGCGCCTTCACTGCTGTCAGCTTACCACAATACTGGCCTCATCAAAAGCATCAAAACAAAAGAATTTTACAGGCCAGATGTCTTCAAGTCCCAGGCCAGATCCCACCGACATCTTGCCATCTGGCCTGCATTCTGGTATGCTAAGGACAAAAAACAGGAGGAATGGACGATGAACGAGACAGACGGACGCTCCCTCCTGGAGCGTTTAACGGCCCACCGGGATCAGGGCTATCTCTCCCTGCACATGCCGGGTCACAAGGAGAACACGGCCCTGGCCCCCTATTTGCAGACCCTGGGGGCGGGGCTGGACATCACGGAGCTGCCAGACTTTGACGACCTCCACACCCCGGTGGGGATCTTAAAGGAGAGCATGGCCCGTGCCGCAACGCTGTTCGGGGCCCGGCGGAGCTTTTACCAGGTAAACGGCTCCACCGGGGCCCTTTTGGCCGCCATCCGGGGGGCCACCCGGCGGGGAGACAAAATCCTAATGGCCCGGCACTGCCACAAGGCCATTTACCACGCCGTGGAGCTCTGCGGCCTGGAGCCGGTGTACCTGCTGCCCCCGGTGGCGGAGGGCCTCTCTGGCCCCATTTCCCCGGAAATGGTCCAGGCGGCCTTGGCGGCGGAGCCGGAGATCAAGTTGGTGGTGTACCCCAGTCCCACCTATGACGGGGTCCTCAGTGACACGGCGGGGATCTGTGCCGTGGCCCACGAAGCTGGTGTCCCAGTGCTGGTGGACGAGGCCCACGGGGCCCATCTGGGCCTATGGGAGGGGTTTCCCAAAAACGCCATGCAGCAGGGGGCAGACCTAGCCGTGTCCAGCCTCCACAAGCTCCTGCCCAGCCTCACCCAGACGGCCATCCTCCACGTAGGCGGCGGTCTGGTGCCCCTGCCGGAGGTGGAGCGCCAAACGGGGATTTTCCAGAGCAGCAGCCCCTCCTACTTGCTCCTGGCCTCTATCGACGGCTGTGTCCGCTTTTTGGAGACGGAGGGCCCCGCCGCCTTTGCCGCCTGGGACCGCCGTTTGAAAGAGGTACGGGAAAAACTGCAACCCCTCCAACACCTGCGTCTGGTGGAAGGCCCCTACCCCATGGACCCCGCCAAGCTGGTCATCTCCACCCGCCACAGCGCCCTGAACGGCGTGGAGCTGAAACGGCGCCTGCGGGAGGAATACAAGATCGAGCTGGAAATGGCCCTGGACCACTACGCCGTGGCCATGACCGGCCTGGGCTCCGACGACGCCATGCCGGAACGGCTCTCCCAAGCCCTCCTGGCCCTGGACACCGCCGCCGGCCCCGCCCTAGAGGAGCCCCCAGAGGCGGAGGCCCTGCCTCCCCTCCCGCCCCAGCGGATGCGTCTGGAGGACGCCGCCCGGCAAGGCGGAGGCTTCACCTTCCTCTACGACGGCATGGGGAAGGTTTCCGGGGAGTATATCTGGGCCTATCCCCCCGGCATCCCCTTGATCACGCCGGGGGAGGAGATCACCGTAGAGGTGGTGGAGACCGTAGAGCGCCTGTACCGGGCGGGGGTGAAGCTGGTGGGTACACGGGGGAAGCCGCCGTTTACGACGGTGGTGGTGGAGTGAGGGGTCCCTTTCACGGCTAAGCCGGGGCACCGGCCGGTAAACTGTATCTGTCAAGTAAAGGAAAATAAATCAATCAAAAAGTCCCTGAAACGGCGGGACCTCCACCGTTTCAGGGACTTTTTACATTCTTTCCCAGCGCCTCACACCTGCCCCGGCGCCTCCCCACCAAAGCTCTCCACCGCTCTGGCGTCCGCCGCCCGTTTCTCCCGGATGGCCTCCTCCAGCAGCATATCCTTCACCTTCATCAAGCGGATGGTGGCGGCCCGCTCGTTCTCCTCCAGCTTCATGGTGATATACTGGATGGCCTCCTCCATCTGGGGGATCTTGACATACTCCAGGGCATTTACCCGGCGGCGGGTCTTTTGGATCTCCTCAGACAGGAGCTGGGCCGTCTTTTCCATCTGGGCCAGCTTTAACATATCCTGGAACACCCTGGCCAGGGCGTCCACAGCGGTGTCCAGCTCCCCGGAGGTGGCGGCAAAGCCGTAGGGGTAGATCTCCCCAGGGTCGTCGTTGCGGGTGTGGAACTGGTAGGTGGGCACGTTTACGGACATGATGTTCTCCACCCCCATCTCCAGCTCCACCGCCTGTTTGGGGTAGAGCAGAGCCTGTTCCATGGCCTCGGAGGACATGAGGGCGGCGGCTACGGTGAAGGCGCCGTGGGCCTCCATCAGCCCCGCCTCCACCTTGGCCCGGAGGGCGCGGTTTTCCCGCACGGTGTCCATAAACTGTTTCATCAGCTCATCCCGCTTGTCCTTTAGGAGCTTATGCCCCCGGACAGAGGTGCGCAGCCGGTGTTTCAGCCGGGTGAGCTCCTGGCGGGTGGGGTTGACTTGGATTCCAGGCATCCCTTACCCCTCCTTTTTCGGGAGGTATGTTTCAATGTGCTCCGGCTTGATGCGCTTGAGCTCGCTGCGGGGCAGGATGGACAACAACTCCCAACCCAGGTCCAAGGTCTCCTGGATGGAGCGGTTCTCGTCGGGCCCCTGGGTGACGTAGCGGCGTTCAAACTCGTCGGCAAACTGGGCGTAGAGCAGATCCGTGGGGCTCAGGGCCGCCTCCCCCAGGATGGACATGAGCTCCTTGTTCTCCTTGCCGGTGGAGTAGGCGGCGAAGAGCTGGTTCATGGTCCCGGCGTGGTCCTCCCGCGTCTTGCCGGGGCCCACCCCCTTGTCCTTCAGCCGGGACAGGGAGGGCATCACGTCCACCGGAGGAATAGCCCCCTTCCGGTACAGCTCCCGCGAGAGGATGATCTGCCCCTCGGTGATATACCCCGTCAGGTCGGGGATGGGGTGGGTCTTGTCGTCCTCCGGCATGGTGAGGATGGGGATCATGGTGATGGACCCCTTCTTCCCCATCTGCCGCCCGGCCCGCTCGTACATGGTAGCCAGGTCGGTGTACAGATAGCCGGGATACCCCCGGCGACCGGGGACCTCCTTCTTGGCGGCGGAGACCTCCCGGAGGGCTTCCGCGTAGTTGGTGATATCCGTCAAAATCACCAGCACGTGCATATCCTGCTCAAAGGCCAGATACTCCGCGGCGGTGAGAGCCATCCGGGGGGTGGCGATGCGCTCCACGGCGGGGTCGTTGGCCAGGTTGGTGAAGAGCACCGTGCGGTCGATGGCCCCGGTGCGGCGGAACTCCTGGACGAAGAAGTCCGCCTCCTCAAAGGTGATGCCGATGGCGGCAAAGACCACGGCGAAGTTGACCCCCTCATCCCCCAGGACCTTGGCCTGGCGGGCGATCTGGGCAGCCAAATTGTTGTGGGGCAGACCGGAGCCGGAGAAGATAGGCAACTTCTGTCCCCGGACCAGGGTGTTCAGCCCGTCGATGGTGGACACCCCCGTCTGAATGAACTCGTTGGGGTAGTCCCGCGCCGCCGGGTTCATGGGCAGGCCGTTGATGTCCCGGTAGGCGTCGGCCAAAATCTCCGGCCCCCCGTCGATGGGACGGCCCATGCCGTTAAACACCCGCCCCAGCATGTCAATGGACACCCCCAACTCCAGGGGATGGCCCAAAAAGCGGATCTTGGACGCCGCCAGGTTGATCCCGGCGGAGGCCTCGAAAAGCTGCACCACGGCGTTGTCCCCGTTGACCTCCAGGACCTTACAGCGGCGGGTGCTGCCGTCGGGCAGCTCGATCTCCGCCAGCTCGTCGAAGGTGACCCCCTCCACCTGGCGGACCACCATCAGGGGGCCGTTGATCTCTTGTATGGTACGGTATTCCTTTATCATTCCTCAGCACCTCCCTGGGCCAGCACCGCCTCGATCTGGGTCTCCAGCTCCCCGGCCATGGCCAGGAACACGGCGGGGTATTCCTCGTCGGGGACGCTCTTGGCCCGGCCAATGCGCTCCCGGAAGGGGATCTCAAACAGGGGCGCAGCCTCCGCCCCCCGCTCCATGGCGGCCCGGCAGAGCCGGTCGTAGTCCAGGATCATCCCCAGCATCTTGTCCTGGCGGTCGTAGCTGGAGTACCAGTCCACCTCCAAAAAGCCGTTTTGCTGGAGGAAATCCTCCCGGATCATCTTGGCGGTCTCCAGGGTGAGCTGATCCCCTGGGGAGAGGGAGTCCTTGCCCACCAGCTGGACGATCTCATTCAAGCTGGCCTCCTCCTGGAGGATGGCCATGGCCTTGTCCCGCTTCTCCATAAACTGCCGCCCCAAATTCTCGTCGTACCAGGGCTTTAAGGACTCCAAATACAGGGAGTAGGAGTTCAGCCAGTTGATGGCGGGGAAGTGGCGGCGATAGGCCAGGGAGGCGTCTAGGGCCCAGAACACCTTCACGATGCGCATGGTGGCCTGGGCCACCGGCTCGGACAGATCGCCTCCCGGCGGGGACACCGCCCCCACGGCGGTGAGGGAGCCCCGGCGCTCCTCCCCGGAGCCCAGGCAGGCCACCGTCCCCGCCCGCTCATAGAACTGGGCCAGGCGGGAGGACAGGTAGGCGGGGTAGCCTTCCTCGCCGGGCATCTCCTCCAGGCGGCCGGACATCTCTCTCAGCGCCTCTGCCCAGCGGGAGGTGGAGTCGGCGATCACCGCCACGTCATAGCCCATATCCCGGAAATACTCGGCAATGGTGATGCCAGTGTAAATGGACGCCTCGCGGGCGGCCACAGGCATGTCCGAGGTGTTGGCGATGAGCACCGTGCGCTTCATCAAAGACTCCCCGGTGCGGGGGTCCACCAGCTCCGGGAACTCCCGAAGCACGTCGGTCATCTCGTTGCCCCGCTCGCCGCAGCCGATGTACACCACGATGTCCACATCGGACCACTTGGCCAGGGCGTGCTGCATCACGGTCTTGCCGGAGCCGAAGGGCCCAGGGATGGCCGCGGTGCCCCCCTTGGCAATGGGGAAGAGGGTGTCCACGATCCGCTGCCCGGTGAGCAGGGGTGTTTTGGGGGGATATTTGTGCTGGTAAGGCCGGCCCACCCGGACGGGCCACTTTTGCATCAGGGTCAGGGGGTGGCGCTCCCCCTGTTCATCCACCAGCACCGCCACCGTCTCCAGGACGGTGAAGCTGCCGGACTGGATGCTCTCAATGGTGCCCTTGAGCTTGGGGGGCACCATGATCTTGTGGAGCACCACGCTGGTCTCCCGGACGGTGCCGATGACATCGCCCCCCTCCACATGGTCCCCCTCCAGCACGGCGGGCTTGAAGCGCCATTTCTTCTCCCGGTCCAGGGCGGGCACCTCCACCCCGCGGGGCAGGCTGTTCCCCTGGACCTTTTTCAAAATCTCCCCCAGGGGGCGCTGGATGCCGTCGTAGATATTCTCAATGATCCCCGGCCCCAGCTCCACAGACATGGGGGCCCCGGTGGTGGTGACTTCCGCCCCCGGCCCCAGGCCGGAGGTCTCCTCATAGACCTGGATGGAGGCGGTGTCGCCGGTCATGGTGAGCACCTCGCCAATGAGGCGCTGCTCCCCCACCCGGACCACGTCGGCCATGTTGGCGTCGGCCAGGCCGGTGGCCACCACCAGGGGACCGGAGACTTTTACGATCTTTCCCATAAGCTTCCTCCATTCACAAAATATCCGCCCCCACAGCCCGCTCCACGCAGCGCTTCACCTGCTCCATCCCCAGGCCCAGGGGGCCCTCCTTGCCAGGAATGAGGATGATAGCCGGGGTCAGGGCGTCTTGATACCGCTGCAACTCCTCCGGGAGCTGCACCGCCAGCTGTTCCGTGAGGTAGACGATGCCGTATTCCTCCTTGGCCAGCTGCCGCAGGAGGGGTTTCGCCTCCCCGGCAGTCTGGGCGGGGAACACCGCCAGCCCCAGGGCCTTGAAGCCCAGGACGCTGTCCCGGTCCCCCACCACGGCGATCTTGTTGTTAGACATAGGCCTCACGCAGCCTTTCCCGGATGGTCTCCGTATCCAAACCCGCCATGCGCCCGCTCATGATGATGCGCACGGCGGTGAACTCGTTCTCCTTGGCCGCCAGATAGGCCACCACCGGGGCGTCCCCGAAGGGGATATACTTGGCCTGGGCCAAGTAGCCGGTGACGGCGTCGTCGCAGGCCTTTTCAAAGGGGGTCAGGCTCCCCCCTGCCAGCACCTGGTCCGCCGCCTGGGCGGCCTGGTTTAGGAAGGAACTGTGGTATAGCTCCTCCAGGGCCAGCCCGGTGTCCACGGCGGTGAGGATGCGCTGGATGTCCATCTCCCCGCCGGGGAAGAGCACCCCCCGGAGGAAGTCGTTGCCCTTCCCCATGCGCCGGGTGCGCACCAGGGAGCGGAGGTTGGCGGCGTCCACCAGGGCACGGACGTAGCCCGTTAAGAAGCCGCTGCCGCTTTCCTGGGCCAGCCGGTCCAGCTCCTGGTAATAGGCCCGGTCCAGGATAAAGTCCGAGCGCTGGGGGTCCTGGGTGGTGTTGAGCACCTCCCGCGCCTCCTGGATGGCGGCGTGGAACAGGGCCGGCAGGCCCGCCAGGTTGCCGCTGCGCAGCCGCTCCTCCAGCTCCCCCTTGGGCACCCGGCCCAGGTCCAGGAGCAGGCGGCTGGCGTCGGTGCCCAGGGCCTGGGCCTTCAGGAGCACCTTGGCGTTGTGGTAGTCATAGCGCAGCCGGAACAGCTCCACCACCTGGGGGTCTGGCACAAAGGCCGCCAGATCCTCCAGCACCGCCTGGCGCTGCCGGGCCAGGAGTTCATCCAGGCCCTGGTGGGTGGGAGGCGGGAGGGGGCCGTAGCCGCACTCCCGCAGCACCTCCAGGGCCTCCTGGTCATTGGGGGCCTCCAACATCCGCCCCATGCGCTGCCCGGTGAGCAGCTGCCCCTCCAGGGAGCGCACACGGGTGGAGAGGAAGAGGTAGTCATAAGGCTTCATGGCTCAGTCCTCCTGGGGAAACAGGATGCCGGCGATGTCCTTGGCCATCCTGGGCCGCTCCAGGCGCAGGATGGTCTCGAAGCTGCCGTTGACCTCCACCGCTCCGTCGCTGAGGATCACCCCGCCCCGGATGGGCCGGGTCTCCTGGGCCAGGGTGAGCCGGCCGTCCTCCAGCCGGGCGTTGGCCCGGCGGACCACTTCTTCCCCCACCCGCTCCCGGTCACGGGGGGAGAGGAGCACTTGCTCCCGGCCGCTGTGGGCCGCCTGGACCGTCAGATCCGTGAGCAGGGCCACGTACTCCCCCTCCGGCAGGGCGCACAGCTTTTCCAGGGCCAGGCGGAAGGCCTCCTCCAACAGCTCCTGCTTCACCGCCAGTTGGGCCTTCTTGGCCTCCATGTGGGCCATGCTCACCAAACGCTCCTCCCGCTCCTGGGCGGCTTTCTCCCCGCGGGTGGTGATCTCCTCCGCCAAGGCGCGGGCCTGGGCGGCATAGTGGTCGGTGATGCCGGAGGCCTGGGCTTTGGCCTGGGCCTCCAGGGTGGCGATCTCCCCTTGGACCTCCTGGGTGATGCGCTGTTTGATCTTATCTATCCCGTTCATAGCATTCCCTCATCGGGGCTCAAAGGCCGTTGATCATCAGGAAGGTGGCCAGCAGGGAGAGGATGGCGTAGAACTCCACCATGATGGCCATGATGATGGCCTTGGACAGCTCTTCCGGCCGCTTGGCGATGAGCCGCGCCCCGTCGGCGGCGCAGCGCCCCTGGGCAATGGCGGAGAGCAGCCCTCCCAGGGCCATGGGCAAGCAGGCGGCAAAGTACATCAAGCCCATTTGCAGGGACAGGTTGAAGTCGATGTTCCCGGCGAAAAAGCCCAGCTTCAGCAGGGCGAAGAACCAGGCCACCAGGCCGTACAGGCCCTGGGTGCCGGGAAGCAGCTGCAAGATCAGGCAGGCGGAGAACTTGTTGGGGTCCTCTGCCAAAACGCTGGCCGCCGCCTGTCCGGCGGTGCCCACGCCGATGGCGGAGCCGGCGCAGGACAGGCCCACCGCCAGGGCCGCGCCGATGAAGGCCAGGGCAATACCGATGTATTCCATAATTAAATTCCTCCCTATCGATCAAAATTGATTTAACATCAAGAACGTCGCCAGCAGGGCCAGGATGGCGTAAAACTCCACCATGATGGCCAGGATGATGCTCTTGGAGATCTCATTGGGGCGCTTGGCCAGCATCACCAAGCCCGTGGCGCACATGCGCCCCTGCATGATGCCAAAGATCAGGCAGCCCACAGCCACGGGCATACAGGCGGCGAAGAAGCTGGCCCCCTGGCTCAGGCTCAGGTCCCGGAGGGCCCCGGAGAAGAAGCCCAGCTTGATGAGGGCCAAAAACCAGATCACCAGGCCATACAGCCCCTGGGTCCCCGGCAAAATTTGTAGGATCAGGGCGCGGGCGAACTTGTCCGGTTCCACGGACAGGGCCCCGGCGGCGGCCCGGCCCACCATGCCCACCCCGCGGGCGGAGCCCACGCAGGCCAGGCCCACCGCCAGGGCGGCCCCCAGAAAGGCCACGGCGGTGCCGCAGCTTTGCAGCCACTCCATCAGCTCACCTCCTCGCCGGCGTCGTTGAGCACGTCCACGTATTTCGTCTGGTAGCGCAGGGGCTGGAAGGCCCGGCCCCCGTCCTTGTAAAACTTGCCGAAAAACTCCAGGTATTGCAGCCGGGCGGCGTGGACGTAGGTGCCGATGAGGTTGATCCCCAAGTTAAAGCTATGTCCAAAGAGGAAGATGGGGAGAAACACCAGCAAATTCGCCGGCAGGGTACCCAGCATATTCACCACGCTGGCGATCACCGTGGTGGCCAGCATCAGGGCCATCAGACGGGAGTAAGACAGCACGTCGCTGAGCCAGCTGGTGACATCGTACAGGGAGGAAATGCCTCCCCAGAGCTTTTTCAAAAATCCTTGCGCATGGCGTCCCTGGGTCAAGATCAGGGCCAACACCCCCAACAGCAGGAGGATGGCGCTGCCCTGCAAGGCCATCAGGGCGATGCCCCCGAAGACGATCCA
Organism: uncultured Oscillospiraceae bacterium; assembly: GCA_910578575.1. Taxonomy (GTDB): domain Bacteria; phylum Bacillota; class Clostridia; order Oscillospirales; family Oscillospiraceae; genus Evtepia. The sequence goes on from CAJTQP010000004.1 coordinate 13,109, forward strand.
CCAGGGCACCACGTCCAGCAGGGCGTCCACCCCCTCCCCGTCCCGGAAGCCCATGAAGATGTGGACGCACTGGCCCACGATCAGCTGCACGCAGCCCAGGCCGATGCCCAAAATCAACACCGTCATGGGGTCGTCCAGGGGGCTGATGAGGCTGGGCAGGACCACCTCTTTGTGGAGGAACACTTCCGCCACCACGGGGATCAGATCCCCGAAGAAACCCCCGGTGAGGGCCCCGCAGACGAAGGAGGTCACCCCGCACACCATCAAAAGCTGCAAGATATTCCCCATGGCCCCCTTGGGCCGGAAGCGCCGGGAGAGGAGCCACCCCGCCAGGAACATCACCAGCCCATAGCCCATATCCGCGAACATGAAGCCGTAGAACAGGGTAAAGAAGGGGAAGATCAGGGGATTGGGGTCGATGCCCCCGTAGGCGGGCAGGGAGTACATCTCCGTCACCATATTCATGGAGGCGATGAGCCGGTTGTTGTTCAGCAGCACCGGGGGCACCTCCCCCTCTGGGGGATTGGTCAGCTCCCAGGCGCAGCCCTGCTCCTCCAAGATCGCCAGCACCCGCATCCGCTCCTTGGAGGGCACCCAGCCCTGGAGAAGCACCACGGTGCCGTCGGTGAGCAGCCGCTGGGTGGCGTTGGCCTTGGCCAGCTCCCCGTTGAGCCGGTCGGCGCACAGCCGCAGGCTCCAGCCGGCGCTGTTCATCTTGGCCAAGCTCTCCAGCAGCGTCTGCTGCTCCTTTTCCAAGGCCGCCAGCCGGGCGTCGATGCGCGCAATGTTCTCCGCCGCGGTGCCGGAAAATTCCTGAAAACTGTGGAGGCTAAAACCCTGGCGGCGCAGGGCGGACACCGCCGCCTCCCCCTCCGCCTTGTGGCACAGCAGGAGCAGGTAGTGCAGCTCCTTGTCTGTGGAGATCTCCGTCAGGGTGGCGGTGGGGGCCGCCTCTTCCAGGGCCGCCTCTAGGGCCGAAAGCTCTGCCCCGGCGGGGCACACCCCAAAGTTCACCTGGGCATATTCCGTCTCCCCGGTCTCCAGGGGCAGGTCCAGGGAGGCCCAGGGACCCAGGCTCAGCCGCTGGGCCTGCAAATGGCTGCTCTGGGTCTGGCTCTGGCGGAGCTTGCCCACGCAGTCGTTGATCTCCCCGGCCTTTTTCAGGGCCTTGGTGACGGTGCTCTCTCGGAGGAACACCCGCTCCTCCACCCCACGGCGGCGGAGAAAGAGGCCCTTTTTCAGCCCCGCGTACTGCTGCAAGGCCTCCAGGGCGCTGTTCACCGCGCTCTGCTGGCTGCGCAGCTGGGCCAGGGAGGCCCCGTCCCGGTGGAGCAGGGCGGTCCAGGCGGGGTCCGCCAGCTCCGCCGCCGGCTCGGTGATCTCCACGCAGCCGGCGCTGAGGAGCTTTGCCAACAGCTCGTCCCGCTGCCGGGCCAGGCTGATGACCCGCAGCCGTTTCATTTTCGCAATGGCCATCTCAGTTCACGACCCTTCTCACGATCTCCCCGGCGGCCTGGTCCAGTCTCTCCTGGGCGGCGGCCCGGAGGGCCGCGCAGTCCTGCTGGCTCTCCTCCCGGAGTTGGGCGGCCCGCTGGTTGGCCCGTGCCTCTGCCTGGGCCATCTGCTCCTTGGCCTGGGCCTCCATTTGGCTGCGGATGGATTCCAGGGCTAATTTGCCCTCCCGCTCCGCCTGGGCCACCAGTTGTTTTGCCTGGGCGGCGGCTTCGCTCTTGCGCTGCCGCAGCGCCTCTTCCACCTTGGTCACCTGTTCCATGGCTTCCAACGACATTGCTTCACCCTCTTTCTCTCTCCCCCTTGGGGGCGCCCTTGCCTGGGCTTACGTGGTATTTTTCCCATACCTTGTCCACTATAGCACAGCTTTTGGGGGAAACCCCGCAAATCAGCGCGAGATGACCCTGTTTTCTTCCCTAGAAAGCCCATGTACCGCGCCAAAGAACAGGGCAAATGCCTGTGGGCACGAACTCTGCGAGGCTTTTTTGACAGGCTGGGCCGCCGAAGGCGGCGGCCCCTACATCCAACGTGGGTGCCTACAAGGCAAGTGGGGTTCACAGGGAACCGCCCCAACTGCGTTCATTGTGAATCAAGGGGCGGTGAACCCACCTGCGCGTCCTTGTAGGGGCCGGCGCCCTCGCCGGCCCGTGGGTTCCCTTCCATCGCGCAGACTTTTTTTCTGGACGGTTTTGAAGAATACGATTTCTTCCTATTTTACCATTATACTGTTTATCCCCATAATGTCAATCCTGTTCTCTTTTATTTGGTGACTTAGTGCACACAAGTCCTTTTTTTCAGGGCCTCGCGGGGGGGATTTGCCGGAACAAGCCCCTTCCCTTCCCCTCTAGTATCTGCTAAAATAGAGGGGAAACTTTCTCCCCAAAGGAGGTCTTTTGCATGAAACGTTACAACATCCTCTTTGCCTTCTCCCTATGTCTCTGCCTGCTCCTGGGCTGCACCACCGCCAACGCGGCCTTTTCCGACGTGGAGCCGGGGAGCTGGTACGAAAGTGCCGTCACCCAGATGGCGGAGAAGCAGCTGCTCACCGGCTATGCCGACGGCAGCTTCCGGCCCAACCAGACCATTTCCGCCGCGGAGTTCGTGGCAATCACCGCCCGCACCGCCGGCACCACCCCCGGCCAGGGCCAGAGCGGCCATTGGGCGGCGGGGTATCTCCAAAGGGCCCTGGAGGCCGGCTGGTACGACTGGGATGAACTCCCCCCCACCGGGGAGGGCTATGACCAGCCCATCCCCCGGCAGCTGGCGGTGAAGATCCTTATGAAGGCCCTGCTCCCATCGGTCCGGGGGGACTACAACAGCGAGAGCGCCAAGATCAGCGACTTCTCCCAGCTCAACGGCCGCTACTACGAGGCGGTGCTGGCGGCTTACGCCTGCGGCGTGGTCCAGGGGGACGCCAGCGGCGCCTTCCGCCCCACCAGCGGTCTGAGCCGGGCGGAGGCCTGCATCCTCATCCAGCGGGCGGAGAAGCTGGCGGGGGAGGGCGGAAATCCTGGAACCCCGGAGCAGCCCTCCCAGCCCGACCCCAAGCCCCCGGAGCCGGTGACCAGCATCCGGGGAGGCGTGTCGGAGAACGGTTGGCTGCAGGTGAAGGGGGCCCAGCTGTGTAACCAGGCGGGGCAGCCGGTGGCCCTGCGGGGGATGAGCTCCCACGGCCTCCACTGGTTCGGCCAGTTTACCAACGCCCAGAGCATCCAAAATACCGCCCGTGCCGGGGCCAATGTGTTCCGCATCGCCATGTACACCGGGGAGGGGGGCTATCTCTCCCAGCCGGAGCAGGTGAAGCGGCAGCTCATCGCCGCGGCAGACGCCGCCATTGCCCAGGATATGTACGTGATCCTGGACTGGCACATCCTCTCCGACGGGGACCCCAGTGCCCACACCCAGGAGGCGGTGGCCTTCTTCACGGAGCTGGCCCAGCGCTACAAGGATTCTCCCGCCGTCCTCTATGAGATCTGCAACGAACCCAACGGGGGCATCAGCTGGAGCGGCAACGTGAAACCTTATGCCCAACAGGTGGTCAACGCCATCCGGGCCCAGTCCCCCCAGGGTGTGATCCTCATCGGCAGCCCCACCTGGAGCCAGGACATCCACCAGGCAGCGGCGGACCCGGTGGTGGGGGAGAACCTGATGTACACCCTCCACTTCTACGCCGGCACCCACGGGCAGGACTTGCGGGACCGCATCGACGCGGTGCGCGCCCAGGGCTTTGCCGTGTTCGTCTCCGAGTGGGGCACCAGCCGGGCGGACGGCAACGGCGGGGTATTCTTGACGGAATCCGCCCAGTGGTTGGACTTTTTGGACCAGCGGGGCATCAGTTGGTGCAACTGGTCCCTGTGCGACAAGAATGAGACCTCCGCCGCCCTGCGCCCCGGCACCAACCCCAACGCCCAGTGGGGGCCGGAGAGCTTGACGGAGTCGGGACAGTTCGTGTTCTCCCGCTTTGGGAAATAAAGGAGGTGCGGGGATGTCCTACTCCTCTGCCTTTGCCCAGGGCCAGCGTTTCCTGCTGGAGGGGGCCTTGGGGGAGCGGCTGAAGCGGGAATACGGCCTGGCCCCGGACCCCCAGGTGGGATTGGCCCGGCACTGCACCACCCCAGAGGGCCGGGCCGCCCTGGGGGCGCTCTGGGGCCAATACGCCGCCATCGCCCACCGCCACGGCCTCCCCTTCCTGGCCACCACCCCCACCCGCCGGGGCGACCGGGACCGGGTGCAGGAGGCGGGGCTGACGGGTGCGTTGCTCCAAGAAAACGTTCGCTTCCTCCAAAGCCTGCGCCGGGACTGGCCGGGGGTGGGCTATGTGGGCGGCATGGTGGGCTGTTATGGGGAGGCCTACACCGGCCAAGGGGCCTTGGAGGAGGAAGCCGCCCTGGACTACCACCGCTGGCAGCTGGAGCTGCTGGCAGAGGCCGGGGTGGAGTTCCTCTACGCCGCCCTGCTGCCCACCCTGCCGGAGGCCACCGGTTTAGCCAGGGCCATGGGGCCGACGGGGCTGCCCTACCTGCTCAGCTTCACCCTCCGGCGGGAGGGCTGCCTGCCCGACGGCACCCCCCTGGCCCAGGCCATCGCGGCCATCGACGCCGCCACCGCCCCCCATCCGCCCCTGGGGTACATGACCAACTGCATCCACCCCCGCTTTGTCTATGAGGCCCTCTCCGCCCCCGACAACCAGGACCCCGGCATCCGGGCTCGTTTCGTGGGCATTCAGGGCAACGCCGCGCCTCTGACCCATGAACAGCTACAGAGCGCCACAGACCTGCTGACCTCCGACCCGGTCTCCTTTGCCAGGGATAGTGCTGCCCTGGGGGAGTTGGCACCGTTGCAGGTGTTTGGCGGTTGCTGCGGCACGGATGGGCGGCATTTGGAGCAGTTGGCGGGGATGGTGGGAGACTGACAGGGAACTTCTTCTCATGAAACAAGCGGTATCCAGAACGTCACTGGATACCGCTTGTTTGCGCTATGAAAAACTTGTCAAACTTCCTTGCATATCGGGTCGTATACGGTTACGATTATCGTAAAGAAGTGCGGATGCGATTTATTTCCCATCCGTGCATTCGCTATCTTCCCTTGGACGCAAAAGGACTGGCTCTGGGTTTTCCTCTGACAGGTATAAATTCTCACAGTCTTGCTGGGCGGCAATCAGAATCCGAATCGCCTTTTCTGCCTCCTGGGCCATCTTGATATACATCTGTTTATAGTCCGGCATATCCATCACCTCATGACACATTTTATGCGATTATCGCATAAAAGTCAATATGCAATAATCGCATATTTTACACTAGCTCTGAGGTGAGTGCTATGTATCAGCACATCAGAGACTTGCGGGAGGACGCTGACTTGAGCCAACGGCAGCTTGCCCAGCTGTTGCATATCAGCCAAGCCACGTATTCCAGATATGAGCGCGGCGTGCTGGATATCCCCAGCGAGGTCCTCATCCAGTTGGCCCAATTCTACCGAACCAGCGTAGATTATCTGTTGGACCGCACCGACGACCGGACGCCGCCCAAACAAAAGAAGGGCACGCCACGGACCTGCTAACCTCCAGCCCGGTCTCCCTTGCTAGGGATAATGCTACCCTGGGGGCACTGGTGCCGTTGCAGGTATTTGGCTGCTACTGCGGCACGGACGGGCGGCATTTGGAGCAGTTGACGAGGGTGGTGGGAACCTGACAGGTAGCTTCTTCCCATGAAACAAGCGAGATCCAGCACGTCTCTGGATCCCGCTTGTTTGCCGTATGAAAAACTTGTCAAAATCCCTTGCCACTTTGGACTTGGCTGTTGTATAATAAAGCCACCAAGCCCGTTCGTAGGAGTTTGGACAGAAGAGGCGCTGCCATAAACGGTGGGCGGTACAGCCAATCCTCCGAAAGGAGGTGAGGCAAGATGCCAATAACGCTTACGTTACATATCTTCGGATATACCGTGACGATTAAGATAAAAGGCAGAAACCGCCACCCTGGCCGGTGACGGTTTCATTGCAATGAAACACTAAACTAGTTGGGGCTGTACCGCAACCGGTGGCGCCCTTCTGTATCTATTATACCGCACTGTCCACATTTGTCAAGCAGGTAGTGCGGGAATCCTTGGCCCTATCAAGAAACCCTCAAATATTTTTAGGAGGAACCAACATGAAACGGATGAAAAGAATCCTAGCGACCACCTTCGCCCTGGCACTCACCCTCTCCCTGGCCGTCCCTGTGGCGTTTGCAGCCGATGATCATTTCGTAGATGTGAACGTAAAAGACACAGATTCCCTTTTGCTCAACGATCCCAGTTTCCAACTTCGGGATTGGGATTGGGCAGCCGAAGAAGACTCGATGGCAAAGCTACCGGCAGAAACCTTCACCCCCGATTATACCTACAAGCTGCCCATCGGCGCAAGCCTCAACATTACATTGGATCGTCTCGATAGTCTCTTTCTTTCCGCCTGGTCGGATCCAGATGGCGATGGGGTCTACGATGCTCGGATCACGGAAAATGAATATCTTGTAGACTTGGACACAGACCAGGCAACCCTCCTGCCCGCCTCCTATCCTGGCCCTGTGACCCCAACCCTTACCACTTCCTATATGGGCGAGTGGCCGATATATGGAAACAATAACATTAGCTTTACCTATCTTGGTGGGCAGGAGCTAGAAAACGTCAGATTGTCCGCTGCCTATCTCAGCAAAACCTTTGGCACCAACACACTCATTGAACTCCAATATATCCCCGATGATTCCACCGACTACGTTTACTACTACCTTCTCCTCACCGGCGAAAAAATCGACCCCACCCTTCTGGAAGGCAACAACCTGTCCCTCTCCAACAGCGGTGCGGCAGTGAGCGGCTGGGCCGTAGACACCATCAACTCCGCCGAAACTGCCAAGCTGGTCCCCGACTCCCTCTTCGGCGCAGACCTCACCCAAAACGCCACCCGCAGCGACTTCGCCGGGGCCTCCGTGAAGCTCTATGAGGCCATGTCCGGCCAGAGCGCCCCGGATGTATCCAAGGTGGACCCCTTTGAGGACGCCAGCGACATCGTGGTCCGCCAGGCCTACGCCCTAGGCTTCATCAACGGCGTGGGTGAGGGCAAGTTCGCCCCCAACGACCCCCTGACCCGTGAGCAGGCGGCGGTGATCCTGGCCCGCGTCTATGAGAAGATCCACGGCAGCCTCCCCGCCGGCGGCAACACCAACTTTGCCGACAATGCTGCGATCTCCAGCTGGTCCCAAAACGCTGTGGCCTTCATGTCCGGCAAGGGCATTGTGGGCGGAGTCGGCGGCAACCGCTTCGACCCCCAGGGGAACACCACCGGCGAGCAGGCCCTGGCCATCGCCCTGCGGATGTTCCAGTACTTTGAAAAATATCCCCAGGCCTGAGCAACGGCCTTTGTTCCTCTGATCCCCACGAAATACCACAAAAAGCGGTATCCAGAACGCCTCTGGATACCGCTTTTCAGGGCGTCAAAAAAGGCTTTGCCTTTTTTTGACGCAGGGGATACGGTCTGACTGCGCGCAGGGTTTGTCCGCCTTGGGCGAACAAGCCCCACACTTGCAGACCGAGAAGTGTTTTCTCCGGCGTACACGCCGCCGGAGAAAACGGATTGGATTGCTTTCGTGCCTGCGGGCACGAACTCTGCGAGGCTTTTTTGACAGGCTGTTGTTTCTGTTAAAATAGGTCGTCAAAAATATCCGCCAGGGAGATTGTCAAGTCGTCGTACAGGTGGCAGGTGAACTTGCTCACCACCGCCGCCCGGTCCTCCTCCAGCATATCCGCCAACTCCTCTTGGGTGTAGAAGGAGTATACATTGTCTATATCATACCGGCCCTCTTGCAAAAGGTAGACCTCAACGGTTTTCCCCACGGGGTCCACCAGCCAATACTCCGCCACGCCGCTGGCCTCGTAGCCCCGTTTCTTCTTCCCCTTGTCATTCATGGCCGTGCTGGGGGACAAAACCTCCACCACCAAGTCCGGTGGGCCGAATATCCCCTGGGGCTTGATCTTATCCCGGTCGCAGACCACCATGAAGTCAGGGACATAGTGCTCCGTGGGGCTGAGAAAGACATTCTCCCCATCCGCGAAGGGAACACATTGTTTGCCCTTCAAATAGTGCTTGAAGATATAGGCGATGTTCAGCATCACCTGGTTGTGCCTGGTGGAGGCGGGGGACATGGCGACCAATTTCCCCCCGATAAGCTCCTCCCGCCATGCAGATTCGTATGCCAAGTTCCCCGTCATAAAGGCTCCTTTCCCCTAACGTCTCCCCTTAGTGTATCCCCTCAGCGCAGGAACATCCGGATCAAGCGCTCGTTGATCTTTTTGGTATAGGGCTGATAGCGCATGGGCAGGTCCAGCCAGGTGGCCTTGTCCACGATGGCCCGGTGGTGGGAGAAGGTGTCGAAGCTGCGCTTGCCGTGGTAGCTCCCCATGCCGCTGTAGCCCACGCCCCCGAAACCCATGTGGTGGGTGGCCAGGTGGATGATGGTGTCGTTGATGCAGCCGCCGCCAAAGGAGCAGCGGTTCAATACCCGCTGTTTGGTTTTCTTGCAGCGGGTGAAGAGGTACAGGGCCAGGGGCTTCTCCCGCTGGTTGATAAAGTGGATGGCCTGGCCCAGCTGGTCGTAGGGGATGATGGGCAGGATGGGGCCGAAAATCTCCTCTCCCATGGGCTTGGACTTCCCCTCCAGGGTATCCGCCACCAGGGTGGGGGCGATCCAGCCGGAATCGTGGTCCGGGTCCTCCCGGTGGCCGCCGCCGTAGAGGATGGTCTCCCCCTCCAGCAGGCCCTGGAGGCGGTTGAAGTGCTTGCGGTTGATGATGCGCACAAAGTCCGGGTTTTGCAGGGGGGCCTCCCCCAGCATCTTCTGGAACTGCTTTTTTAGCTCCTCCACCAGCTGGTCCTTCACTGCCCGGTCCACCAGGCAGTAGTCCGGGGCCACGCAGGTCTGGCCTGCGTTCAAAAGCTTGCCAAAGGCCAGCCGCCGGGCGGTGAGGGGGATGTTGGCGGTTTTGTCCACAATCACCGGGCTCTTGCCCCCCAGCTCCAAAGTCACGGGGGTCAGGTTCTTCGCGGCCTTCTCCATGACGAACTTGCCCACATCCACGCTGCCGGTGAAGAAGATGTAGTCAAAGCGCTGGTCCAGCAGGGCGGCGTTCTGCTCCCGGCCCCCCTCGATCACCGTCACCCACTCCGGGGGGAACACCGCCTGGATCAGCTCCGCCAGGGCCCGGCTGGTGTTGGGGGCGTAGGCGCTGGGTTTCAGCACCACGCAGTTCCCCGCCGCCACCGCCCCAAAGAGGGGGTCCAGGCTCAGGAGGTAGGGGTAGTTCCAGGGGGACATGATGAGCACCACCCCGTAGGGCTCCGCCAACTCATAGCTCTTGGACACATACTGGGGCAGGGGGGTGGGCCGGCGCTGAGGCCGGGCCCACTGGGGGGTCATCTTCATCAGATACCCCAGCTCGTCCAGGTTCAGCCCCAGTTCGCACATATAGCCCTCAAAGTGGGACTTGTGCAGGTCCGCCTGTAAGGCGTTCAACAGCTGCTGCTCCCTGGCCTGGATCTCCGCCTTCAAGCGCGCCAGGGCCTTCAGCCGCTGGGCCACCGGCCGGGTGGCCCCAGTGTTGAAAAAGTCCCGCTGTTTTTGTACCGTCTTCTCTATGTATTTCACATGCTCCGCACTCATGCCCATACCTCCTCCAGGATGCCGATGATGTCCTCCAGGTCTGCCTCCACGGGGTTGACGATGATGGCCCCGTCGTTGAGGGCGGTAGACGCCACCTCTGTGAAGTCCCCCTTGGAGACCTTCCCGGTGGCCTCCAGGGTGGTGGGCAGGCCGGTGAGGTCCGAGAGCTGCTTTCGCAGCTCCACCAGGAGCTGGATGGCCCGTTCCCCCCGCAGCTCCGCCGGGGTGCTGGCGTAGAGCTCCGCTCCCCCCAGGGGCAGCAGCAGCTCCCCGTAGCGCTGGGCACAGGCACTTAAATTATACTTCATCACCGCTGGGAGCAGAATGGTCATGGCGTCCCCGTGGGCCACGTGGCACACACCCCCCAGGGCGTGGCCGATGGCGTGGACCAGGCCCACCATGGAGTTGGAAAAGGCCGCCCCCGCCAGGAGGCTGCCGTTGGCCATGGCCATGCGGGCCTTCTTATCCCGGCCGTTGCGCACGGCGGTGGGGAGATTTTGCACGATCTGCTCCATGGCCTTCTCCGCAAAGGCGTCGCTCACCGGGTTGCGCTGGAGGCAGGTGGCGGCCTCAATGGCGTGGACCAGGGCGTCGAAGCCGGTGGAGGCAGTGATGCGAGGGGGCAGGGTCTCGGTCATCCGGGGGTCCAGCACCGCCACGTCGGGGAGGAGGTGGTAGCTCAAAAACTCCAGCTTCACCTTCTCCGCCGGGTTGGCCACCACCGCCACAATGGTGGCTTCACTGCCGGTGCCGGCGGTGGTGGGGACGGCCACGAAGGGCACGTGGGCCCCACGGGGCAGCACCTCGCAGCCGCTCTGGGACAGCAGGTCCTCCCCCGCCTGGGCCAGGACCATGCCCACCCCTTTGGCGGTGTCGATGACGGAGCCGCCGCCTACAGCGATGAGGCTATCGCAGCCCGCCGCCCGGTAGCGCCCGGCGATGTCGTTGACCACGCCGATGGAGGAGTCCGGGGGGATGCGGCAAAAGACCTCCGCCGGGGTCATCCCCCCCTGGGCCAGGGCCGCCAGGACGGTTTTCACCGTTCCCGCCCGCTCTAAGCCCTCGTCGCTGAGAAAGAGGGGCCGCTGGGCCCCCAGGCCCTCCAGCTCATGGGGGATATGCTCCAGGGCCTCGTCCCCGGAGAGGATCTTGGAGGGCAGTTGAAATTCATAATAGGCGCTCATATCGGTTTACCTCCCAAACAGCACCGCCGCATACACACGGGCGGTGGAAACTTCCTTTTTCGGCAGGCGTTTCAAAATCCGCCGTGCCATGATGGCGGGGAACAGGTAGCCCTCCACAATGTCCACACATCGGACAAAGGGCATGGCCAGGCCCATGGAACCCCGCAAGGTAAATCGGTGCTGGGCATAAGCCTGGGCCACGCTGAGCTGGCCGGTGAACACCCGGAAGGCGTCGGCAGGGCTCTTGAAGCGGATGGTCACGTCGCCGGGGGTATTGGCCGGGAGCTTTTGAAAGCCCGCCTTGGTGCCGGTGACGGTAAAGCCCTTGGCGCCGGGGATCTCCAGGCGCAGGGTCTTCCCCTCCGGCCACTTCACCGCCTCGGCCTTGATCTTGCTGTCCCGCGTGGACAGGAACTTCAGGGCCCGGCACAGGCAGGTGGAGACCATGCTGCAGGTGGCGCACTGCATACACATCTTAAAGGATCGGTTCGCCAAACTCCATCCCTCCTTTTTGTGTCTTTATTTTGTAGACACATTTTTCTTTTTGTGGTATAATATATTGACTCGTTGTGTAGAAAGAGGTGTTTGTGATGTCTATATAGTTTACTTGAGTTTGTGCAGTTTTCCACTATGTGTTAGTATGCTTTGGGTTCGCTCACAATTCACCAAATCTCCAACATCCAAACTGTTAAATTCATATTCAGCGCATGACAATTTGAATTGTTCTCCAGACATTTCCTCAATCGTGATATAGTGTCGAAAGAACCTTTCGCCTTTTTCAACAATGGTTACTTCTCCACCCATCGGATAGTAAGTTCTATGAACATAAAGCATAGCAAAAATACTAAAACTAACGAGGACAAAAACTATCACAACGAGTGCCTTTTTCGTGATTTTCATCGCAAATACTCCTTTCGGGTCATATTCCAACGCTAATCTAGGTATATTTTTATTTCCCAGTTAAAGAATTTTATAAATACACACAAAAATACGGAGGACATTATGAAACTTACAAAGAAATTATTATGCCTTATTGTAGCCATTGCTATATATTTCTCTATCGCTATTCCTGTTTTTGCAGTTGACAGCGAGAATCAGATTCCTTCAGATGAAAAAGTACAAAACTATGCCCTACATTTTATGAACAAATCTCAGCATAACAACAATCTTGAAATTAACGAATTTCTTCACCTTTACGATACTGACGGATCACTTACTGGTTACTATGTAACATTTTCTGATGGCTTGTCCCCTTCTGGATATATATTATTAAGCCTTATTTCTGGAGAAGACCCTATAGTTGAATTTTCATTTGAAGGAGGTGGTATCATTGATACTGCTTCCTCTCCCCAACCAGTGATAGAGTCAATAAATTCTATCGCGAATAATACAAGCTCCAATTCTAATATCCTCTATATTGGTCCCGGTGAAATCTATATTCCCATCCAAAATAATATGTACTATTCGGTTTATGATCAAGAATACACAACTGTTTCGGATTCTGCATCCACTCATGCTTCAAGGAATAGTATACTGGATGGAATTATCGACTGGTCACAAGCAAGTGTTGATAGTAATACGGTTGTCAAAATCAAAAATTTTGGTAGTGGTACTGATTACTGGTTAATAGGGCAACTTAAGTCGGGGAATGTGTGTACCCCAGTAGCTGCAACAAATATCCTTTGGTATTGGGGGAAAAATCGTAATAGTTCAAACGTAATGAATAAATTTTCTTCTCAAACTACAGATCTAGAGAAAGCCACTACCATCTTCAATTTTCTCTATACTTATATGGGAACAACTAATATGGGAACTCGTCAATCAAGAATTCTTGATGGATACAAAGGATTCTTTGGTGTAGACGCAGGACGAGGAATATGGAATTATAGCGAACTTCCCTCTGGTACTCCCTATGTGACTTTTGCTAGGGAACTTCTCAATAGTTGTCCAATTCACATTATTTTGTACAACAAAAGCGATCTATCTGCCACGGGTGGACATTCTGCGATGAATTTCGGTTCTGCTAAGAGCACATCTGGCGCAGAGTACCTTTTTGTTATGGATGGATTCTATGCTTATGGTCGATTTGTAAAATTTAACTACTATCCTTATGTCGTAGGCTATAAAATTTGGGTTGCTTAATTTGCTTATAAACCCGTATGTCTTGGATACCATATTTCTGTAGTGGGGAAAAGGATTTAACAAAAGGGGCGATCATATCGCCCCTTTTGTTTTATTTGCATGCGTTTCAGATTGTGGTACAGCTGTCATAGATGACCTGCACTCAAAGTGGCAGGGCACTTTTTCATGCGCTGGATGGCTCGTCTCTATTATACGCAGACGGCAGCAAGCTGTCAATGGATTTTTACCCTGACGGAATTTGGTGCCCGCGGCTTGACAAAAACACGGATTCGTACTATACTCTGGTTCGGATTCGTATTTTAAAAGGGGGGATCTCTATGGATGGCAACGACAGTGCCCGGCGGCTGGCCAAGGCGGCCTGTGCCCTGGACGGGGCCTACGACCGCCTATCCAAAAAGCTGGGGATTAAGGGCAATCTGCTGTGGCTGTTGTATATCCTGGACGACGGGGAAGCGCACTCCCAAAAGCAGATCTGTGAGACGTGGCTCTTCCCCAAGACCACCATCAACACCCTCATCAAGGAGTGCCAGCGGGCAGGTTATGTGACCCTGCACACCATCCCCGGCAAAAAGCGGGAGCTACACATCCAGCTTACCGACAGCGGGCGGGACTATGTCCGCCAGAAGCTACAGGCGTTTTATCAGGGGGAGGAAGCGGCCTTGCAGAGGACCCTGGAGACCTGTCCCCCGGAATTTGTCTCCTATCTGGAGACCTATGCTGAAAATCTGATCGCCGCCTTTGCGGCATACGAAAACAGAAAGGAACCCTCTTGATCTATGGCACGCATCCATCTATCCGAACACTTCACCTATAAAAAGCTCCTTCGCTTCGTCCTGTCCTCCATCCTGATGATGATCTTCACCTCCATCTACAGTGTGGTGGACGGGTTATTTGTCTCCAACTTCGTGGGCACCACGGCCTTTGCCGCAGTGAACCTGATCTATCCCCTGACCATGATGATGAGTTCGGTGGGCTTCATGCTGGGCACCGGCGGCACCGCCATCATCGGCAAGACCCTGGGGGAGGAACGTCGGGAGGACGCCAGCCACTACTTCACCATGCTCATGGCGGCGGTGGTGGTCTTTGGCGTGGTGTTGGCTGCGGTGGGCATCCTCTTCCTCCGGCCGGTCTCTGTCCTCCTGGGGGCAGAGGGACAGCTGTTGGCGGATTGCATCAGCTATGGCCGGGTGGTCCTGGTGGCGCTGCCCTTCTTTATGCTCCAGGTGGCCTTCCAGGAGCTGTTTGTGGTGGCGGAGAAGGCCAAGCTGGGGCTGGCGGTGACGGTGCTGTCCGGGGTGGCCAACATGGTGCTGGACGCCCTCTTTGTGGCGGGCTTCCACTGGGGCCTGCTGGGGGCGGCCTTCGCCACGGCCATCAGCGAGGTGGTGGGGGCGGTGATCCCCCTGGTCTACTTCGCCCGGCCCAACGACAGCCTGCTGCGCTTCACCAAAGAGCTGCACTTCTATCCAAAGGTCCTGGGCAAGGCCTGCGCCAACGGCTCCTCGGAGATGGTGAGCAACCTGGCCAGCTCCCTGGTGTCCCTGCTGTACAACTACCAGCTCATGCGTCTGCTGGGGGAAAACGGCGTGGCCGCCTATGGGGTCATCATGTACGTGGGCTTCATCTTTGCGGCGGTGAATTTGGGCTACGCCATGGGCTCGGCCCCCATCATCAGCTTCCAATACGGGGCGGAGAACCACGACGAGCTGAAAAACCTCTACCGCAAGAGCCTCACCCTGATGGCCGCCGGAGGCCTGGGGATGTTCCTCATCGCCAAGCTGGTGGCCCGGCCCCTGGCCCTGATTTTCGTGAGCTATGACCCGGTGCTGTTGGAGCTGACCATCCACGCCTTCCACATCATCGCCTTTGCCTTCCTGCTCAACGGGCTGAACACCTTCGCCTCGGCCTTCTTCACGGCGCTGAACAACGGGGCGGTGTCGGCGGTGCTGTCCTTCCTGCGCACCTTCGTGTTCGAGATCGCGGGGATTCTGGGCCTGCCCCTGCTCTTTGCCGTGGATGGGCTGTGGGCGGCTATGGCAGTGGCGGAGTGCGTGAGCTTTTTGGTCTCGTTGTATTTCTTCCTGAGCCGGAGGAGGCAGTATAGGTATGGGTGAGGACGGCATGATCTATATTCCGCCTGTAGCTGCCTATCCCAAGCAATATCTGACGCAGCTGCGAGAGGAAATCGGAGCGCTGAAGGCGAAAATTACAGCTGGAGAACAGCCTGTCTTTGATAGTGTGGATGCCTTGTTCCAAAAGCTGGAGGAGGAAGCGTGAGCTATCACATCACCATTACCCCAACGCTTCCAAAAGCACTTTAGAAAGCTATCTCCCCAGGAAAAGCATCAGCTAAAACGCAAGCTGGAGCTTTTGGCAGAAAATTCCCTGCGCCCTTCCCTTTGTACAAAACGCATTCAGGGGATCTCTGATCTCTTCGAGTGTAGTGTCAACATGGACATCCGCATTATTTGGTATTATGAAGGGGAGCGCATGATCACATCCTAGTGGATGTCGGGCATCATGATATCTTAAAGCAATTCTAAGTTCTCTCAACGGTCTTTTCGGGCCCTTTTAGTGACTGTCATTTGATATTTAATATTGCAACCGGATTTAATATAATATATAATTATATCCAATCAGGTTTCAATTCAAAAATCTTATGCACTTCAGGAGGTGCCCCATGAAAAAATTGTTATCCCTTACCCTCTGCCTAGTCCTGATATTAAGCCTCACAACCGGCTCCGCCCTTGCAGCCTTCACCGACCAGGGAACTATCCAGCATAGCGAAGCTGTGAATCGCTGCGTTGAACTAAATATCATCGGCGGTTATGCCGATGGAAGTTACCGTCCACAGAGCAACGTCACCCGTGCCGAACTGAGTAAGATGCTCAGTGTTGCATTGAATGGCGGAAGTACCCCGGCTCTTCCCAGCACAGGCAGCACCTTTGTCGATTCCAAGGGGCATTGGGCCACGCAGTACATTGAATACTGCGTCCAACGGGATATTGTTGCCGGTGTTGGCGGCGGGCGGTTCAACCCCGATGGTTACGTTACTGGCACCCAAGCCGCAAAAATGCTCCTGGTGGTTTTGGGCTTCGACCCTGCCGTCCAAGGCTATGTGGGCAGCAGTCTCTGGTCCGAAAACATCAATACAGATGCCTCTGATGTGGGGCTATATGATGGTCTGCGTTCTTTTGATCCCTCTGTCCCGCTGACCCGCGACCAGGCCGCCCAGATGATCTGGAACACCCTCAACAGTAGCATGGTGGAATGGAGGAAGGAGGGCAACGTTATCCATATTGACTATTTGAACGAAACTCTTCTGTCTCACTGCTACCCGAATTTTGCCATACCAGATGATCCTACGCCTGATGACCCAACACCGGATACTCCCAACAAAAACACCACGCTAATTGATTACATAGGTATGACCAAGTCGGAGATTTCCCAAATGTGGGGAAGTGATTATATCGAAACGCAGGGTGGTGAAATGGGGGCAGACAGTAAGCTCTACTATGAAGACTTGCGTATCCCCGCTGAGTTTTCTTTGAATGACGATACCGTAGTACTTGTGTTTTGTTTCCCCAAAACTATGAACAGTGATTTTGTTCTAACAAAGAGCTTTACCGGAAGAGAAACCTACACACAACTGTGCGACAAAGGTATTTCAGGTGATTTCGTCACCGTAGACAATGACCCAGACGAGGTTCTAGGTTGGAATTACTTTGAAACTGCGGCGTTTAGCTTTGAATATGAGGGAAAGTTTGTTTATTTCTCTTGGCTGAATGAGGATCCTTATACTACACCTGCAAACTTTGTTTTTGTAGGCTAAAGTTATACTTAATCTTACTGCAACCGAGCATCGGAGCGGCCCCATCACGGGGCCGCTCCTTTCCTTTCAAACCATATCCTCCAACCCAAACACCCCCACCAATCCCTTCACCACTTCCCCCACCGCCTCCCGGTCCAGCCGGTAACGCAGCTTCGCCTCCCGCTTCTCCACAGTGACCAACTGATTGGACAACAGGATGCCCATGTGGTGGGACACGGTGGCGGGGGTGAGCCCCAGCTCCTCCGCCAGCTCCAAGTTATACTTCCCCCCCTGCCGCAGGGCGCAGAGGATTTGGAACTTGCTCCGGTCCCCCAGAATCTTCAACAGGGGCGGCAGCGCCGCCTGGCTGTCTGCGGCGGCCTGACAACTGCGCGCCAGCTGCTCCACCAGCACCCCCTGAAAGGCCGTGGCGGAGATGACCCACTCACTGAAGGGAAAGACCGCCGTGGGATACAGGGCCACGTTTTCCTCCGCCACCGTCTCCAACAGCCCGGCCAGGACGGGGGAGGGGGTCACCCCTTGGGCCAGAAGGGGGGCCAGTTGGGCCCTGTGCTTCTCCGTCACGGCCTCGAAGGCGGGACGGTTGCGGCGGTACAGGGCAAACACCGCCCCCAGCTTCTCCCCCGGCTGTTCCAGGAGGGTGAAGAGTTTCCACTTGGTCCCCTCCGCCAGCTCCAAGCTTTGGAGGAAGGCAAAGCGGGCCTGAGGACTGTCCAGGTCCGGGGCGGCCTCGTCCTCCAGGGCAAAAAAGGGGGCGATGCGCCGCCGGAGTTCCCCGTCGCCCAACTGGGGCAAGGCCGTCTCCAGCTCCGGCAGCTCCATGGCCAGGGCCGCCACGGTGCGGAAGAACTCCGGGTCCGGGGCCTGGCCCAGGAGGAAGCTGTCGTCGGGGCCGGGCTGGTAGGCGGCTTGGAAGTCCATCACATAGGGCCGCAGATACCCCAGGTATTTTTTGTAAAACTGTGCCCCCTTCACCCCTGCGGCGTCCAGGGCGGCGATGGTCTCCGCCTCCACCGCGTCAAGATGCCGGCCCAGATAGGCCAGCCCCAGCGTCTCCCACAGTGGGTGGACGTTTTTTTTGATCTCCAAACACGATCCCTCCTGTTCTGTTTCCTATCCTCTAGTATACGGGAGATGGGGGACGCTGACAAGCCCTCCCTGGGCAAAGCGGTACACTGCGTCGTATCTTGCCAGCAGCGCCGGTTCCTGGCGGTGGGTGATGGTAAGGAGGGTAAGTCCCTCCTCCTCCAGCAAGCGGGACTCGATGGCCAGGGCGGTCTCCCGGTCCAGGGCGGAGGTCCCCTCGTCCAGGATCACCAGGGGTGCCTTCCGCACCAGGGCGCGGGCCAGGGCCACCCGCTGCCGTTGGCCCCCGGAGAGAAGGGCCCCGTTCTCCCCCACCGGGGCTTCCAGGCCACCGCAATCGGACAGAAACGCCCCCACCCCGCTTTTCTCCACCGCCTCCTGGAGCCGTTCCGGGGGGATGTCCTCATAGAGGCATATATTGTCCCGGAGGGAGGCGTGGAAGAGGGTGACGTTCTGGTGGAGCACCGCGGAGAGCCCCGCCACCTGGTCCAGGTCCAGGGTCCGCAGCTCCTGGCCGTCGTAGGTGATGCTGCCAGTATACCGGTCAAAGTCCCCGGTGAGCAGGCGGATAAGGGTGCTCTTCCCCGCCCCGCTCTGGCCCAGGATGGCCACCTTCTTCCCCCGCTCCAGGGTCAGGGACAGGTCTTGCAGCACCGGCTTCCCCGGCTGGTAGGCAAAGCCCACCTGGCGCAGCTGGATGCGATCCTGAAAGCTGGGGGCCCCAGCCGGGGCGGGAGCGGGGGTGTCCCCATAGGCGTTGAGCCGGGCAATCACCGGTTTCACGCTTTGGAGCTTGGGGAGGTTTTGCAGCAGCAGGAGCACCGGGGAGAGGAAGGTCCCGCTGAGCTGCACCAGGGCCAGCAGGGCCCCCATGGTGAGCTGTCCCTGGAGGACCAGGTAGGCGGAGGCGAAAATCACCGCCAGGATGGAGAGGACGGAGAGGGTGTCCGACAGCCCCTCGTTGAGGGCAAAGAGCCGGGCGGCCCGGAGACGGGCCCGGACCTCCCCCTGGTTCTCCTGGGCAAAGCGCTGGGTGGCGTTCTCCAGGCGGCGGTAGCTGCGCAGGACCTGATACCCCGCCAGGGTATCCTTGGCCTGGGCGGTGAAGCGGGCCATCTGCCGGGAGAGTTGGTCCTGGCGGGCCTCCAACGCCCGCCCGATGGCGGCGGGCAGGAGGAGGATCAGCAGAAACGCCAGCAGGAGGATGCCCGTCACCAGGGGGCTCAGCCGCAGCAGCAGCACCAGGGTGGCACCCAGGAGGGCCAGCAGCTCAAAGCTCTGGAGCAGGGCGGCGATGTGGTGTTCCTCCACCAACTTCACGTCGTTGGTGAGGGCGGAGAGGTAGCTGGCGGTATCCTCCTGGGCGAAGGCCAGGGGACGGCGGCGGAGGATGCCGGCGAACACCTCCTGGCGCAGCTGCTGGACCATCCGGCCGGTGAGGTACTTGGCGGACAGGGCACTGAGGGAGCCCAGGCCGCACAGCAGGAGGATATATCCCAAAGCCAACCACAGCAGCCGCCGGAACCGGGCCCCCACCCCGGCCAAAGCGGTGTCGATGGCCTGTTGGAGCAGCAGGGAGACCCCGGCGTTGAGCAGGGCCGCCAGCAGCCCCAGGGCCAGGGTGAGCAGCAGCAGGGGGGCGTTCTTCTTCCAATAGCGTTTCAATCTTATCACCTTTTGATTTATTTTATGGTGATGATATCATATGCTTCGATATATGTCAATATAATTTTATTGATGTCTAACTTACAGGGTACACCCAACGGAAACCGCGGTAGAAATTCACGCTGAATTGTGTTATACTAATACTGAAAAGTTATACAAAGGAGCTATCCTCATGGGCCTGCTGCCAAAAGATGCCGATATCCTGCCACCCTCCGATGACCGGGTGTTCAAGCTGATCCTCACCGCGCCGGAGGCGAAGCCTGTGCTGACGGACTTGATTTCCGCCATCATCCAGCGGCCGGTGGTCAATGTGGTGGTGCGCAACAACGAGATCCCGCCCGGTGATACCGAAGAGAAGGCGGAGCGTTTCGATGTAAACTGCCAAACAGATGACGGCTCTCAGGTCGATATAGAGATGCAGGCTAGCCGAATCCAGGAAGAAACAGACGGCAGATATCAGAATTTGAAGGGTAAGAGCATATACTACCTGTGTGATCTGCATTCTTCCCAGCCCTCCAAAGGGATACAGCGGTATGACAGGCTGGCGCGGACGTATCAGGTAACCTTCTGCTCTTATACAGTATTTCCCCAACGGGAAGAATACCTCAATTCCTTCTCCATGCGTCACGATAGGGACAATGAATTATTATCCGATGCAATCCACATTGTATATGTAGAGCTAAGCAAGCTCCAGGAGATCATGAAAAAGTCCGTCACCGATATGACAGACCTGGAAAAGTGGGCGATTTTCTTCCGCTATGCCAGTGAGCCCACTTGCCGGGAGACCGTAAACGAAGTCATAGCGTCCAAGGAGGTGCTTCAAATGGCCGGGGATTTGTTGATGAGTATCAGCCAGGATGAGCGAGAACGGGCGGTGTTCCGCAGCCGGAGGATGTACCAGACGGATATGCAGTCGAATTATGCGACGGTGCTGGACCGGGGCAGAAAAGAACGCAGCATTGAAATAGCCCGCAGACTTCTGAAACGTGATCGGCCCATTGATGAAATCATGGAAGATACCGGTTTAACCAGAGAAGAAATCATCCTCTTGTGCAAAAAAAACTAAAAAACTACTCTAAACTGTTGTAAGTTACAACGGGCGAGGCGTGGCAAAAGAAGGAAACATGATAAAACAAAAAACATTGAACGCGTAGTTTTAAGAGGGGCGTCCCCACCACGGGCCGCTCCTCTTTGCTTCCCCCTTGCCCCCCTCCGGCAAATCCGCTATACTAAGCCCATCCAAAACACCAAAGGAGGCAACGCGGATATGGACCACCAACACTACATGGCCCAAGCCCTGGCCCTGGCCCAGGAGGCCTATGACGCCGGGGAGGTCCCCGTGGGCTGCGTCATCGTCCAGGGGGAGCGCATCATCGGCCGGGGCCGCAACCGCCGGGAGGCGGACCGGGACCCTCTAGCCCACGCGGAGCTTTTGGCCATTGCCGACGCCTGCCGGACCCTGGGGGGCTGGCGTCTGCGGGACACCCGGCTCTACGTCACGTTAGAGCCCTGCCCCATGTGCGCCGGGGGCATCCTCAGCGCCCGGATCCCGGAGCTATATTACGGGGCCAAGGACCCGGACTTCGGGGCCTGCGGGTCCATCCTGAACCTCTTCGAGGAGAACTTCCGCCACCACCCCAAGATCGTGGGGCACATCCTGGAGGAGCCCTGCGCCCAGCTCCTGCGGGACTTTTTCGCCCAAGTCCGGGGCAGCCCCAGGACTTGACAGTCCAATGGCCCGATGCTACAATAATTGTGCACGCCCTTGAGAGGTAAGTATACAGAAAGGAATGGTACCAACAACATGAAACGATTTCTTACCGCAGTGCTTTCCCTCAGTCTCCTCCTCAGTCTTCTGTGCGTTCCCGCCCAGGCGGCAGGGGGCAAGGTGAGCATCCGCGAACAGTACAGCTTTGCCGGCAGTACCAGCCCCTACTACCAGGAGGAGAGCTATTACGCCTCCCCCGTGGTCACAGACCTGGACGGCGACGGCAAATTGGAGGTCCTCAACGCCGCCTACACCCTCTCCGTGATGGACGCCGCCACCGGAGCGGAAAAGTGGCGCATCAACGCCGGCAAGGACCGCTCCTCCGGCTACACCCTCAACGACAACCCCGGTCGCCAGGTGTTCACCGACTTTGAAGTCCTGGACATCGACAACGACGGCCAGAAGGAGATCGTCATCGGCTACGGCAACGGCTCCATCTCCGTCCTCAACGCCCAGGGCTATTTCAAGCCCGGCTGGCCCCAGAAGCCCGTCAACGAGGGCAGCGTCCGCTCCCTGGCAGTGGCCGACGTGGACGGCGACGGGAAGCAGGAGATCATCGTGGGCATGGGTGTCCCCCAGGAGGCCAGTGTGTGGGTCTACCGCTGCGATGGCACCGTCCTCCCCGGCTGGCCGCAGCTCTCCGATGACCACAAGGGCCAGGCCTATAGCTACGGCGTCTACGGCGACGGCATCACCACCGGGGACCTGGATGGCGACGGCCTGCCGGAGATCATCGTTCCCACAGACAACGCCTTCGTCAACGCCTACAACAGCGACGGCTCTCTGGTGACCACCTGCGAGCAATATGGCAACCGGGCCTGGGGCAAAGTCGCCGCATACGAGGACTACGCCGAAGAGATCAAAGGCGAAAACGGCGGCTGGGGTCTTGACATCACCGGCAACGAGACCCGTGCCCAACTCTACCGTTCGGAGTTTGGCCACAGCGCCGCCATCTACAGCGATGTAGACGGCGACGGCAAGGGAGAAGTCGTCGTGGCCGCCCTGATGATGGACCGCACCACCCACCAGAACACCAACTGGCAGACCATCGCTGACTCCCGCTACATGACCGCTTTCATTTTCAACCAGGACCGCAGCCGCTACACCAACAGCGCCAAGGGCTTTGACTGGTCCGCCGCCCCCCGTGACCTGGGGGCCCCCCTGAGAAAGGCGGACGCGGAGTCCATGTCCGGCGGCGTGTTCTCCGAGCCCGTGGCCGCAGACCTGGACGGCGACGGCAACCAGGAGATCTTGTTCAACTCCTACAACGGCAAGGTCCACTGCTTCGGCCTGGACGGCAAGGAGCACGGCGCCTGGCCCTTCACCCTGCCCAAGACCACCGCCACACTGTATGAATACGCCACCTCCCCCGTCTGCGTAGACATCAACGGCGACGGCAAGAAGGAAGTCATCTTCGCCTCCTGGACCGACCGGGAGGGCAGCAACCGCATCGAGAGCACCAACACCGGCGTCAACGGCGCCATCTACGTCCTCAGCCACGACGGTAAGCTCCTGGCCGCCCAGGATATCCACGACGGCTACACCACCTATGAGGGCCAGGTGGTCCACTCCAACGACGCCTATGCCACCCCCACCGTCCAGGATGTGGACGGGGACGGGAAGTATGAGGTCCTGGTGAACACCAGCCACTACGCCCTGTGCGCCTATGAGCTCACCACCACCGCCCCCACCAGCGACTACGCCGACGACGTGCCCGTGGGCTCCTGGTACTACAACGCCGTGGAATACATGTACAAAAACGGCATGATGAGCGGCGTCTCCCCCACCAGCTTCGGCCCCAACGCCAACCTCTCCCGCGCCATGCTGGCCCAGGTGCTGTATAACCTGGAGGGCAAGCCCGCCGCCACCGGCGCCCCCTTCCAGGACGTGGCCCCAGGGCAGTGGTACGCCAACGCCGTGGCCTGGGCAGCGGAGAACGGCATCGTCAGCGGTTACGGCAACGGCCGCTTCGGCCCCAACGACCCCATCACACGGGAGCAGCTGGCCACCATCCTCCACCGCTACGCCAGCAAGAAGGGCTATGACACCAGCGCCTCCGCCAGCCTCTCCGGCTTCTCCGACAGCGCTTCTGTCAGCGGCTACGCCCAGGAGGCCCTGTCCTGGGCCGTGGGCGCCAAGCTGGTCAGCGGCATGGGCAACAACGCCCTGAACCCCGCCGGCACCGCCACCCGCGCCCAGGTGGCCACCATCCTCATGCGCTTTTGCGAGAACTTCAAGCAGTGAGGACGCCCCCACTTGGATGTAGGGGCCGCCGCCCCTAAACAGCCCACAGGGCTCTCCCCACAGTTTTGACACGCAAAATGCGGCACATGGTATCCCGCCATGTGCCGCATTTTTGCATTCTCTGCCAGTCCCCATCCATTTTGATAGCAAAACACTTCTACTCCTGCCAGAAAGATGCTAGATTTTCCCGCCGGCTTCTACAAAGTTCCCAAACTCCTGCCATAGCCCGCCGGGGTCCCTTGTGCTATCATACAATCAGAAGCTGAACCACGGGAGCCGGCAAGGCCCCGCAGGGTAAGCCAATAGAAAAGAATGGGAGGTAATTTCCATGAAAAAGACCATCGGTATTCTGTGCACCATCGTATCCCTGGTATGTATCGGCCTCATGGCCGCGGCCCTCCTGGGCACAGCCGAATTGAGTGCCGGGCTCCTGAAGGCCCTGCTCCCCATGGCTGGCGCTCTGGTGACCGCCTTCGCCGCCGGGAAGCTCTTCTCCGCGGAGGAAACCCCCGCCGGGAACCCCAAGCCCGCAGCCAACCGGGCCTGAGCATCCGTCCCAGGCCACACCCCAACGAAAGAAAAAGGAGGGAGCCCCATGAAACGCTATCTTGTCAGTATCCTGACCCTGTTGGTCCTGGCCGGTCTGGCGGCCACGCTGCTGTGCCTTTTGGTCTGCCTCTTGCTTAGCAAATCCTTTGGGGCGTTCCTCCAGGCAGCGGCCCTGCCCCTGTTCATCGTCCTCTTGGCGGCTTACGCCGCTGGGAACAGCAACCGGGGCGGCGGCAGGCCCGCCATCCCTTGATCCAACCCTCATACCTCATTTCTTACAAAAAAACCGTTGGCCGGATCCCTTCCATCCGGCCAACGGTTTTTTTACTGTAGGAGCTTTAGCAGCTCCCAGCGGGAGCTGACGCCGCACTTTTGAAAGATGCTGTTGTTGTGCTTGTACAGGGTGTTTTTGGAGATGCGCAGGGCCTGGGAGATGTCGGCGTTGTCCATGCCCTTGGCGATGCAGCCCAAGATCTCCCCCTCCCGGCGGGTGAGGCCGTACTGGTCGATGAGGCTTGGCAGATCCATTGCGGCGGCCTCCCCCATGTGGCGCCGGGCGCAGCGGGCAAAGGCCAGGCTGATGTGCTTGGAGAGCAGGCGCAGCTTGAAGCAGTCCTGGTCGGTGAAGAGCCCGTCCTCCTGGGCGCGGTAGAGGGAGAGCCGCCCCACGGTCTTGCCCCCGTCCACCACGTTGAGCTGGAGGGCATCGAAGATGCGCAGGCGCTGGTAGCCGGGGAGCTGGTAGGAGGGCACGTCCGCCCGGTGGTCCCCGTTGAAGAGCTCACTGTCCCGGATCACCACCGGCTCCGGGCTGCTGCTGAGCCACAGGGTGGTGGCCTGGTCCAGCGTAGCCAACCAGCTCTTCTCCACTTGGGCGAAGCTCTGGGGCTTGCAGAAGCGGATGGTGTAATCCATCTCCCCCGTCCGGGGGTCTGCCTGGACCTCAATGTAGCTGGCAAAGCGGAAGGGGACGAAGAGGTTCACATAGTTGAAGAGGTTGCGCTCCAGCTCCTGCATGGTCTGGCAGCTATTGATCTGGAAGATCACCTCGCTGAGGAGTAAGAGGCTATTCTTTTCCATGGGGGTCACCTCCGATTTCTGTCCCCTTAGTATAGCAAATCCGGGGGGAAAAGGAAAGAAAAATCGGGAGCGTCCGGCTCCCGATTTTTTACTTCTGGTCTTTGGGCTTGTACTGCTCCTCCCCTGTCTCGATCCAGAGGATAAAGTCCGCGATCTCTGTGTCGGTCCACCCTTTGGCACGCAGGCCTAAAATCAATCTTGACGATTCCTGCATACCCGCTCACTCCCCATCCGCGTCCAGATAATAGGAGGAGGAAAAGCTGCCGGTGAGGACCTTGCCGTCGGTTTGGGTGGCGGTGTAGCGGAAGGTGAAGGTCAGCAGGGGGTAGACGTGGCCTGCCGGGTCGGTATAGGTCTCGGTGGCGGCTTTTAAGGCGGCGTCCTCGTCGTAGCTGATCTCGATGTAGCCAAAGCCCCCGGCGTCGTAGCTGATGGAGGCCAGGTAGGCGGCCACCGCTTCGGGGGTGGTGACCTGCAAGGTCTCGCAGGGCTGGCTGTTGACGCTCACCTGGTCCACTTTGAAGGAGGCGAAGCCGTTGGTGGTGCCCTTGGCGGGGTGGAAGAGGAAGGAGATGAAGTTCTCCTGAATGGACACCAGGGAGTGGTCCCAGATCACCAGGTTGCCGGTGGTGACGCTGCTGTCCCCCCGAAGCTGCTGGAGGAGGGTGCGGCTCTGGTTCTTCCGGGGGGCGTCCAGGGCCTTGGCGGAGGTGAGGGCCACGTCAGCCCGGAGGAAGTCCCCGCCGCTGTCGTAGCTGCCGTCGGTGATGCCCAGTTGGTCGGTGAGGACCCAGGGCGCAGACCAGGTGAAATCCGCCCCGTCCAGATAGCCCAGGGCCCGGAGGACGAAGGTGAGGTAGTGGGCGGCGGTGGTGGGCTGGTCGGAGCCGAAGCGGGTGAAATCCACCCCGTTGGCCAGGCCGTGGGCGTAGGCGTAGCCTACGTAGGGCTCCGCCCAGTCGGGCACATCGGTGAAGGGGATGTCCCAGTCCTTGGACAGGGCCTCCTGCTCGGCGCTGAGCAGGCGCACCAGCATGGTGACGGCCTCGGCGCGGGTGGGGGAGCGGTCCAGGGAGAACTGGGGGGAGCCATCCTCCTGGACCCCCTCGCCAAAGAAGAGGCCCAGGTGGTAGAGGAGGTAGGCGGACTGTTGTGCCTGGGTGCTGGCGGCCCCGGCGGGGGCGGCTAGGGCGAAGGCCAGGGTGAGGGTCAGCAAAAGTGCCAGGAATTTTTTCTTCATAGTATGGTCCTTTCCGCTGGGTTACAATGGTAGAGTTTATTGTAACATACAAGGGGCGTTGAGTTTATTAAAACTCATAAGGGGAGTGGAGTTTATTGTAACATAAAGGGGAAAGGGGGTCAAGGGTGTCGGATGCTGGTGGATTTTGGAGAAAAAGGGCCCCAGGGGGTGGTAATCTCCCCCTGGGGCGGGTAGGAATGCTGGGTTATTCGGCCAACTGCCGGAAGAGGAAGGTGACGATCTGGGCGCGGGTGCAGTCGTCGGCGGGGCCGAAGGTGTTTTCTCCGTTGCCGGTGGTGATGAAGTTGGCCACGGCCCAGGCCACGGCGTCGCTGTAGTAGGTGCCGGAGGCCACGTCCCCAAAGCTGCTGCCGCCG
This sequence comes from uncultured Oscillospiraceae bacterium, assembly GCA_910578575.1. Lineage (GTDB taxonomy): Bacteria > Bacillota > Clostridia > Oscillospirales > Oscillospiraceae > Evtepia. The sequence continues at coordinate 39,973 of CAJTQP010000004.1, forward strand.
GAGATATCGGGGGACCCGGCGAAGCGGTAGAGGAAGGTGACGGTCTGGGCACGGGTCACGGTGGCGTTGGGGTCAAAGATGCCCGCGCCGGTGCCGGTGGTGATGCCCTGCTGGGCGGCCCAGAGGACGGCGTCGTGGTAATAGGCGTCGGCGGGGACGTCGGTGAAGCTCCCGCCGCCGCTGGGGGCCGGGGAACCGGCGGCACGCCAGAGGAAGGTCACCATCTCCCCACGGGTGCAGGAGGCGTTGGGGCTGAACTGGCCGTTGCCGGTGCCGGTGGTGATGCCTTTGGAGATGGCCCAGTCCACCGCGGCAGAATAGTAGGCGTCGCGGGGGACATCGGTGAAGCTGGGGGCGGGGTCAGGGGGCAGGACGGGGTCGGTGGGCTCCTCCGGTTCGGAGGGTTCCGAAGGACCGGTGGGAGGGGTCACGCTACCGCCTCCACCGCCGCCGCCGTTGCCACCGCCGCTGGAGGCGGCCCAGGGGGTGAGCTGGCCGGTCACCTTGGTGAAGTCGTAGTTGGGGTCATCTGCGGTGGGGGTGAATGTCCAGCTGTAGCCTTGGCCACGGACAACGTCGGCTGTGCCGTCCCCTGCCCAGGAGAAGGTCCCGGCAATGTCGGTGCCGTTCACATCCTTGACCGCACCGCCAGTGAGGGCGACTTCCCCTAGGGGCTTGGTTGCGGATAGGGTTTCGGCGGTGGGCGCGGTGAAGCTGGGGATGGCTTGGGTGATGGTAAACTCCTCTGCAACGGGGTTGGCCACGTAGTTGAGGGTGCCACTCTCGTCTTTCAGGGCGAAGGTGACTTTGTAGGTGCCCGCGTTGGTGGGAGCGGTTGTGTTGGAATGATAACTTGTGTTGCCTGTTCCCTCATAGGTGACGGTAAACTCGGCAGCTTCCTCCCCGGTGATGGTGGGTGTGCCGCTATATATTACGGCGGGGTTGCCGTTGTAAACGACGCTTGCCGTTACGGCGGGGGCGGTGATTGTCTTAATCGGTTTTTCGGTATATGTCACCTGAATGGTGATGGTTACGGTATAGTTGTCGTGGGTGCCAGTGATGGTGCAAGCTTCCGCACTCGTTCCATTTCCTGTCGAGGTCAGGGTCAACGTGCTCCCGGACAGGCTGGTGGTGAAGCCGTTGAGCTTTTGGCCGTCCGTTACCGCAAACGACTTTGTGCCGCTGGGCAAGCCGGGAATCTTGCTCAGGTCGATGCTGGCGGTTGCATTCTGTGTTTTTACTAAGAATGTGTCTGCCGTCAAGGGTAGGTCTGCTTTGTTGATGGTAAAGGTAGTGAGCGCCGTGCCAGTATACTCGCCCTTTCCTGTGACGGTCACATTGGCCATGCCAACGTTGATGTTATTGGTATACGATACTGTGTAATCCGTGCCCTTGCGTAAAGTCGTATCTCCCAACGTCACCGTAACGTCAGGGGTGAGGGCACTCCCCGTGTAAGTGTGGGGGATACCAGTCACAGCAATGACAGCATTGTTAATAGAAACCGGGTCCTTGCTCCATTGTGCGGTCAGTGTGACGGCCTTTTCAGGCATCGTAAAACTTGCAGCAGCCTGATAGGTATTGCTGCCGTCAGACCAACCTTTGAAGGTATAGCCCGCTTTTGTGGGAGCCGTAGCGGGAAGGGTAACCTTTGTGCCCGCCTGGTACGTTTGGCTGTCAAAACCGGTACCAGTGCCGCCGTCTAAATTATAGGATAGGGCAAAGGTTTTTGTGCCGCTGAAAAGATCGCTTAGGTCTTTAACTTCGCTATAAGCTGACCACTCGCTGTTTTGGTTTTCGTTGATATTATCGCTCAATGCGCGGACAACGCAACGGCAGTATTTGTTCCCCTTCTCAACTTGAGCCTTTAAGCTGCTATTATCAGATATACTGGCAGTAGTATCATTTGCTCCACGGAAAGAAACAATCTGATGCTGGAAAATTTCCATTTGAGAAGGTTCTGAGAAAGTTTCCGTATTGGAACAGTAAAAACGAATCTCATATCCCATTACATTGTCTGTATTAGAGGGTGCGGTAAAGCTTACCCCCGTCCCATTCCAAATAGGATTTGATGGAGAACTCACCTTGGTATTGGGCTTTTTGTATTCAAATGCAGATGATTTTGCAGAAACTTCACTATCTGCATAAGTTGTCCCATCACCGATTGCCTGTGCGGTGAAGTAATATTTCCCATCACGTAAATTATCTGTGGTGTTTATACCGTGTAGATATCCAATACCTGTTTCTTTTTCATCCTCACTGAAGAAATACTGTATTTCATCAAATTCTGTCGTTTCGTCATTGTAGTATATAAGAATTTTATATTCCTCAGCAACTGCTCCGCTTGTTCCGTCCGTTGGAACTTTCCACCAGACAAATCCGATACGTTCACCGTAAGAATCAGACTCTCCAATCCTACTCCATTGAACCTCGCTAGGCGTTGCGAGCTTTTGCGGGGTTGCCGCAAAGGCTTGTGTCGGGAGCATGGTCAAAGCCATACATACTATCAGACACATGGATGCGATCTTCTTTTTCATAGAAATTCCCCCTTGTTTTTAATAAGTAAATAAGTTTACTTATTTAGCATTATACTATAGAACAACTTTATTTACAATAGAAAAGAGGGATTTTTATGATTGATTATGTATCCATTGGGAAAAATATCCGAAAACACCGCCGCCGCCTGGGGCTCACACAAGAAGTCCTTTCGGAACAGGTCTCCATTTCCATCCCCCACCTCAGCCGCATAGAAACGGGGTCTGCCAATCCCTCCCTCCAAACCCTGGTAGACATCTGCAACGCCTTGGACATCACCATCGACAACCTGATGCAAGAGAGCTTGCCTGCGGCAAAGTATACCGTCCAGGGGCGGCTGGGGGCGCTTTTGGCAGAATGTTCGGTGGAGGAAATGGACATGCTGGCGGAGGTGGCCGAGGTCATCTTACGCAACACACGAAATCAATAACCGCGGAGTCCAGAAAGACGCTTGACTGGACCCCGCGGTTTCAATTTATCAAAAAAGGCGCGCCCTCAAAGCTCCTCCTCCAACAGCAGCTGCAAGATTTTTTGATACAGCCGCTCCGGCTGCTCCCGGAACCGCTCCGCCAAACGGCTTGCCTGGTCCTGGGAGACGGTGAGCATATCCAGGGTCATCAAATTCCCCTTGTCGTCGTCCAAAATCAGCCGCAGGGTGACGCCGCTGCCGTCCTCCCTGGGGAGGGTCTCCGTGCGGATCTGGGCGTCCCGGCGCAGAACCGCGTTGATCCGGGCCAGGTTGGCCTCGCAGCGCTGGCGCACGGAAAAGGCCAGGCTGCTCTCGCAGATCGCCCCGTTGCGCCGGCCCTTGTCCGTGATGGTGTAGCGCTGGTCCTCCCCCAGGTCCAGGTGCTGGGTGTCCACCAGCTCCGCCAGGGCTTCGGCGAACTCGAAATAGGACACGCCCTCGTCGCAGAAGGACAGCTCCGCCAGGGTGGTGAAGTCCACCGGCCCCGCCAGACGCGACGTGATATAGAGGATCAGGAACTTGATGTCCAGCTTGTCGTGGATGAACCCCATACGGCCCATGGTGCCTCGCCTCCCTTTTTGCCCATTATAGCGCAGTTTCCCCCCTGCGTCCAGCCCTTCTGTCCAGGGGGATTTCCTGGGAAATCAAAAAAATTTCAAAAAATTTTGAAAAAGCTGTCCAAAATCACCCTCTGAAAACGTTATGATAAGTAGAGAGGGACGTGGAACCACAGAGAAAAGGGGGTGATGGCTCTGGCCAGACCCATCCAGCCCGACCACCGGGCCAAGCTGGCGGCGCTCTACCAGCGCTACAAGGGGCTGCTGTTCCACCTGGCCCAGGGCATCCTCCAAAACCACCATGAGGCGGAGGAGGTGGTCCACGACAGCTTCCTGGCCGCCCTGGAGACCATGGACAAACTGGACGAAGTGGACAGCCCCAGGACCCGTGCCTATCTGGTCACCATCGCCCAGAACAAGGCCATCGACCGCTACCGCCAGCGCCGTCCCCAAGGGCCCCTGCCCCCGGACCTCCCCGATCCCGGCAGCCTGGAGGAGGAGACGGAGGACGGCCTCACCCGCTGCATCCTCCGCCTGCCCCAACGGGAGCGGCAGTTGATCCTGCTGCGCTTTGACCAGGGGTACAGCCCCAAGGAGACGGCAGCCCTCCTGGGCCTGTCCCTGGGGGCCACCTATAAGCTGGAGCAGCGGGCCAAGAAGAAACTGGAAGCACTTTGCCAAAAGGAGGGGATCTCATGATACCAGAGGAACGCCTGCGAGAAGCCGCCCAGGAGGCCGGCCGGATCATCGCAAACCGCTACCCAGACCCGGAGGCGTGCCAACACACCTTTTCCCCAGAATTTGAGGCGAAGATGGAACGGCTGCTGCGCCGGGCCGCCCGGCGGGAACGCCTGGTCCTGGCCCAGCGGGTGGCCCGGCGGGTGGCCTGCCTGTTGCTGGTGCTGCTGCTGGGCTGCGGCACCTGGCTGGGTGTGGATGCCCAGGCGCGGGAACGCCTGCTGGGCTGGGTGAGCCAGCAGGTGGAGGGGAGTCAGCTCTATTTCTACGGCGGGGCGCCACGGGAAACCCCCGACCCCACCCGCTACCTCCTGGCCCAGGCCCCGGAGGGCTACACCCCCCGCTCGGTGTACCTGGCGGACTTTGGGGCCAGCCACCGCTTCCGCAACCAGGCGGGGGAAATCCTGACCTTTGGCTATTTGAAGCGGGACAGCACCACGGTAAGCTCCAACATCTCCTTCTCCACCGAGGGGATGGCCCGGCAGCGTGTCACCGTCCTGGATGAGACGGCGGACTTTTACCAGGGAGAACAGGACAACATCCTGGTCTGGACCCAGGAGGACACCCTGTTCTATCTGGACGGCCCCCTGTCCCAAGCGGCATTGATTGACTTGGCGGAGCATATCCGCGCGATCCCCTGACGCAAAGGAGGCGTGTGAAGATGAAGAAGAAAAACCTGGCGCTACTGCTCCTGCTGGCCCTGCTGTGGGGCTTGGCGGGGTGCGGGGAGTCTCCCCTGGGCAGTATTGCTGTGATGGATGATGCGTCCACCAGCCTCCGTCAACAACTGTGGATCGTCCCCGGCGATTTGACAGGGTTGGATGAGATGCTGGAGACCGCCGACGGCAGCGGAACTGCCACGGGCAACAAACTGGACATTGTCGATTCCCAAGGCCAGGGCGGCACAGACGTGCGCCTTTTAGAAACCCTTGGGGATGGCTTCCGCTTATTTGTCCTTTACTGCGTCACCCTCCCGGACAGCTTGGGGGACGATCCCTCCCACAAGGAGGTGGCGGACCTGCTTTTCCTAGATGCCGAAATCGGGCCCGCACCCTGGAAAGAGCTGGAAACGAAACCCATTTGCTATGCACCCTCGCAACGCTGTATGTATTACAGACTAGCGGTCACCTTCTATGATCCCGGCTACACCGGCCAGAACCTGACCCTTCAGCTCTATAAAAAGAGGCAATATGATACGGAGGATTTTGTCAACTGCTCCGTGACCTGGACCCCCCGCAACAAAGCCCCCCGCCTCACCGTAGCGGACAAGGGCGGCACTTGCACCATCAGCCCGCTGTGCCTCAGCGTGACCCTGCCCATCAACGCTGGCCAGATCAAGGACCCGGCGTATCCCGAATCCCCATTCAATGACGTCCAAACTTCCTTGAAGCTAGTCTATCAGGACGGCAGCATTCTGGAGGATTTCGGCGGCGGTTGGGAGGACGACCCCATCCGGGTCATCGATGCCAAGCCTCCCAACGGTATCTTCCACTTAGATGCCCTAGACCATGTGGATTTTTTGGACTACAAGTTCGTCTTTGACGGCCAGGAAGGAGGCCCGCCATGAAAAAGCTGTGGATCCTTGCGCCGCTCCTGCTCCTGCTCACCGCCTGCGCGCCCCAGACCGCCGCCCAGGAGGGCTGGGGCCCGGCGGCGTTGGAGCACTTCCGCTTGACCGAAGCCGACGTGGCCGGCTTGGAGGAGATGGCCCAGACTCTGGACCAGACGGCCCAGGGGGAGGAGGCGTCCCTGCACCTCACCCAGTCCATCGGGGACGGGAAAACCATTTATCTCTTCTATGAACTGACCCTGCCGGAGGGTTGGGGGGAACAGCTGGAGGGGGAGGAGGTTTCCCTCGGCTTTGACGTCGCCTGCCAGTTCAGCGACAAGCCCCTGGCCTCGGACCCGCTTACCGGCTACCACCCCTACAACAGCCGCCGGACCAGCCACAGTGAGCCGGAGGGGAACAGGGTCACCGGCTTTTTCTCCTTCGACTTTCTGGAACCCTACACCGGGCGGGGGCTGACCCTCCTGTTGGGGAACCTGTCCCTGGAGGCTACCCCCCCGGTGGAGGCAAGCTGCGGCGACCTGCTCTCCCTCTCCTGGACCCCCACCAACCAGGCCGCCACGGTTACCGCCACCGCCCCACCTCAGGGGGTGGAGTGTACCGTCACCCCGCTGTGGGTGAAGGCCAAGCTCTGGCAGGACACGCCCCCGGCCCCTTCGGCGTCCTATTACGGCATGGGCACCCTGTTCCACCTCTCCCTGGAGTACACCGATGGGCGCGCATCCCAGAGTCAGGTCCTTGGGTTTGGCAGTGGGGATGAACGGTCGGGCTATTCCTACACCTTGGAAGCCCAGCCCAAGCCAGGCGGGATCTTTCGCCCGGAGCTGGTGGAGACTGTGACCATCGAGGACGTCAGCTTCCGCTTTGGACCATAAACATAGGCCGGAGAGTTTTCCGCTCTCCGGCCTATCCTTTTATCCATGATTCTCCCGCCAGCGCTTCAGGGTGGGGAGGTACTGCAACAGGGCCTCCTTGGCCTCCGCCCTGCTGAGCTGGAGGCCAGCGTTCTCGTTCCACTCCTGCAAATATTTCAGGTTATTCTCCACCATGCCCTCCAGGGTAGTGGGATAGGTGTAGGCCCCGTTCTGGTAGCAATAGGTGCAGAAGGAGGCCGACTTGCTGCCGTCCGCCTCGGTGCCGTGGAGCTCCTCCCGGTCCAGGGGCATCCCGCAGCTCTGGCAGACCCCTGCGGGATCCCCCAGAAGCTGATCCACGGAGACTTGGAAGGTCCGAGCGATCTGCTTCAGGACGTCGGTGCTGGGCACCGTCTCCCCGGTCTCCCAGCGGGATACCGCCTGGCGGGTGACAAAGAGCTTTTGGGCAAAGGCGTCCTGGGAGAGGCCCAGGTCCTTGCGCAGGGCAAATATCGCGTCTTTCGTTTCCATCAAATATGGCCTCCTGTTTTTTCTTTAGTATACACCCAGGAACGCCCCGGCGGCAAGCAACCTGTGGTTGCGCAAGGGACCCCCGGACATATCGTCCGGGGTTGAGTATCCGCCTGCCCTCAAAACAACGGCGAAAACAGCCGGTAAGTGGATTGCTTCAACTTGGTAAAGAAGGACAAGCTCTCGCAATCCGACAGGGCGATCTCCTGGCAGTGGCGCTGGGCCTCCAAAAAGTCGTCCCGCACCGCCACCACCGCCGGGTCGCCGCACAGCCACACGCCGTTCTCAAACTGGAGGTACAGGCTGCGGTAGTCCATGTTGCAGCTGCCCACAGAGGCATAGAGGTCGTCGGCCACCACGGTCTTGCTGTGGATGAAGCCGGGGGTGAACTCATACACCCGCACCCCCGCCTCCAGCAGCAGGGGGTAGTTGGACTGGGTGACGGCAAAGACCTGCTTCTTGTCCGGGATATGGGGCACCATCACCCGGACATCCACCCCCGTTTTGGCGGCGGTGGTGAGGGCGGAGAGGATGGTCTCATCCACGGAGAGGTAGGGGGTGGTGAGGTAGAGGTAGCGCTTGGCCTTGGTGATCATTTGCAGGAAGAGGTCCGCGCAGAGGGTGTCCTCGGTGAGGGGGGTGTCCGCGTAGGGCAGCACCAGCCCCGACGCCAAGGCGGCAGGGGGCACGTTCTTGGGCCGGAAGAGGGAAAAATCCGTGCGGCCCTTGGTGATGTTGTCCCACATGGTCAGAAACAGGACGCTGAGGGTCCAGGCCGCCTCCCCCCGCAGGCGCAGGGCGTTGTCCTTCCAATAGCCAAAGCGCTTGATGCGGTTGACGTACTCGTCCCCCAGGTTCAGCCCCCCCACGAAGCCTGTCACCCCGTCGATGACGCAGAGCTTCCGGTGGTCCCGGTTGTTCTGGTGGATGGACAGCACCGGCACAAAGGGCCGGAACACCTGGCACTGGATGCCCAGCCCCCGGAGGTATTCGGGATAGTTTTTCGGCAGCACCGCGGCGCTGCCCACCCCGTCATAGATCACCCGCACGTCCACCCCCTCCTGGACCTTGCTCTCCAAGACGTTCAAGATCTCCCACCACATGGTACTCTCGGAGATGATGAAATACTCCAGGAAGATATAGGACTGGGCCTTTTCCAGTTCCTCCAGCATCACCGGGAAGAAGTCCTCCCCGGTGGAGAAGTACCGGGTCTCCGTGCCCAAATAGGCGGGGAAGAGGCCGCTGTGTTGGAGGTAATAGGCCTGCTGCATGGCGTCGGCACCGTAGCCCAAGAAGTCCATGTTGTCCAGGCCGGGGTTCAGGTGGCGGCGGAAGGCGCGGGTGGTCTCCGTCTTTTGGTAGTGGGGCCGCCGGCCGCCCCCCAGGAAGATATACATGATCCCCCCCACCACCGGTACAAGGAGAATGGGGATGATCCAGGCCACCTTATAGGCCAGCTTGGTCTTCTTCGTGGAGATGTACAGAGACACCAATACGCTGATGGCCACGCAGACCAGGTAGACCCAGCCGAAATACTGGCTGAAAAAGCCCAGGGTCACCACGATCAGTCCCGCTTGGAGCAGGATACTCAGGGCCACCCAAAAGATCCGCTGGCGGCGGGGGGAGAACACTTGCTGTATGTTTTTTTCCATGGTATGCCTTTCGTTTCAACAGGGGGATACCCCCCATGGGAAGTTGCGAATCACCTGCGGGCCGCCCTGGGGGGCGGCCCCTACATCCAACGTAGCTGCCCACAAGACATGTGGGGTTCACAGGGGAAACACCCAACCACGTCCATTGTGAACCAAGGGGCGGTGAAACCGTCTGCGTGTCCTGGTAGGGGCCGGCGCCCTCGCCGGCCCGTCGTTTGTTTCTCCACCATCCCCCAGGGGGGCGGGCAACAATGCAACAATGCGCAGACCGGGTCCCCGTCTCTACGACGCCGCCTTCACCACTACATTTTCCTCCCCCAACAGCTCCTCCAACTCTTGGAGGAGGGCTTCATGGAGCAGGCAGGTGGCCCCCAGCCGCCGCTGGCTGTCCGCCAGGTAGAGCACCGTGCGGCTGCCGCCGGGGAAGAGGAGGAACAGGTCCTTCACCCGCTGGAGCAGGGGCCCCTCTCCTGCCAGGCGCAGGTACAGGGTCCCCTGGCGCACCTGGGCCTGGGGCGGCGGAGCATCGGGCACCTGGCTCAGGGGGGTCACCCGGTCGCACAAGATCTGGGCGGGCTTGTCGTCCCGCAGGGAGATACGGCCCTGGCACAGCAGGGGGCTGCCCTCATGGAGGTAGTTGCTACAGCTCTCCAGCTCGCGGGCGAACACCATCAGCTCCACAGAGCCGGTGTCGTCCTCCAGGGTCACATAGGCCATGAGGCTGTTGTTCCGGGTGGTCTTGGTCTTGGCAGAGGCCACCACCCCTGCCACCACCACCCGCGCCCCATCCTGGCGGGCGGCGTCCTCCCCTTCCAGGGATCCCAACAGCCCGCCGATGGCCACCGCCCCCTGGGCCTGGGCGCTGGAGCGGTAGGCGTCCATAGGGTGGCCGGAGAGGTACAGGCCCGTGAGCTCCTTCTCCATGGCCATCAGCTCCTGGGAGGAGCATTCGGGGATGTCCCGCAGGCGCAGCTCCACCGGCTCGTTCTCCTCCCCCCCTAGGGAGAAGAGGTCCACCTGGCCCTCCAGGTTCTTCCGCCGGTTCCGAGCCAGGGCGTCCAAAAAGCTCTCATAAGCGTCCAGCAGCTGGGAGCGCCGCAGGCCCATGGAGTCAAAGGCCCCGGCGCGGATGAGGCTCTCCACCACCCGCTTGTTCAGGTCCTCCTCCAGCAGCCGCTGGCAGAAGTCCGGGAAGGAGCGGAAGGGGCCCTCCTGGTCCCGCTTCTCCAGCACCTTGTTGGTGAAGCCCCGGCCCACCCCCTTCAGGGCGGCCAGGCCGAAGCGGATGTCCTCCCCCGCCACAGTGAAATGGGGGCCGGACTTGTTGATGTCCGGGGGCAGGAGGCGGATACCCATCTCCCGGCATTCCTCAATATAGATGGCGATCTTCCCCTGGGAGTCCAGCACGGAGGTGAGCAGGGCCGCCATATACTCCCTGGGGTAGTGGCATTTGAACCAGGCGGTCTGGTAGGCCACGATGGCGTAGCACACCGCGTGGGCCTTATTGAAGGCGTACTCGGCAAAGTCCGAGATGTCGTCGTAAATGACCTGGGCGGTCTCCACAGGGATGCCATTGGCGGCGCAGCCGGTGATGCCGCGCTCCGGGTCCCCCTGAAGGAAGGCAGTGCGCTCCCGCTCGATGTCCTTGCGCTTCTTCTTGCTCATGGCCCGGCGGACCATATCCGCCTGGCCCAAAGAGTAGCCCGCCAGGCGGCGGAAGATCTCAATGACCTGCTCCTGGTAGACGATGCAGCCGTAGGTGGTGGAGAGGATGGGCTCCAGAGCCGGGTGCTTGTAGCTGATCATCTTGGGGTCGTGCTTGGAGGCGATGAAGCGGGGGATGGAGTCCATGGGTCCCGGCCGGTAGAGGGCGATGATGGCGGTGATGTCCTCGATGTCCTTGGGCTTAAGCCCCACGCACACCCCGGTCATCCCCGCGGATTCCATCTGGAACACCCCGCAGGTGCGGCCCTCGGAGAGCATTCGGAAGGTCTCCGGGTCGTCGTCGGGGATGCCCTCCAGGGTGAAGTCCGGGGTGTGGGTTTTCACCAGGGCCAGGGCGTCGTCCAGGACGGTGAGGTTGCGCAGGGCCAGGAAGTCCATTTTCAACAGCCCCAGCTCTTCCAGGGTGGTCATGGTGTACTGGGTGACGATGGCCTCGTCGTTTTTCGCCAGGGGGACGTAGTGGTCCACCGGCTCCCTGGTAATCACCACCCCGGCGGCGTGGGTGGAGGCGTGGCGGGGCATCCCCTCCAGGCTCTTGGCGGTGTCGATGATCTGTTTCGCCGTGGGGTCACTTTGGTAGAGTTCCCGAAAGGGCTTGGAAACTTGCAGGGCCTGTTCCAGGGTGATGTGCAGGGTGTCGGGCACCTGCTTGGCGATGGTGTCCACCTGGGCGTAGGGCACGTTCAGGGCCCGGCCCACGTCCCGGATGGCCCCCTTGGCGGCCATGGTGCCGAAGGTGACGATCTGGGCCACATGGTCCCCGCCGTACTTCCGGTTCACATAGTCGATGACTTCTCCCCGGCGGCGGTAGCAGAAGTCCACGTCGATATCCGGCATGGACACCCGCTCCGGGTTCAAAAAGCGCTCGAAATACAGGGCATATTTCATGGGGTCCACATCGGTGATTTTTAAGCAATAGGCCACCATGGACCCGGCGGCAGAGCCTCTCCCCGGCCCCACAGGGATGCCCTGGGCCTTGGCGTAGCCGATGAAGTCGGAGACGATGAGGAAGTATTCCACAAAGCCCATCCGGCGGATCATGGCCATCTCATACTCCAGCTGTTTTTCATAGTCCTCACTGCCCTGGGGGTAGCGTTCCCGGAACCCCGCCCGGCAGAGGGTTTCAAAATAGGCGTCCCCGTCGCTCTCCCCCTCCGGCAGCTTAAATTCCGGCAGGTGGTAGACCCCGAACTGGAAGTCTACGTTACACAATTCCGCGATCTTTGCTGTGTTCTCCACCGCTTCCGGGAAGTCAGGGTAGAGGGCGGCCATCTCCTCCTCAGACTTGATGTAAAACTCCTGGGTCTCGAAGCGCATCCGGCCAGGGTCGTCCACGCTGCGGCCAGTCTGGATGCACAGGAGCACGTCCTGGGTGGCGGAGTCCTCCCGCGTGAGGTAGTGGGCGTCGTTGGTGACCACCAGGGGGATGCCGGTCTCCCGGTGGAGCCGGGCCAGCTCCCCGGCCACCTGGCGCTGCTGGGGGATGCCGTGGTCTTGCAGCTCCAGATAATAGCCGTTGGGGCCAAACAGCGCCTGCATAGACTGGGCGTGCTCCTTGGCCCCCTCGTAATCCCCCGCCATCAAAAGCCGGGGGAGTTGGCCTGCCAGGCAGGCGGAGAGGGCGATGAGGCCCTCATGGTACTGCTCCAGAAGCTCCAGGTCGATGCGGGGCTTTCCGTAAAAGCCCTCGGTGAAGCCCCGGCTCACCAGGGCGGAGAGGTTCCGGTAGCCGGTCTCATTGCGGCACAGCAGGACCAGGTGGTAGGGCTTGTCGTCCAGCTCGTGGACCTTGTCAAAACGGGTTCGGGGGGCCACGTAGACCTCGCAGCCGATGATGGGCTTGACCCCGGCGGCCTGGGCGGCCTTATAGAAGTCCACCGCCCCGTACATCACCCCGTGGTCGGTGACAGCCACGGCGGTCTGCCCCAGGTCCTTCACCCGCTGCACCAGGCCCTCCAAACGGCAGGCCCCGTCCAGGAGGCTGTATTCCGAGTGGACGTGAAGGTGGACAAAGGCCATGGCTCAGCCTTCCTCCTGGAGGAGTGCTTCCACCCGCTGGATGGCATTGACGATGAGGATATCACAGCGGTTGGTGAGGCCCATCTCCTGGGCCACCGGGGTGAGTTCTGGGGAGATATCGGTTTTCAAGAGGTCGGTGCAGCGCAGGCTGCCGAAGCGCTCCTTCACCCCCTGCTGGACCTGCTTGCCCAGGCCCATGGTCCGGCGCTTGCCCCCCACGGGGTCGGCGGGGTCCACGGGATGGGTGAGGCCCAGGGTCATCACCGCTCCGCTGAGGGCGCCGCACAGCTCCCCGGTGCCCGCCCCGGCACCGAAGCCCCCGGCCAGGTTGAAGGCGGTCTGGTCGTCCAGGCCCGTGCGGTCAGAAAAGGCCGCCAGAACAGACTGGCAGCAGTTGAAGCCCTTGCTGTGCAGGTCCATTGCTTTCTGGTAACGTGTCAGGTCCATAACAATTAACTCCTTTGTGTTTCTATAGTCTCTTATGGTATGTGTGGTGGATCCAGCGGTTAGAAAACGCCGGATAACAGAAGGGACAGCAGGCAAAAGGCCAGCGTCCCCACCGTCAGGGTGCCGGTATAATAGTCCCCCTTGACCCCTTTGATGATGGTCAGGGCCAGCATCACGAAGGATAACCCGGCACATAGGATGGTCAAAATCAGTGTGAAATACATGGTTCCCCTCCTTTGTCGTCGTTTGCTCGGTGGTGGGGTGAGCCGCATCCCTGGCGTCTATCCCTCCGCGCCTTCCGGCGCTTCTTGGCTCAAGGCAATGAGCTTGCGCAGCCGGTGGCTCAGGGAGGACTTGGTCACCGGAGGGGTACACAGCTCCGCCAGCTGGGCCAGGGAGAGCTCCGGGTAGGTCTCCCGAAGCTGGGCGGCCTCCTGGAGCTTGGGGGAGAGGGTCTCCAGGCGCTTGCTGTCCCGGAGGGCCTGGATGGCCCGGCGCTGCTCCAGGGCGGCGTCCACGGTCTTGCCCACGTTGGCGGCCTCGCAGTTCACCCGGCGGTTCACCCCGTTGCGCAGGAGCTTTTCCGCCTTGGCGTTCATCAGGGCCATGGCGGACACCGGCGCACCGATGGCGGTGAGGAGCTCCTCGATGGTCTCGCTCTGTTTGAAATAGGTGATATAGTTGGACTTCCGGGTGGACGCCTTGGGGAGGAAGCCAAGCTCCAGCAGCAGGGCGGTGAGCTCCCGGCTGACGCTGAAGTGGGTGGTGGAAAACTCCAGGTGGTACCCCTTCTTGGGGTCGATGGCAGAACCCCCCGCCAGAAACGCCCCCCGGAGGAAGGCCAGGCGGCAGTGGGTCTCCTCCAGCAGGCCGAAGTTGATGTGGTGGGCGGGACCGGTGAGGTCGAAGGCGCAGGTGGTCCACAGCTCCCGGAGCTTGTCTGGCTGGGTGATGGTGAACACCCGCTTCCCCGGCCCCTCCCCGCCCCGGCTGTCGAAGCTTAGGCCGAAGGCCTTTTGGAAGAGCAGGGGCAGGCGCTGGGCAAAGGCGGCGGACTCGGTGATGATGCGCACCTGCCGGGGGGAGAAATGATTGCAAAAGAGCAGGATGCCGCAGGCCTCCGCCTGGGCGCAGCAGGTCCGGGCCAGCTTGGTCCGGCACAGCTCAGCTTTCGTGTCGCCAGCAAAGGACATGGGGGCGGCCTCCTCTTTCATCCGTACTTGCATGTTTGACGCCTTACCTTCCCATATCCCGGTGGAGCTCCTCCACCCGGTAGCCTTTTTGGCGGATATACTCCGTCAGGGCGTGGGCCACGGCCACGGAGCGGTGGTGGCCGCCGGTGCAGCCGATGGCGATCACCAGGGAGGACTTCCCCTCCTCCACGTACTGGGGCAGGAGGAAGGAGAGCATCTCCTCCAAGTGGCGCAGGAAGGTGTTGGTCTGCTGATAGCCAAAGAGGAAGCTGCGCACCGCCTCCTCCAGGCCGGTGCACTCCCGCAGTTCCGCGATATAGAAGGGGTTGGGCAGGAAGCGCACGTCAAAGACCAGGTCGGCGTCCATGGGGATGCCGAACTTGAAGCCGAAGGAGGTCACGGACACGGTCATGGTCTCGTCCAGGGAGCCCATGCCGAAGAGCCGCAACAGCTCCCCCCGGAACTTGGACAGGTTCAGCCCTGTGGAGTTCAGGATGTGGCTGGCCCGGCGGCGCACCGGCTCCAGGGCCACCCGCTCCAACTGCACCGCCTCTGGCAGGGAATAGCCCTGGCGGGTGAGGGGGTGGGTGTGGCGGGTCTCCTTATAGCGGCTGATGATGACCTCGTCGGCGGCCTCCACAAAGAGCAGGCGGTAGCGCAGGGCCATGTTCTCCAGCTCGTCCAGGGCCTGGAAGAGCTCGTCGAAGGTCTGGCCCCCCCGGATGTCCGTCACCAGGGCCACCCGGCTGTACTTCCCTGTTCCGGCCCCGGCCATACAGATGCCGGCGAAGGAGGTGATCAGGGCCACGGGGAGGTTATCCACACAGTAAAAGCCCAAATCTTCCAAAAACGCGGCGGCGGAGCTCTTGCCCGCCCCGGACTGGCCGGAGATGATGATAAATTCCATAGTGACCTCCCTGGCGGTGGGTTTTTTCTAAGATACTCTAGTATAGCAAAAAAGTGGGATTTCTGCAAGAGGGCGGCGCCTGTCTTGCCGCCGGGTCCTATCTGTGTTACACTATACCCAGAAATCCATCAAACATCACAGGAGGGATGGGAATGCGACTTTGTATCCGCTGCGGCACGGAAATGCGGGTGGGCTGCGCCCTGAAGATCGAGGGTGGGGCCAACGAGCTCCAGATCTGCAAGGAGGAGGGCGCCTGGTTCGGCGGACGCATTGGCCGGCCCAAGGTGGCCATCTGCCCCAAGTGCGGGGAAATCTCGATATACGCCGAGGAGGAGCAGTTGAAGGAGCTGTGAGCAGGGCGAAAAAAGCGGGGGATTCCAGCTTGACCTGCCGGGAAAACTGTAGTACAATCGCAATACAAGGAGGCGACAAACATGTCAATGGATGCAACATTGCAAGTGCGTATGGACGGTCAGGTCAAGGCCAATGTGGAGGAGCTTTACCGCAGCTTAGGCACCTCCTTTGCCGAGGCCGTGCGCATCTTTGCGCAACAGAGCCTCTTAGCCGGTGGAATGCCCTTCCAGCCTACCCTTAAGCCCTGGGAAGCCATGCAGGCGGAAGAATTAGACCGCAAGCTCTCCGCCAGCGAGGCGGATATCCAGGCCGGGCGGCTGTATTCCCAGGAGGCGGTGGACGCCAGGATGGGGGAGAAATTCCACCATGGGTGACGAATGCTATCAAATCGTTTATACCGAATCGGCGGTGCGGGACTTGGAGGAAAAGGTAGATGCGTTCTCTAACGATCATTAGAAGCATCGCTGGGCCCTGGCACGAAGTGCGTCCCCTTGCGCCCTGGGCCGGGTTATGGTAGGATAAGAGTATAAAGAGAGAAAGTAGGGGAGCGCCTTGACGGAGCAAGAGAGAATCGAACGGAAGCATCAGGAGGACCTGCAGCGTCTACGGGGCTTTCGCCTGCTGGATGACGACTTTCTCACCAAATGCTTCGAGGGCGACACCGCCTGTATCCAGTTGGTGCTGCGCATCGTCCTGGATATCCCAGACCTGATCGTGGTGGAGGTCCGCACCCAGGTCTTTGTGGAAAATCTTATGAACCGTTCCGTGCGGTTGGATGTTCTGGCTACAGACAGCCAGGGGCGGAAGATCAACGTGGAAATCCAGCGTTCGGACAAAGGGGCCGGGAGGAAACGGGCGAGATATAACAGCAGCATGATGGACGCGAATCTGTTGCAGAAGGGCGAAGCCTTTGACCAACTGCCGGAAACTTACGTGGTGTTCATCACAGAACACGATGTCATTGGCAAGGGCCTGCCTGTGTACCGCATTGGCCGATATATCTTCGACACCAACGAGGCCTTTGGCGACGGCTCCCACATTTTGTATGTCAACGGCGCCTATCGGGGGGATTCCCCCATCGGCAAGCTGATGCACGATTTTTCCTGTACGAATCCCGCGGATATGTATTATGATGTGTTGGCGGACAGGGTAAGATTTTTTAAGGAAAGTAAGAAGGGGGTTGCGATCATGTGTAAAGTGATAGAGGATATGCGCAGAGAAGAACGGGAAGAAGGAATGCGCGAGGGTATGGAACAGGGCATAAAGCAAGGCATGGAACAAGGCATGAAGCAAGGCATGGAGCAGGGCATGAAACAAGGCATGGAGCAAGGCATGGAGCAAGGCATGAAGCAAACCATGAAGTCCGCCGCCCTCCGTATGCTGGAGGCCGGGCGGTATGCCTTAGAGGAAATCGCCGAGATTTCCGGCCTCCCCCTGGATGAAGTAAAGGCGCTGCAAAGTTCCCTGCAAGTCTAACTCAACCACAGCAAACCGGCGCGAAGCAATCCGCTTCGCGCCGGTTTTTTGTCTGTCCCCTACATCCTCCTCTGATGATACGCCATCAGCCCCAGCTCCAAAACCGTCTTCCCGGTGAACACCCCCACCGCCGCCAGGGTAAACCACAGGGGCCCGTCGGTGAGGATACACAGCCAGGCCGCCGCCATGGCCAGCCATTGCAGCACCAAGCCCGACTGGGCCTGGGCCCGGAAGCGGATGGCCTGGTTGCGCTCGTCGTTGGCCTCGATCTCCGCCTGGCGCATCTCCTGGGGATTTTTCTCCTCAAAGCGGCCCAGGGCAAAGCGCCCCACCCCCAGGCCCACCATGCCGCTGCCCAGGCCGATCAAAATCCCGTCCAGGGGCTGGGTCAGGTTGCTTCGCAGGCACAAAATCAGGGCCAAAAGGGCAATGCCGCACAGCCCCAGGAGCAAGTACAGCTTGGTTTTCGTTCTCATGGTAGGTCCTCCTCATAGATAAAAATGTCCTCGATGCGCAGTTCAAAATACCGGGCCAGCTTGAAGGCCAGGAGGATGGAGGGGTTATAGCGCCCCTTCTCCAAGGAACTGATGGTCTGGCGGGTGACCTCCAGGGCCGCGGCCAGGGCCTCCTGGGTGACGCCCCGCTCTTTGCGGATGGCTTCCAAACGATTCTTCACAGCGCCGCCTCCCTTGATGGAAAGTTTACTTAACATCCTTAGGATACCACACCGCCCCCAAAATGTCAAGTTTGCTTTCCGTTTTGGGGCAAAAAATTTCCCCCTCTTGGCCTGGGGGCACGTACATAGGACACAAGGGCCGGCGTTCCCTGCCGGCCCTTGTCTTTTCTCCAACTTGTTAGGAGGTGGGCACCCGCTCACCCTTTGCTGTCAGGAAAGAGGGCCTGGGACCAGGCCGCCCCGTGGGCGTGCAGATCCAGTGGGCCCACATAAGTGACTTTTACCATCTCGTCCCCCTGCCACAGGAGCAAAACCTCTGCGGGCTTCCCCTCCCCGATGGGGTCGTTGTCCCAATATACCCCTGCCCCCAAGGGCTCCAGGGTGCAGCCCATCTCCTGGGCTTCCTCCATCAGGGCTTGGGCATAGGCCTGGGTCAGCTTGGCAGAGGGTATCTTTCGGTAGAAGATGTGATACCACGCCCCGTCCCCGGCGTCCTGGCGCAGGATCACCGTCTTGGGGTCGTACCAATGGCGGTAAGTGGCCACGCCATCCGAAGCAGGGACCACTTGCTGGACGGAGAGGTCCGGGGCCTCCTCCTCCAGCTGGGCCATGAGGGGCAGGACCTTGCCGGGCAGGTAGGGGGTGGTTTCCAGACTGTCCATCGGGATCCAGCCACTGCCCAGAACCGATAGCAGTCCCGGCAACGCCGCCACCAGGAGGACAAGGCTCACCACCCGCCCCTTTTTCCTGGGGGGATTGCCCTGGGCGGGGCGGTAGTGGTGGACATACATGTATATGTGGTACAGGCCAAACCCCAAGGCGGCACAAAAGGCTAAGGCGATGCCCCCGGCCCGCAGGAGCCCCGCCTCCACCACATAGCGCACCACCCCGCCACATTCCAAAACGCCACCCTCCTGGACTAGGGCAAGGCAGGCGGCACACACCAAGCCACCTACTGCATAGTAGGGGGACCCTGTCACCAGTTTCTTTCTCTCCATACCTGTCTCCTATTCCAGAGCGGGGCCTATTTCCCCACGCAAAACCGCTGAAAGATCCTGGCGGTGATATCCTCCCCCACGCTGGCCCCGGTGAGCTCCCCCAGGGCGCGGATGGCCTCCTCCACATCGCTGAGGAGCAGGTCCGGCGGAGTCCCCAGGCCCAGGCCCTCCTGGGCCCGTTCCAAATCCCCCCTGGCCCGGTGGGCGGCCTCCACCTGTCGGGCGTTGGTGAGGAGCTCTCCCCCCTGGCTGTCCCCAGCGGGGAACAAGGCCGCCACCAGGGCCCCCAAGTCCTCCAAGCCCCTGCCCTCCTTGGCGCTCACCGGGCAGACCTGAGCAAAGGGCAAATCCTGGGCCGTGAGCACCGGGGGTAGGTCGGACTTGTTCAGCAGGCAGATGCAGTGGGGGGCCTTCTGGGCCAGGGCCATGGCCTCCCGGTCCTCCTGGGTCAGGGGTTGGGAGGCGTCCAGCACCAAAAAGACCAGCTCCGCCGTCTCCGCCGCCGCCCGGCTGCGGGCGACCCCCAAGCGCTCCGCCTCGTCCCCGGCCTCTCGGAGGCCGGCGGTATCCGTCAGGTTCAGCAGCACCCCCCCCAGGGTGGCACGGGCCTCGATGGTATCCCGCGTGGTGCCGGGGGCCTGGGTGACAATGGCCCGTTGATACCCCACCAGGGCGTTGAGCAGGGAGGACTTCCCCACATTGGGCCGCCCCAGCAGGGCGGTGGGGACCCCACGGGTGAGCTGCCGCCCCCGTTGGTACGTGGCCAGGAGGGCATCCAGCGCCCTCAGAGCCTGGTCCAGGGCGGCGGCGATGGTGTCGGTGCGGAAGGGGTCCAGCTCCTCGTCGGGGTAGTCCAACACCGCATGGAAGTGGGCGGAGAGGTCCACCAAGCCGTCATAGATGGCCCCGATGCGCCGGGACAGGGCCCCCTCCAGCTGCCCGGCAGCGGCGCGGGCGGCAGCGGGGGTCTCCGCGTCGATGAGGTCCATCACCGCTTCCGCCTGGGTCAGGTCCAGCTTCCCGTTCAAGAACGCCCGCTGGGTGAACTCCCCCGGCTGGGCGGCCCGTGCCCCGGCGGCATACAGCGCCTCCAGGGCCAGGGACAGCACCATGGGAGAGCCGTGGCAGTGGAGCTCGGCGGTATCCTCCCCGGTATAACTCCGGGGGGCCCGGCTGACGAAGGCCAGGGCGCTGTCCAGCACCTGGCCGCTGCCGTCCAGGAGTTTTCCATACAGGAGCTGCCGGTCCGGGGCCTCCGCCAGAGGGGTGGGGCCCAGGGGGCGAAAGACCGCCGAGGCCGCCTCTCTGGCACCGGGGCCGGACAGCCGCAGGATGCCCACACCCCCGGTGCCAGGGGGGGTGGCGATGGCGGCGATGAGCTGGGACATAAAACCTCCTCTCCCGGCAATTTTTAGCAAATCCACCGGGAACTTTTCTCTTGACATTCATTTTTGACAGGTGGAACTGTATGTTAACAACCCTGTGGATAATGTGGAAAACCATGTGGACAATGTGGGAAACCTTTGTCCCTCCTGGATTTTTTCCCCAGGGATACGTCCACAGGCCCTCCACAATGCCCGTATATTCCCATGAAAAACCCCTTGTCAGAACGCACAAAGGGGAAAAACCCTTGTAAAAATGACGAAGTTTTACAGGCTGGTTACAAAAAAGTATCAATCCACAGGGATATTTATTGTCCACTGTGCTTAGGATACAAGCCCTCCGGGCAGATTTCCACAGAGACCCCGGTGTAGTAGTGTTTCAAGATATCCACATACCCCCGGCCCTCCTTGGCCATGGCGTTGGCGCCGTACTGGCTCATGCCCACCCCGTGGCCGAAGCCGGTGACGGAAAACTTCACCTGGCCGCCGGCGGCATCCACGGTAAAGGCGGCGGAGCGCAGGCCGAAGATGGTCCGGGCCTGGGCCCCGGTGAGGGTGATGCCGGCGATGTTGATGCTGTGGACGCTACCGGCGTCGTTGACCACGCAGTCCCCGATCCAGGCGGCGGGGTCCTCCCCCTCCAGCACCGCCTCCGGGTGGGCGGCGAGGAATTTCTCCCGGAATTCCTGGGCGGTGAGGGTGACTTCGCTGTGGTAGTTGGGCACCTCCTCCCCTTCCGGGGAGGCCACGCTGTGGAGATAGGGCACGTCGTTGCCCCAGACCTCCACGGCGTCCTGGGTGCCGGTGCCGGAGGAGGAGTGGAACACGGCGGTGATGAGGCTGCCCTCATAGAGGATCACCTGGCCGTCGGTGGCGGCCACGGCGTCGGTGATCTTGTCGGCATAGGCGTCGGCGTTCTCCCCCCAGTTGTTCCGGGCGGCGTCCTGGGAGATCCAGGCCTGGCAGCAGGCGTAATTGGTGCACAGGTCCGCCTCCGGGTGGTTCACCGCTCCCCCGGCCTTGTGGAGGGCGTAGGTCCGGGCGGCCACGGCCTGGGCCCGGAGGGCCTCCTGCTCAAAGCTGGCGGGCATCTCCGCAGCCACAACGCCCCAGAGGTACTGGTTTAAGTCCATGGGCTCCACCCCGCTGTCGGTGAGGATGTTCAGGACGTGGCCGCTGTCGGGGAGCTGGGTGTGGGTGCTGGGCTGTTCCTCCTGGGCGGTGCGCTCCTGGCGCAGGCCCATGGGGATGAGAAAGATCAAAAGCGCTAAAACCAGCGCGATGCCGACGACTTTTTTCATGGCGATACTCCTTGCATTTTTTCAATGGATCGCCCCTGTCCCCCGCAACTTTTCCCCCGTTGGGGGCATACTGCATGGAGCAGAAAGGGGCGTGGACAGGATGCGGAAACATGGGATCTGGGTACTTTGGGCGGTGGCCTTGGGCATGGCCTTGGCGGCGCTGCTGCTGCTGCCGGGGGCTGGGCCCGCCGTCCCCACGGCGGCGGCGGAGCCTGCGGGCTACATCGCCCTGACCTTCGACGACGGCCCCTGGCCGGGGACCACCCGTGTCCTCCTGGACGGCCTGGAGGAACGGGGAGCCAAGGCCACCTTTTTCCTCATCGGCAAGCAGATCTCCACCCGGCCGGAGCTGATCCAGCGGATGGCCGACGAGGGCCATCAGATCGGCCTGCACAGCTGGGACCATGTCCAGCTCTCCGGCCTGGACCGGGCGGGGATTGACCGGCAGCTGGACCAGTGCCGCCATGCCCTGGAGGAATTGGTGGGGGAATCCCACTTCATGGTCCGCCCGCCCTACGGCTATGTAGACGAGGCGTTGAAGCAGTGGGCGCAGGCCCCCATCATCTGTTGGTCGGTGGACACCGAGGATTGGCGGGATGAGGACGTGGAGCGGATCATCCAGGCGGTGTTGAAAGATGCGGGGGACGGGGACATTGTCCTGATGCACGACATTTTCCACAGTTCTGTCACCGCCGCTCTGGCCTGTGTGGATGAATTGTTGGAGCGGGGGTATTGTCTGGTGACGGTGGAGGAGCTGTTTGCCCTGCGGGGGGAGGTGCCGGAGGATGGGGAAGTGTATCATTGTTTGCCGGGGGAGTGAGGGGGCACCCACGCCCCAATGCAACGTGAGCGGGACAATTACACCCCAACGAAACGTAGGAAGGGCAATCGCACCCCAACGAAACGCGAGAGGCAATCACACCCCAGCGCAACGCAGGAGACAATCACACCCCAACGCAACGCGGGAGGGACAATCGGGCGGGACGCCGAGGGCGGCGTCCCCTACAAAGACGCGCCGGCGTCCTCACCACCCGTAGGTTCACAATGGACGTGGTTGGGCCTGTCGTGTGAACACAGCTATCTTGCGTGCCAACCACGTTGGATGTAGGGGCCGCCCCCCTGGGCGGCCCGCGATTTACCGCTGGCCCTGCTGGGGTCCATGGGGCTCCTGTCCCCGACGGCGCCCTCGCCGGCCCGCGATTTACCGGCCACCTGGCGTTCCCACGGGATCACATCAACCCGTACATCCGGGCCAATTTCTCAAATTTCGGCAGGGCCCGCTGGATGAGCTCCGGCTGGACGCAATACGAAATGCGCACGTGTCCGCCGCAGCCGAAGCTGTCCCCCGGCACCAGGATCAGGTCCAGCTCCCTGGCCTTGGCGCAGAAGGCTCCGGCGTCGGGCTCTGGGGTCTGGGGGAAGAGGTAGAAGGCTCCCTCCGGCTGGGCACAGCTGTAGCCCATCCCCCGCAAGGCGGTGAGGAGGGTGTCCCGGTTCTGGCGGTAAATGCTAAGATCCGCGGTCACCCCGGTGCAGCGCTGGGCCACAAATTGGAACAGGCTGGGGGCGCAGACGTAGCCCAAGGCCCGGCCTGCTCCGCCCAGGGCGGCGTAGAGCAGGGGGAAGTCCTCCACGCTCTGGGGGACCAGGACATAGCCCATGCGCTGGCCGGGTAGGGAGAGGGACTTGCTATAGGAATAGCAGACCAGGGTATGGTCGTAATAGTCCGGTACCCAGGGCAGGGGGGTGTCGCTGTAGACGATTTCCCGGTAGGGCTCATCGGAGATGAGATAGATCCTGTGGCCATAGGCCTGGCTCTTCTCCTGGAGCAGTTCTGCCAGGCGCTCTATGGTGGCGGCGGAGTACACCGCCCCGGTGGGGTTGTTGGGGCTGTTGATGAGCACCGCCTTGGTCCTTTCGTTGAGGGCGGCTTCCAGGGCGGGGAAGTCGATCTGGAAATCCTCCAAGCGGGCGGGGACCTCCACCAGCGTCCCCCCGGCGCTCTCCACAAAGACTTTATACTCTGGGAAGTAGGGGGCGAAGGTGATGAACTCGTCCCCTGGGCAGCCCAGGGCGCTGAGGGCGCAGCACAGGGCCCCGGCGGCACCGCAGGTCAGGTAGAGGCAGTCGCCGGTATAGTCTGTGCCGAAGCGGCGGTTCAAATCTTCCGCCAGGGCGGCCCGGACCTGGGCGTCCCCCTGGGCGGGGGTGTAGCCATGGAGCTTCACCGGATCCATCTCCGCCAGCAGGGCTTGGGCGGTCTGGCGCACCAAGTCCGGGGCGGGGACGCTGGGGTTGCCCAAGGAAAAATCTTCCACCTGCTGCGCCCCCACCTGGGCAATGCGCTGCTGGGCAAAGGCGAAGGCCTCTCGTATCTCCGACCGGGCGGTGCCTAAGGCCACCATCCGTTGTGACAATCCTGCCATCTGTTGTCTCCTCCTCTATTGTGTAAAACGCAAAACTTCCAGTGATATACGTGATAAAACCATACTCCCGCGGATATCCTAGCTGCGGGGCCAAGAACGGAACAGTTTATATAGTATACCACAAACCCCCGGTCAGAACAACGGCGGAAATCATTCCCCGTTGGATGCTTCGATTTTAGCACTCAGGCACGATGAGTGCTAACGTTTACAATTTAGACACATTATTATCTTACTTTATTCATAAAATCGCAGTAAGATACCTCTCGTAGTCGGGACACAAGCCAGTGAAACCGGAACGAGGCTCAGCACTCACCGGTTCTGACTGCAAGCCACACCATGAGGCCCCCCGGCAGATCTGCCGGACCGAATATAGAAAAAGGAGATATGATAGTATGTTTGGTATGATTCCTTTTGAGCGCAGAGACGACAACTTCTTCGACATCTTTGACAACTTCCAGAAGAAATTCTTCGACAACACCAACGCCACCCTTCCCGCCTTCCGCACAGACATCCGTGACCAGGGGGATAAGTTCCTTCTGGAGGCGGAGCTGCCGGGCTTCCGCAAGGAGGACATCCAGCTGGATCTGAAGGACAACATCCTCACCATCAAGGCCCAGCACAAGGAGGAGAGCGGGGAGAAGGACGAGAAGGGCAACTACATCCGCCGGGAGCGGCGGTATGGTTCCTTTGCCCGGACCTTTGATGTGACGGGGATCGACGAAAGCGCTATTTCCGCCAGCTATGAGAATGGGATCCTGGCCCTGACCTTGCCCAAGCAGGTACCGGCGCAGCCGGAGCGGCGGCAGATTGCCATTAACTGAGCCGAAGCACGCAGCGTGACACCACTTAAATTTTGACCATCTCTTAATCCTCTCTCTTTCTATACGGCAAGGGGCGGTGGAAGGGTAACGCCTTCGCCGTCCCTTGCCGCACAGAAATACCACCCCCAACATATCAAACCCAATCAAACTTAATCAAACCTAACTCCAACCGACCCCAATACCGACCCCAACACCAACGCAAGCTCCCACGCCCCCTTTCCCCACCCACTTCCTAGATGGGGTAGAACCAATCCGAGCACAAAAACCCAAACATCCAAACGCACCCACCCCCCAATTCCGCCACAGCGGAACCACGCCCCTGGCCGGTATCTCCGGCCCGGCCTGCCTACCGGTGGTGGACGGAAGCACCAGGGGATTTCGGGCGAATACAAATCCACACGAGAAGCCTCTCAGGCTCGCCCCCGTTGTTTTTTTCCGTCCGCTTTTTTTCTGAAAAAAAGCGGACAACAGCCTCCGCACTGTGCGGGGAAGAAAGTAACGTAACTGTGACGTTATACGCAAACAAAGGGGCCTCGTTCCTTCGGAACATCGGCTGTTCCGGGCGCTGCCCGGACCCGGCAGGGACGCTGTCCCTGCACTCTGCC